>JAGOHA010000015.1 GCA_017996395.1 Acidobacteriota bacterium | reverse complement strand
TGGCCGTCCTGGGCCTGATCCTCCACGACTCCCTGACACGCCTCAACGCGCTGAAGCAGGCGATCGCCCTCGCCACCAACGTCGCGGCGGCCGTGTACTTCCTGTTCTCGGGCCAGGTCGTCTGGACGGCGGCGCTGGTCATGGCGGGCGGCGCGCTGCTGGGCGGCGCCGCGGGCGGCCGGCTGGCCGGCCGGCTTCGGCCCGCCGTGCTGCGCGGGGCGGTCGTCATCATCGGCGTGGCGGTGGCCGTCATCTACCTGCTGCGTTGAGCCGGCCGCGTCCTTCCGGCAGGACGGTATGGAGACGATCCCCCCGGATCTGCCGCCACCTGTCCCGCGGGCCGGCCCTCACCTTCGACCGGCGCCCAGAGCCTCCCGCCCACCTTGACGCCGGCCGGTTTTCTGCGGTACAGTGCGACCCATGCGAATCTCACTCCGACTGGGGAGTCAACCATGATCACACCACTCCGGTACCATACCACCGCCGGCATTCGGCTGGGGGCAGCCATCCTGTGGCTCACCGCAGCGTGCCTCGTGTCCGCAGCCTGCCCGGATGAGGAAATCTGGGGGTTGTTCCCCGCCTTCGACGGCCAGGAGTCCGACACCCCGGTGATGCGCAACCGCACCGAGACCGAAGGTGAGGTAATCTACACCATGACCTGGCCGGATCGCGGGATCTCGATCAAGGTCCGCCTGTGCGCCGACGCGGTCGACGCCCGCGCCAAGGTCCGCGATTTCATTGAGGGCATGGACGGCATGCAGCCCGCCGAGATGGGCGATCTCGGCGGCGTCGCCCGCACCGCGCTACGCACGCACGCCATCGCGTGCCGATGGCACGTCATCGTCGTCGGCAGCGCCAGGGCCGCCACGGGAACGGAAGGACCCGACGGGGAGTCGCTGGTCCGCGCCGTGCTGGCCGGCATCGACCGCCTGCCGTGCCTCGCCGTCGATGGAGAGCCGGGGGGGCCGCCGGACACCGGGATCTCCCGCCCGCCGTTTGTCCGGGGATCGGCGCAATCCGACCAACCGCCCGCGAACCGGACCGCCACGCCCCCGGCGTCGCCGGAGCCGCCGCTCGACTCGGTCCCCGTGCCGGGCTCGGACCGGTCGCCGGACGCCGAGTCGCAGGGGATGCCCGCCTCGGCGCCGCCGGACACCGGCGCGGCCATCGCCGCGGGCCTGGTCATGGATCTGGTGGCGGATCCGTCGGGGGCCATCGGTTTCGTGGATCTGGGCCCCTACGGGATCCGTGCCGAAGTGCGCGGCGCGCCCACCCGTGTGGACGCCCCCGGCGGCGGCGCGCTGATGTTCAACGGCCAGAGCGACTGGGTGCTGCTCGACGCGATCCGCGAGCTCGACCTGCGCGGCGACACCACCATCGAGGTCGTGGCGCGCCTGGCGGAATCCACGGCCACTGACGGCAGCTACAACATGATGGTCTGGCGGGGTGACGAGCGGGGCGGCCACGATCCGTACTGCTTCTCCATCGCCGCCGGCAAGCTGATCTTCCGTCGCGACCTGCCCAAAACGTTTCAAATCGCCTGGCCCATGGCCGGACTGAATCCCGGCGAATTCCACGTGTTCGCGGCGGTCCACCGCAGCTACGAGCAAATCCTGGAGTTGTGGGTGGACGGTCAGCGGGTGGCCCAGGGCCGGTTGGCGGGCAACTTCAAGTACGACAGCGCGGGCATGCTCACCCAGATCGGCGCCATGGACAACGGCCGCAGCCAGTTCTTCCACGGCGCCATCGCGCGGGTGCGGCTGCACCGCCGCCCGCTGGACCCCGAAGAGCTGGCCGCCGGTGCTGCAGCGCTCCTGGGCCGGTAACCGGACGCCGGCGACGGGCCGACGTCACTTCTTCTTCTTGGAACCCAGAACGCCCTCGAGGAAACTGCCTACCTGGCCGGCGGTTTTTTCGCCGACCCAGCCCTTGAGTTCCTCCTGGATCAGGTTCTGAACTTCCGGCGTGAACACCGGTTGCCGGGTGGTTCCCTGCACCCGGAACGGGACGACCACCGGACCCGATTGCTTCAAGCCCGTCAGCCGCGTCACGCCGCCCGTGGCGTTTTCGGCGAGGGTCGCCCGCATCTGGAAATCAAGAGTGTTGTCGGCGCCGATCCGCCCGGCGCCGTCGAGCTGGCCGATTTCCGGCATGACCAGCCGGATGCGGCTAAACTCGATGCCCGCCGGCGTCATCGTCAGGTCGCCGCCCATCAGCTGGATCGGCGTGTCCTGGCCGGTCTTGATCCCCACCAGCCCGGCCACGGCCGACATGCCGGAGCCGAGGTCAAATCCCGTGAGATTGGTGTCGCGCATCGCCACCGTGCCCGTGGTCACGAGCGCCTCCACCGGTCCCTTCACCGCCAGGTCCGCCCCGAGCGTGCCGCCCCGGAGAGCCGCCCCCTTGGGGAGTTCCACGCCGAGCGCCGGCAGGAGCGCCATGAGGTCCTCCGCCGGCATCTTCTCGCCGCGCAGCGTCATATCGATCTGCGTGGACTCGCCGGCGGGGGCAAACGAGCCGGCCAACCGGGCGACCGCGCCGCCCACGGTCACGGCGGCCTCCTCGAGCCGGCCTGTTCGGGCGGCAGGATCCGTCACCAGGGTGTACGCCACCGCCACCGGACGCCCGGCGGGTGCGGCGCCCTTCATGATCCGCAACCGGTCCACATGGACCTCACCCTGGCTGCGGATGGTCGTGCCGTCGTGCGACACCTTCCCGGAGTAATCCACCACTCCGGCCGGACCGGCCTCCGGTTTCAGGAAACCGGAGGCGGTGATGTCGAGACCATCCACCTGAACGTCCGCCTCCATCGGTGTGCGGGCGATGTCCCCGGAGTTGAGGGGGCCGAAGTGTCCTCGGACCGCCAGTTTCCCTTCAGCCGGCAGCATGGCGGCCAATTCAAACGGCGACCGGGAGCCGGGACTGAAATCTCTCACGTCGAGGCGGACATCCTCATACTGGAACGTTTTGCCGCCGGCGTCGGCGTGCACCACGCGGACCCGCCCCCCCGTGATCGCCAGCCGGCGCACCTGCAGATCCACCGCCGCCGGACCCCGGCCGGGTTCTCCAGCGGGCGCCGTCGGCGGCTCGGCCCCGGCAGCGAGGCTGGAAAAATTCCACCGGCCCCCGGCACCGCGGATCAACCGGATATCGGGCGACTCCAGGCGGATGTCGGTCACCCGCAGTGCCCGGGACTTGATGAACGGCACCCACTTCATGGTCACGGACAGGCTGCGGGCTTGGAGAAACGGCTCGCCTCCAAACGCGGGATCTTCGGCGATGGCGATCGACTCGATCCGCAGCCCCCCGTCCAGCAGGGCCAGGTGGATCCGGCCAAGGGTCACGGTCCGCCCCAGCACTCGCCCCAACTCCCGCTCCAGTTCCGGCTTGAACTGATTCACGTCCATCAGCAGAACCACGGCCACCAGGGCTGCCGCGAAAACGCCCAGCACGATGCCCGTCCACTTGAGCCAGCCGAACTTATTGCCGGAACTCTCGGCCATCAACACCTCCCGGAGCGCGCTGGGCGCCCCTGCAGCTGCCCGCGGTTGCGTTTTTCAGTATATCAGGTGAACCGTCGGTTCACCATGGCCACGCGCCCCTGCCCGGGCCGGACGCGCAGGCCGTCAGCCGCGTGACCGGTTTTCGATCACTCCTCGAGGACGTGCAGGTGGGGCGGATCGGCCGGCGGCGGTTGGTGTGCCAGATCGAAGAGGAATCCGGTGCCATCCGCGCGGGCCGAAAATCCCGGCAGAATGAACAGCCGCCGCGCCGGCAGGTTCCGTTCCGTCGGCGTAAACGGCACGTGCACTGAGCCGCCGCCCCGCCCGGCCAGCTCCAGCGCCCGACGCAGGAGGGGGATCTCCGCTTCGAGTCCGATGACGCGGCAGGAGATGGCAAACGCCGTGATCGCCGTCCCCTCCACCACCGCGGCGCCCACGAGCCCGTAATCGGCAAACCGGTCCCGTACGTGGAGCGAGACCACGGCCGCCCCGTCCCGCCCCATCAACGCCGCCAGCTCCGCCGCCGAGGGGCGCTGCGCCGTGGTGGCGAACTGGTTGGTCCGCCGGAGCAGCTCGCTGATCCGCGCCGCCCGCGCGGTGTCCCGTTCCACCCGGACCATGCAGCGGACCTCCAGGCTTTTCAGGAACGCGCCGGCATCGGGGGCCACCGTCCGGGCAGCCTCCCGCTCCAGCCGGGCGCGGGTGGTCTCGGTGCGTCGTCTCGCCTCGGGGCTGACATCGAGCACCTGGAATCGGGGTGAGGTGAGCAGGACCTCCCGCACCCGCGCCATGTCATCGCCGAGCACCAGCACGTCGGGGAGCGTCTGGCGCACCTCCTCCCGTTCCACAGGGTGGTCGTCGATGAACGCCACTTGTCCGGGCGACACCCCGAGCTCTTTCGTCAGCCGCCGGATGACCGCGCTCTTGGGCTCCCACGCCAGGCGCACGGCGACGAAGTCGTCAGGCCGCAGCAGATGGCCTCGCTCCTCGGCGCGGACGCCCAGGCCCAGCGGCAGCCGGTCCGGCCGCCACTTGGCCAGCACGCCCGGATCGTTTTTCGACACGGCGGCCAGGACGATGCCGCGGCGACGGAGCACCTGCAGCGCCTGGTGCAGCCCGGCGTACCAGCCGTACATGAGCGGGACCACCAACCGTTCATCGTTGAAGTCGAAAGACTCGTCGGCGATGCGGCCGGGCCAGAGCGTCCCGTCCAGATCCGTGATCACGCAGCGGATCGCGTCGCGGCCTCGCCAGATCTCGTACAGGTCCAGGTAGGCGCCGCTCATCAGCCGGTGGAAGCGAGTCCGCTGCGCCTCATCCGGCAGCGGCTCCGGCTGCTCACTTGTCTCCGCCGTATCTGCCGGCGCGTCGATTGCTGCGCCACCAGGCGGGTACCCCAACAGGCCATGATGGCTGAAGGTGGACACCAGGTCGTCCATCAGCCATCGCTTGCCGAACGAGGCGGCGATCGCCTCCTCGTCCACGAACAGGGCGTCCGGGTGCCGCGCCGTCGCCTCGCGGGCGGTCCGGTTCAGCCGAAACACCACATCGCTGACATTCGGCGCATGGCGGAAATCGGCTGCGCCGAACGGCGAGACCTGGGGCGCGGCGATTCCCTGGACCAGCAGCAGCCGGGAACCGGTCCGCGCGGCAGCCTTCTCCACGGCCGACCGGATGGCGGCCTCGGCACCGGTGATGCGGTCCTCGAGCTCTTCCGGTGGCAGCAGGTGCAGACCGTCCAGCACCGGCGCCAGGATCAGCCGGTGGCTCAACTGCAGGACCGTCACGTCCGGCGCCAGCGCGTCGATGAGATGGACATCGTCGGGAAATCCCACCTGGATCGCCGCCTGGAAGCCGCGGGCGGCGGCCGCCGCCGCCAGCACCGGCCGCAGCGACTGGACCGCGCACCAGCCCAGGAGCAGGATCGTCAGCGGCTCGCTGTCCCCCGCCGGCGACGGCCGGTCCAATCGCTCCGGCAGGACCGGCATGAATGCGTCCTCGATGGCGTCGACGCCGAACGCCCCGTCGGCGTCGCGTCCGTAGGTGCGTCCCAGTCGCTCCGCGACGGCGGTCGGCTCATCCTGATCGGCCGGCACGAGGATTCCGTCCTCCACATAACCCCGGATGATCCGGTGCACCAGCTCCGGCAGACCTTCCGTCACGGCCAGCCGCGGATTCCGGCGCAGGTATTCGGCCACGGCCGATGCAGGAGTCTGCGGCGGCCGGAAGAAGCCGAGCAGCGACATCATGTGGCGATCCAGCAGCCGGCGGCGCCCGAAGACGGCGTGCCCGCAGAAGATCAGGTCGTCCGATATTTCCACCGCCACCAGGTAGCGGCTGAGTACTAACTCCGTGTCGTCGCGGATCGCGCTGTCTGTCATGGGCTGCTTCACTCAACCGGACTGTCTGTGTCCGGAATAACAGAAATCGAACGGTTCAAGCAACATTTTTTACTGAGCCCCGGCTGTAATTTAATGGGACACTTTTTCAATTTTTATTAGACATCCGGTTTTCGCTCGTTTAATATTTCTCCTTCGAGCATCGGCGACGGACGAACCGTAACCAGGAGGCAGGCGCGGCACCATGAATGGTTGGCGACTGGTCATCACCCTGCTGAGTCTCCTTTCGCCCGCCTATACCCTTCCCCCCGCCCTGCTCGAAAGCACCGTCACCACCCCCGCCGCCATCCCTGAACTCGCGTTCATCGCCCACCCGCCCACCGACATGGTGGACCTCAGCGATGAGCAGCTCAGCCGGCTCATCGCCGAAGACACCGCCGCCCTCGGCTCCGTTTCCATCGGTTTCCCCAGCGGCGGCGTCCTCCTGAACGGCCGCCAGATGTCCTCGGGTCCGCTCTGGGATGTGGTTAACCCGGATGAATCCTGGGGTACCGAGGAGACCATCGCCTTCGTGGAGACCGCCATCAGGGCCGTTCACGACCTATACCCGGATTCCCACCCCCTCCACATCGGGGACATCAGCGAGGACGACGGCGGGCGTCTCAACCGGCATCAGACCCATCAGGCCGGCCGCGACGCGGATCTCGGCTTCTATTTCAAGAAGGGCCAGGGCGCGTGGCACAGCAACGGCACAGCGCGCAACCTGGACCTGCCCCGCAACTGGGCGCTGGTCCGGGCACTGGTGGTGCACACCGACGTCGAGACCATCCTGCTGGACCGCAGCATTCAGCGCCTCCTGTACGATTACGCGGTCTCTATCGGCGAGGACCGGGACTGGCTGCGCGACGTGTTCCAGGTTCCGCACGGCACCGGCCTGTCGGTGGTCCGGCACGTACCCAAGCATCGCAACCATTATCACGTTCGCTTTTACAACCGCCGCGCCCAGGAGGCGGGGATCCGCGCCTACAAGCCGCTTCTGGAACAGGGCAAGATCAAACCGCCCGTCGTCTACGTCAACCACCGGGTCCGCAGCGGCCAGACGCTGGGACATCTGGCTCGCCGGTACGGCGTGAGCGTTCGTGCCATCCAGGCGGCCAACGGCATGCGCGGCACCATGCTGCGCGCGGGCCGCACCTATCGGATTCCGGTCCGGGACGGCGTGTCCCGCCTGCCGGAATCGGTGAACATGCAGGCGCGCCGCCTGCCGCCATTCACCCCTGCGGCACTGGCAGCCGTCGACTGGACGCCGGCCCCGCATCCCGTGACTCCGCTGGGGCCCGAGATGCTCACCCGCCTGGCCGTCCTCAATCCCGGCGGACTCCCCCCCGCGGCGATCGGTCCTGTGCCGGCCGGCTTCCCCTGGCCGGACCCGCAGGTGTCGGAACTGCTGTTCTGGTACTACCAGGAATACTCCCAACTGAAATCGGAACTGGCCATGTGACGGGCGGCGCGCCTAACGCGTCACCATGGGTTGCCGCTCTGACGTGGCGACCGGCACTCCCTGCCGGGTGTCGCGCGCCATCAACCCGGTGCCGATCCACAGCTCCTGCTTGATGAAGTTGAGGGTCATGGGCCGCCGGCACAGAAATTCGTACCCCAACAGCCCGTCGAGCCGGATCCCGAAGTCCCGACGCAGGTGCGCCAGATCCCCCACCACCGCGATCATGCCGTCAAAATCCGTCGATCCGACCCGGGTCCGGTGCAGCTGCAGCCGGCGGGTCATCCGGCTTTGGT
Source organism: Acidobacteriota bacterium (assembly GCA_017996395.1). Taxonomy (GTDB): domain Bacteria; phylum Acidobacteriota; class JAAYUB01; order JAAYUB01; family JAAYUB01; genus JAAYUB01. Next base: position 38,257 of record JAGOHA010000015.1, on the reverse strand, counting down.
TGTCGACGCCGACATAGAAGCTCCGATCCAGTTCGCGGTATTGCGCACGGCTGAGGCGGAGATCCACCGATCGGTCGATCACGATCGCCGTGGCGCCTGTGTCCACTCCGAAGCGAAGCTGCTCGCCGCCGATGGTAACCGGAATCACGGGCAGCGGACCGGCCAGCTCGAACGGCAAGCGGATGGCGTCGGCCGGGCACTGCCGGGCGTCAAGCCGCTCGCCGCCGGCCTCGAGGCGGCACAGCGTTACCTCCTGCCGGTCGTAGTCCACGGTCAGGTCATACTGCCGGATGGTCCGGAAGCCGATGATCCCGAGGATGGGACAGCCAAGCTGTTTTTCCAGATGCGTCAGATCCATCCCGATGGTTTCGAACCGGCCGAGACGAAGATCCTGCCAGGCGAATTCGCTCACCCAGACACGTTTCACCGCTCGGGTGGTCCCCCCGGCGCCGCCCAGGACGCCGTGATCGGCCGCCGGCCGGACACTCCCCTCATCGAGCCGCGGGAGGTTCAACAGCATCGTACTGGTGCCGGTGTCCAGGATCATGCTGCCGCTCACACCGTTGACGCGCACGTTCTCGACAAGCACCAGGTTGGCGGCCAGGCGGAAGCGATCGGCAATGACCGGAGGCGGCGCCGCCATCAGGGGTTCCCAACTGACCAGGATCCGGAACTCCACCTGAAACAGATTCAATTCCAGGACTCGGAACGACGGCGATAGCACCAGGTCTCGCTCCATGGCGAGTCCGTACATCTGCACGTCCACCGTCACCCGGTATCCCGCCGGGTGCGGCTGAATGTCCGTGACCCGAATGGCCTCGAGCTGGTGGAGCTGGTCCATCGCAGCCTGCAGCACCAGCCGAGCGGTGTCGCCCTGCTGGCCGGCGATCTGGAATTCCTTGTCCAGCAGGGGCTGGATGGCCGACAGGTCCCGGTTGATGAACGCCTGCTCCAGTTGCTCCACCTGCCACCCGATCAGGGTCGCTACGGGCTCGGCGACCTGGGCCGTCGAATGGGTCACCGCCAGGAATCCCACCACCAGCATCTGTCTGATGAAGCAACGCCGCCATAATCGAGCACGGAACGATCGCTCCCCCGTCTCCCGTATCTCCACGGCTTCCTCCCGACCGGTTGCGGATCCGGCCTTTGGGTCCCGCGGCGGCTTTCCATTTCCGGGCCGTGCGGGGCGCTGGTGGAATCGACTGCTTCCATTCAGTACGAAAACCGGCGGAAACATCTCAAGGGTAGGTTCCCAGAGGAGATCAGGACGGGATGAGTGTCCATTGACATGGGACGACCTGTCGTGGAATAACATGACTCGTCGCGCGCGAGCCGTCTGCAGGAACCCTCATCTTCGGACAGACTGCCTGCGCGACCGAGTGGACTTTTCAGCTATTGTTCTGAGGATTGTTTAAGGGTTGGAAGGTTGGAAGGTTGGAAGGTTGGAAGGTTGGAAGGTTGGAAGGTTGGAAAGTCCGAAGTCCGCTGTCCGATGTTCGGGAATAAGCTCCGAGTCCCGAGCCGCGATTACGATTACGATGACGAATTACGAGCACGCATGAGCCTCATGCCTCGTTGGAGTATGCAGTGGGTGCGCCGCGGACACCGCTCAGCGATCGCGATACAGCGCCATGGGCAGGATGGCCAGGACGAACGTCAGCGATGCAGCCAGCGGCGCGTAGAGCACAGCCCAGCCGTCGATGCCGAACGCTGTGGCCGCGCCCGCCGCGAGGCAGCCGATGACCACCAGGCTGAAGATGACGCCGCCCGCCTGCACGTGCCGGCGGGGATGGTCGCCGCGCACTTCGTCCAGTTCCGGCGGAGGCGGCTCGCTCGCCGTGAGCAGGCCGCCGCTCGCGGGTTGCCGGCCGGCCAGCCACGTTGCCAGCCGCTGCCGCAGCCTTCGGCTCCGTGCCGAGTTCCCGAGCCGCGAAGCGCCGCCCAGCGCCGTCAGCCGCCACGTCCGCTCCCGCCCGTCCGGACCGCGCCAACATAGGCGAAGCTCTTCCGTTCGCAGCAGGCCGGGCGGGCCGGCGCCCGCCGCCACCACGGCCAATTCATCGCGGGGAATGAGAAACCGGCACTGGTCACCGGCATAGGCCAACCCGGCATCGCTCCAGGCAAGGAATCCCACGTCCCAGACCGAATGCCCCTCGTAGAGGCGGTGATGCGTTTCGGGGGCCAGGCCGACGAACTCGCCGTCCGCTTCGGCAGTGAGCACCCCCTGTCGCCGCAGCCGGCCGGCCAGCTGCCGCCGCACCGCGCCGTACCCCGACAGTTGGGTAAAATTGGCTGTCAGCAGGTACACCGCGAGCACAACCAGCGGCCCCGCCCCCAAGGCCAGCCACCGGGCGGCGCCGGTCCAGCCGATGGTCTCCAGCCGCAGGAACCAGAGCGCCGGCACCAGTGCGAGCAGGCCGAGCATGACCAGCAGATTCAGCATCACCTGACGCGATTTGAACTCGGAGGTGAAGAGGCGCTGCGGATTGCGCATCTCTTCCGGCACCGGGTAGCCGTCGGCTACCGGCGCGGACGGCGTCCGCAGCAGCGCGTCCAGCCGATCGGCCGGGATGGCGTGGTCGGCGGCGATGGCCTGCGCGCGCCGCAGCGTCGCCGGGTGGGTGCCCAGTTGCTCGTCCCAAAATCCCCAGCGGATGGGGACTAGATTCATGCGCGACAGCTTCACCAACGCCGTGATGGCGCTCTCCGGGTCGCCGGTGAGAGCCACCGCCGCGCGGTCGGCGGAGCGCTCGCAGCGCCGCCGGACGAACAGTTGCCCCCACAACGCCGCTCCGAAACCGAGGGGCGCCAGGATGAGGATCATTGCGTCCAGCAGGTCGGGCAGCCGGTCCACTCCGCCCCACCCGGCCGCCTCCGCCGCCACGCGCCACAGGATGTCGATGACCGCGAACACGGTGCCGCCCACGAAAAACAGGAGCCCGAAGACGATCGCGAACACCCACCCCACCAGCCGGTGATGGTTGCGCGTGAGATGGCCCAGCTCGTGGGCGATCACGGCGTCGGTCTCGGCCCGGTTGAGGCGCTCCAGCAGGTAGTCGGTCAGGATCACGTCGCTGCCGCGCAGGGCATAGGCGTTGCCGATCTGCAGGCGACCGGCGGGCATGACGAAGATCCGCCGGAGCGTGACACCCGCCTGCCGGGCCAACGCCTCCATGCGGTCCCGCAGCTCGCCGGACATGAGCTGGTGCGGCGTCATGCCCGTGGCCCACGCGTAGCCGGTGAGCCCAACCAGGGCGCTCAGCAGCGCCAGGCCGAAGAACAGCCAGGCAACGGGCGTGTCGTCAAACAGACAGGCCAAGCCCGCCAACCCGAGCGTGGCGGGCGCCAGGAACGCCAGTTGCCGCCAGAACTCCTGGCGCACCATTTCGGCCGGCGTGAGGTGGATGCCGCGCACCCGCCGGAAGACCGCGCGCGCCGGCAGGAAGCACGCGACACCGGCCAGCGCCGGCGGCAGGGCCAGCGCCAGCAGCCAGACCGGACGGCCCGGGCCGACGAGGAACTGTACCAGAGTCCCCCACCGTCCGGCAAAGACCAGCCAGAGCCAAGCCAGCCAAGCGCCTGCAAGCACCCACTGGTATGTCCGCCAGAATCCGAACCAGGCGGCGGTGGGATCGGTCTCTGCCAGCCGGAGAGACCGGCGCCGGGCGATCAGGATGAGGCTGAGGGGCGCCAGCACGGCCAGAGCCGCCAGCGCCAGGCGCCACCACAGTCCCCATCGGTCATAGCCCCAGCGGACGGTCGCCGTGATCGCCGCCGGAGCACCCGCTCGCACGACGTGGTGCAGCTCCGTCCGACCGCCGACGGACCGGCGGGACGGCTCGAAGCCCGTGTACTCCACCCAGCCCAGCCGGGGATGCCCAAGGCGCAGCTCCAGCCGCGGCTGATGCGCGTCACGCAGCAGGGCCTGCAACGGGCCGATTCGCACCGTGCCCGTGACGATGAGACCGTCGCGCACCGCCCACCGCCGGAGCGTCCCCCTCACCGCAAGGAAACCGTCGTTCTCCACGACCCGGGAGTCGGCCAGCGGCTGTCCCACCGCCAGTTGGACGAGCCCCAGCAGCCGTTCGGGCGAGATCCGCGCCGACCCGCCCGGCGAATCCAGCCGCAGCCAGGCCTCCACCTCAGCATCGCCCGATTCGTCTGCCGTCAGAATGAGGGAGCCGGCGGTTTCAACATCGTCTGGTTCGGAGTACTCGTTCGTCGCCTGGCCCCAAGCTCCGCTGATCGCCGTCAACAGCAGCAGGACACACCCGCACCGCATGCGGACACCCATAATTCCCTCCGGCGCCTGTTCCTCGGCATCAACTCTGTGGTAGTGTTCCCAGCCATTGTAATCGCCCTGATAGCACGGCACCAGCGGGAAGAGTCCGAATCCCGCTGATCCTGAAGCTCACTGTTATGATTCGGCCTCAAAACCAAACATTCCGTTTTCAGAATGATTCCAGTATGATTCCGGAAACGCTTCCGAACATCCTGCCTCACTGGAGGTTGCCCGTGAACGGATCGACCGGCGGCATGACCGCATCAGCGAGATGGGACGTGCTGGTGGACGGAAAGATTCACCAGGGCCTGGACACGGCGGCGGTCATGGGAATGATCCGGTCCAACCGGCTGGCGGCCGACAGCATGATCCGTGCTGCGGGCGGGGCGTGGCGTAAGGTCCTGGACTTCCCCGAGCTGGTGCCCGTGGTGGCCACCCATGTGGCGGAGACCCGCCGAGCCCAGCACCAGGAGTACGCGTACTGGAAAGGCCTGGTCGTCGCCACACCGCTCGCAGCCGCTGCGGCCGCCTGGGCGAACATCTACGACCCCCTGCTGGAGAACTGGAGCCAATACGCCGAGGCGCTGGTGCCGGTTCTCATCAAATATCTGGTCTTGTTCGTGGGGGCGACGGTGTTCATCAACTGGTACCACCATTACCTGCTGCGGCAGGACAACCGCTGGGGCTTCTGGCGCTACAGCCGGGCCGGCGCCATCGGTGTGGTGCTCGGGATCCTGATGATCCTGATCGGTTGCCCGCCGTACCTCCCCTTCCTGCCCATCCTGAGCGAGATCCTGAGCGCCGAGTTGCTCATCATCGCCATCGTGATGGTCTTCCGGCTCGTGTTCGAGAAGAAATTCAAGGTGGAAAACGCCTGAGCGGTTTTCACCAGCTGTCTCCCACTGGACATCCGTACCGCGCGTTCGATGAACGCGCGTCTGGAGCTCGGCGAGGTGTCACGGCGCCGACCTCAGCTGCCGCCACCCGTTTTTACCTGCCGTCCGGCCGCATTCGTCGAATGCGGCGTACGGTAGTTGCGGCCTACGTGGCCTGGATTTGTTTGGGGAGCATGCCGAAGCGCTTCTTGAAGAGCTGGCTGAAGTAGGCGGGATCGGAGAAGCCGAGGCGCCACGACAGTTCCTTGATGGTGGTGCGCTCCGTCTCGTCGCGGAGAATGAACAGCGCCCGATTCAGCTTCTCGTTGAGGATGGCCTCCTGGACGGTGAACTGTTTCTCCTTTTTGAACTTGTTGGACAGGTAATTCGGATGGTAACTGAACCGCTCAGCCAGCACGGCGAGGGTCATCTCCTTGAGTTCCGCCAGCGGGCAGGAGGCCAGGTGCATGAGCAGGCGCTCCGAGAAGGCCTGCTCGTGGCGCTCGGCCTCGTACTCGCGCAGAAACCGGGCAACGTCCCGAACGAACAGGTCGGCCTTGCGCGCCGCGCCCGCCTCGTTGATGAAGCCCTCGGTGACCGCCACTTCCTGCCGCATGATCCGCTCAGTGTCGTTGACGAACAGGATGGACAGCATCCCGAACACCACCGTGCTGAAGCGGGTGTTGAGGCGGCGCGTGTCCTGCTGGCAGTCCTCGACGATGAGCCGGGCATAGCGCTGGAGACATTCGACAAACGAGTCCGCGCCCTGCAGGTGGTAGATCTTGAGCAGCTCACGGGCCAGTTCCAGGCTTTCGGTGAATTTCGAGGGCATGGTTCACTCCGTGCGCTGAATTGTACCAGCACCACCCCGTCGTTGCCAAGGGGACGCCGGCTGTTTCAATCCCTCCGCTCTATGGATAATTATCGGAAACGGCGCGCCGATGTTGCGTCGGCGCCTCATGATGAACCTGTCCCTTCGCTGCCCATCCGCGGACGGAACCGGTTTGACTTTGCCCGACGGCTGGGCTAGATTGGCTACGTTCACACCCACACGAAGGCACGGGGATTCGCCTATGATCCAATCGGGTTCCGGTCACGGCGTCACACAGCCGCGCGGCACGGGAGGCGGCGTGAAGCGCTGGTTGCGCGTGCTGCAGGAACATCAGTGGCTGTTGATCAGCACGCTGGCGGTGCTGGCCCTGGTGCTCGGCCTCATCGGCTTCCGAAAATATTTCACGGCGCTTGACCAGCCGCGCTCGTTCTGGGACGTCCTGTATCTGGCCCTGCAGCTCTTCACCCTGGAGTCGGGTTCGGTCTACGGCCCGGCGGTGGGCTGGGAACTGGAGGCGGCCCGACTGCTGGCGCCCGGCATCGCCGCCATCGCCGCGGTCAAGGCCTTCGCCCTGGTGTTCCGCGAGCAGCTGCAGCTGTTCCGAATGCGCTTCGTCCGCGGCCACGTGGTCATCTGCGGGCTGGGGCGGAAGGGCCTGCGCCTGGCGCGGCAGCTGCGCGCCGAAGGCCGGCGGGTGGTCGCCATCGAACGCGACGAGGGGAACGATCACATCGCCCAGTGCCGCGACCTGGGAGTCGTCGTGCTGCCGGGCGATGCCGCCGACGTCGAGATGCTGCGCAAGGCCCGGCTGGGCGAAGCCGCCTGCGTCGTCGCCGTCTGCGGCGACGACGGGGCCAACGCCGAGGTAGCGGTGCATGCCCGGGAGCTCGCCCAGTGGAGGCGGGGCCAGCCGCTGCAGGCGGTGGTCCACATCACGGATCCGCAGCTCTGCCGCCTGCTCGTGGAGCAGGAGCTGGAACGCCGACAGCGAGACCCGTATCGCCTGGAATTCTTCAACGTCTTCGACATCGGCGCCCGTTCGTGGCTGTCGCTCCATCCGGCCACCGCCGGGCCGGACGGCCGCCCGCTCCCCGCGCCGCATCTGGCACTGGTGGGCCTGGGGCGCATGGGCGAGAGTCTGCTCGTCCAGGCAGCGCGCGGGTGGCGCGACGCGGGCGCCGATGGCGAGTTCCGCGTGACCGTGATCGACCGGGTCGCCACCGCCAAGATGGCGTCGCTCTGCCACCGCTATCCGCGTCTGGCCCGGGCCTGCCGACTCACCGCGCTGGACATGGACGTGGAATCCCCCGAGTTCCACCGCGGCGAGTTTCTCCAGGCGCGGGACGGCACGACGTCGGCGTACATCTGCCTCGACAACGACGCCCTGGGCTTGGCGGCGGCGCTGGCCCTCCAACACCGCGCACGAAGCCTGGGCATCCCCGTCGTAGTCCGGATGACGGGGGACGCGGGCCTGGCCACGCTGCTGCGCGGCGAAGAGGCCACGCCCGGCGCTCCGCCGGCCATCCAGGCTTTCAGCCTGCTGGACCAGGCCTGCCGGCCCGAACAGATCCTGGCCGGCACCCACGAGGCCCTGGCCCAGGCCATCCATGCCGACTACTGCCGGCACCAGCGGGAGCGCGGCGAGACGCCGGCGACCAATCCGGCCATGGTGCCCTGGGACGAGCTGCCGGAACACCTGCGCGACTCCAACCGCGACCAGGCCGCCCACATCGGCGTCAAGCTGCGGGAGCTCGGCTGCGGCCTGGCGCCGCTCACGGACTGGGACGAGCCGCTCTTCGCGTTCACCGCCGACGAGGTGGAGCGTCTGGCCCGCCTGGAGCATGACCGGTGGGTGGACGAGCGCCGCCGCGCCGGCTGGCGCCCGGGTCCCGCCAAGGACGTGGACCGGAAGATCTCCCCGTACCTGGTGCCGTGGGAGGCGCTCACCGAGCCGGTGCGCGATCAGGACCGGGAGCCGGTGCGGCAGCTCCCCCGTTTCCTCGCCGGCGCCGGCTTCAAGATCATCCGCCTCGACCGGCCATCGGCCGATTGAGATGCTTTCCGAAGCCGTCTGACCGGAATACAGGGTGCTGGTCGTTAGTGCCCATTTCTCAAATGGTCTTTGCGCGCTTCGTGCCTTGACGCGTCCTGTCACTGCATCGACGCTCCACCTGCCGCCAGTTCGTCGATGACCGCCCCGGCTTCCTGTTCCAACCGGTCGCATGCGGCGACCACCCGCGGATCGGCCCGCAGCTGCCGGCTGACCGCCTCCAGCCGGGTCAGGTTACCGTAAACCACCTTCCAGAGCGGGATCATCCGCCGGCCGAACCCCCACAGCACTTCGGTGCCGAGGCACCGGCTGAACGCATGTCCCAGCCGCTTGTAGAGCACCCGGCCCTGCCGGGGCAGATCGGTGATCATGGCGCCGTCCAGGTCGCGCAGCCGTTCCAGGAAGCGGCGGATCGCGGGCTGCTCGTAGGCCTCGACGAAAAACCGGAGCATGTCCGGCGTGATGGCGTGCCGCAGCTCGCACAGCTCGCCGCTCAGGCACAGGTAGAGCAGCTCGATGGCCTGCCGGAACGCCGTCAGGCGGAAATGATCGGCCACCAGAATACCCAGCCGCTGGTCCTCGTGCCAGGCGGCCTGGAAGACGTGCCGCCCCAGGTCGTACAGCAGGGCGTCCACCGCCGCCTCGCCTGAGCCGGCGGCACCCAGCACAGCCCGCGCGGCGTCCCGCAGGTGCGCCAGCCGCAGGAAGTACACCTCGTGGCCGACGTCCATCAGGCGCACAAACCGCTCGTCCTGGAGCGGGTAGCCGGGGCTCAGGTGGAAGTCCTCCACCACCAGGCTGTACTCGCCCCAGTAGTCCCGGCGCGTCCGGCTCACGTAGTACACCGGCAGCAGGTCGGGCAGCTGCCGCACGTCGTGGTGCAGATCGTAATCGACATCCAGCAGCGCCGTGCGCAGCGCGCGCGGATCCCGCAATGAACAGGTGGTGGGGCCGTAGTGGCCCTCGACGCGCAGCGGTTCGCTCAGGATGCGGGTCAGGACGGCCAGGTCCTTCACCGTCCCCCCTTCCCGCTCCAGCCGGAGGCGCTGGGCGTCCAACCGCTGGAGTTGATTCAGGACGGGCGCCAGCGCCTTGCGGCGGTCCACCTCCGGCCGGCGGCTCCACCAGTCGCCGGCGCCATAGTCGAACGTCGATGACCAGCCGCCCGCCGGCTTGGGCAGCGTCAGCGTGTCGGTGGTCGTGGTGCGGTTGCCCATGGCTTCCTCCTGTCAGGCCCGGGCGATGAGCCGGGTGCGTTCGCGAATGCAGCGGGCGACGTATACGCCGACCTTCTCGGCCACCGCGGCGCTGTCGGACAATTCCTCGTGGGTGACTCCGATGACCGCGTTGAGCAGGTCCTCGAAGCCTGTCGGCGCCGACACGCCCAACGCCACCAGGGTCGTGTGAACCTGGCCCGGGAAGCGTTCGTAGAGGTCCTCGAAATAACCGCGAACCTCCTCGGCGCCGGTTTCGGACCTGTTGAAACTGCGGTTCCAGCTGGTGTCGGTGATGAGCACCAGGTAGATCATGTGGCCGCGCGCAATCCGGCGGGCCTCGTCCATGATGAACGCAATGGACAGGGCATCGCTCTGCACACCGGTGCCGGTGTCGGGCAGCGTGACAACGCTCCGCACGGCGTCCTGGCGGCTCCGGGCGATGGACTTGCGCGGATGGTACATCCATTGGACCAGCGGTCCCGAGACGCCCGGCCGGATGTCGCCGCTGTGGTAAAGGGCGGCGAGCACCTGGATGCTGCTTCGGGCGGTGGACTGCAGATAGGCGGCCGACAGCAGCTTGACCATCCGCATCTGCTTCTCGTTGAGCGAGCCGGAGCCGTCGCAGGCGATCACCAGCACCGGCGATCCCCGCGGATCGGCCACCTCGCGGATCCGGTAGCGCCGGAAGACGGTTTCGGAAAACTCCGCCAGCGGCAGGCGCGCGCCGTCCAGGCCGCCGCTGCAGCGCAGGCGCTGGATCTCCGGCCGCTGCTCGATGTTCGGATAGAGGTTCTGGCGCAGGGTTGCAGTCAGGGGCGCCGCGTCCTCCACCAGGCTCTGACAGGCCGCCACGTTGTCCGACGGCGCCACGGGGCGGTCAAACAGCTCCCCCATCGCGCGCTCATCGCCGTACATCGACACCTTGACCTCATGCCCGTCGGCCGGGTTCCCCTCGATGGGCCCGGCCTCGAACGGGATCGCGCGGAGCGAGTTCTCCAGCAGATCGGACCGCATGTCCTCCCAGTTGCCGGACTGGCCGGCCGCGCCGCCCAGCGCCGCCTGAAACTCCTCCAGGGTTTTGTAGATGCCATCATCGACCGCCGCCGGCTTGTCGGCATCGCGGATGCGGTCGCGGCCCGCCTGGCCCGTCAACTGGTTCATGAGCCAGTCGAGGGGGTTCTCCGGCCGGTTGACGACCGGCGGTAAGGGGCCGCCGAACGGGGCCAACTCGCTGTCGCCGCGGATGCTCTCGTCGACGGGCACGGAGGCGCCCAGCAGCTCCATCAGCCGGCTCCGCCCTTTCCGCGTCTCCTTGGGCTGTTTCTCCTCGGGCTGGCCGGGCGGCGGCAGGTAGCGCAGCAGGACCGCCATCAGCCGCCAGGACCAGGCGGCGCCCATCTCCAGCAGATCCCGGTCCGGCACCTCGGGCAGGCGCTCGTAGAACGGCGCGCTGGCCGCGATGAGATCCCGGAGAATCCGCGCGGTCAGCGGATGCAGGTTCAGGTGCCACGGCTCGCACAGGACGTCGCCGTAGAGGATCACCGCGCGGATGATGTCGTCCACGGTGGCGAAGCGGAGGTCTTCCTGGGCCGTGGCGAACAGGCGGTACACCTCGATGGCGGACAGCGCCGCCCGCCGAGCCAGGTCCTCGATGAGCAGCCGGCTGTGCATCCAGTTGGCCACGCTGTGGGCGGTGAGCTCGGCCAGCTCGGGATCGGCCCGGACGTCACTGTCCGCCATCTGCACGCCGAGCTGGGTGTTCAGATACGACAGGAATCGGCTGTCCGAGATCCGGGCTTTGAATTCCAGAAACGCCGTCAGGCCGATCGACGCGTACACCGCCAGCCCCGCCGGGTAGCTGGAGTAGCAGGGCGAGAGCTGCGGCTTGACCCGCGGTTGCAGCAGGTGCGGGGCCTCGGTACCGTCCAGCTTGGCCACCGCCCGGACCGCTTTCTTGAGCTGGCGGTAGAAGAGCCGCTGGGCCTGAGCCCGGTGGAAGTAGTCGATGTTTTGCTTGAACGCGTCGGCGATGCTGATGCCGGCCCAGTCGGACTTGTTCCGGCGTGAGCGGAGCGAGAACGAATACCCCGTCCGCTCCGTCGCCGTCCTGGCCGTCTTTCGTTTCGGTTTCATGGATCCTCCCCAATCCCGTGCGCTCCCGGGCGATCAGAACAGGTTCCCCACCATTGTCGGGTCTTCCTCCTCCTCGGTCTGCAGGCCGAACACCTCGTTGAACACACCGGCCACGTGCTTGCGGTCCTCGGAGCCGGCGTTGCCGAGCAGCGTGGCCAGCGCCACCTGCTGCAGGCTCAGATGCGGCAGCGCCCGGGCCGTCCGGAGGAAGGCCATGTAGCCGTAGATGGTGGGCGGCGTCAGCGTCTGCAGGTTCCCCTCGCTGCGGTGGCGCCGAACGACGTTGCCCAGCTGCACCACCTTCACGATGAGCTCGGCGGGCACCGGGGCCCCGCCGTTGCCGTTGAAGATGTGCTCCAGCACCTGAACCTCCTGCTCGGCCGTGAGGTAGTCCAGCGTCAGGTTGATGGTGAACCGCCGCTTCAGCGCGTCGTCCAGGGTGACCAGGGTATGGGTGGCGCTCTGCTCGGCCTGATAGTTGCTGTCGGCCACCCAGGCGATGCCCTGCCCCGGGAAGTGCGTCCCGTCCGGCAGCACGATCTCGGCCCGCGTCATCAGATTGAGCAAGCCGCCCTGGACGCTGGACGAGTGCACCCGTCCGATCTCGCGCAGCCAGATCAGCGGGTACGCCGAACCGGCGCTCCGGGCGGCTGCCGCCAGAGCGGCCACCAGCCGGCTCGGCTCGTCGTAGGTCGTGCCGTCCTTCAGCGCCCGGCGCTGGTACAGCTCGCCCGGCGCCTCGAAGGTCGCCATCTCGATGGGGAACAGCTTCAGGGGCCGCGACGCGCAACCCAGGCCGTCGCACACCCCCCGGAAGTTCTCCGGGACTGTGTAGAGCGCCTCCAGGAGCGAGCTCTTGGCGCTCCCGGTGGGCCCCGACAGGTGCACGAATTCATGGTGGACGATGGCGAACACGAGAGTCTCCACCAGCCATTTCTGCAGGTACAGCGGATTGCCCCCCGGCGGCGGCAGCAGCTCCACCAGGTCGGTGGGCCCCGCCTTCCGATACTGGTCCGGATCGCAGACACTGTAAACGTTGCCAGCCATGACTCCTCCTCAATCGGTCAAAATATCCAGCTCGCCGGTGCCGCGCGCCTCGACGCGCACAGGCTGGTCCGCGGCGGTCCCGCCGTCCCAGCGGAGCACCGCTTCCGCTGCCAGGGCGCGGCCGTGCTCCAGGATGGCGCGGGCGCCGAAGGCAATGACGCTGGCCTCGAGTGTGGCCAGCACCGCCCGGCCCACTCCCGCGCCGACGGCCACCGCCGGCACCGGGCGGCCCAGGCGCTCGGCGGCGGCGCGCACCGCCTCGGCCACGGCGCGCTCCACGATCGCCGCCAGCGCATCGCCGTCGAGCGGTTCGAACAGGATGGGCGTGCCGATCCGGCTCAGGAAGGCGCCGCTGAGCATGCCCTTGATCTCGTTCACGATCTTGTTCTTCACCGTCCGGGCCGTGGGCGCGTTGTTGTAGCCGATGCCGTCGCGGCGGACCGCCTCGTCCATGCCCCCCGGCAGGTTCATCGTGAAGGCGAAGATGAGGTTGGCGCAGGAGAACATGCCGCCGGCGGAACTCTGCGCCTCGCCGTTTTCCAGCACCTGGAAGCAGAGCGCCGCCAGGGCGGACTGGACCGGCGGCGGCGCATGGTCGATGTCGCAGATTTCCACCACGGCGCCGCGGTGGTGCTTGGCCACCTGCTCCAGCCGGCCGGTCTGGTAGGAGTTCACGATCCCCCGGCTGGACCCCAAAAGCTGGCTGGTGACGGTGTAGGCGTCGGACATGCTCGCGGCGTCGATGACCACGAACGGCACGTCCAGCACCTGGGCCAGGAGCTGGGCGCTCTCCGACTTGCCCGTGCCGGGCGTCCCCTGGGCGCAATAGCGGAGGGGCTGATGCAGCGGCCGCGTCAGCACTTCCATGGTCAACCGCCGGCTGAGCGCTTCGAGCGCCCGGTCCTGCGCCAGCAGGTGTTCGCGGAAGGTGGCCAGCAGCTCCGGCGACGCGAGCGTCCGCACCCACGCCGCCTGGACTTCCGCCGTCCGCATCGCCCGCGGGCGGACGCACAGACCGGCAAACGTTTCGCTCAATCCGGCGGAGCGGTCGGCGAACACGGTGGTCGCATCCGGGCCGGGGTAGCGTCCGGCGAAATAATCGGTGGCCACCTTGCGCGCCACCAGCGGCAGGATCCGCTGCTGCTGGGCGCCGCCCCGCCCGTTGAGGGCCGCCAGCACCCACCGCGTCAGCTCCTTCCGGCGGGCCGGCGGCAGGCCGCCGTGCGGGCGGCTGGCCACCTGGACCGCCACCTCGGCCAGCGCCGGCAGCGCCACATCCGGGATGTGCCGCACCACCGGCAGCAGCGGGTCCGAGGCCGCGCCCTGCCCCCCGTGGAACACCCCCTGGAGCTCCTCATAGGTCCCCGTAAATATCGGGGACCTCCCCCCTGCCACCAGGGTCGCCAGCAGGGCGCGGACCTCATTCCCCAGTTCGTAGCGGCTGGCCCCGAGAGTGATGCTCTCCACCGGCACCACCACGAAGCCCGGCGCGCGGCGCACCAGCTCCACCAGCCCCTGTGTGCTGACGGACGGTACCGCCAGCCGCCCGAGACTTCCCCCTGTGCCCATCGCCACCCGGGCCAGCAACGCCTGCGCGTAATCCGCGAGCGCCAGCGAGGGCGCCGCGACGGCGACGGGCGCGGCGCCACCCAGGTAATCCAGAATCTCGCGGGCCCACGTCACGTGAGCCGGGTCCAGATCCGCCTCGGCCTGCGCCAGCGGCCGAACCGGCTCGAGAACCTCGCGCACTTTCCGATAGGCCGCATCCAGCTCCTGGTCCGTCCGGTCAGACGGGATTTCCTCCTGGAGCAAACGGGCCAGGTCGTCCAACTTCTTCAACTCGTCGATAAACGTCTCCTGCCGGCTCAACGACAGCATCGAGGCCTTGACGCTGAGCAGCATCCGCAGCGCAACGCGGTCGTCCTCGATTTCGGGCTCCAGGCAGTGCACCCGATCCGACAGCGCGGCCAGTTTCTGAAACACCGCCGACACGCCGCTCCGGGCCTGGGCCGGACCCTCAACCAGAAGAATGACGATTTCCACGATGTCGTCATCGGGCTTGTAGCTTCCCTCAATGCCCAGGATGCCCCGGCGCTTCATCGCCGGATCACACGGCATCGTGAAACTGTCGCCGCCCGGCGCGATGGGGATGGGCGCATGGACCACCTGCTCGCAGAGACCGGCCAACTGGCGCACGGTGTCATGGACTGTGCTGCCGCTCCAGAACTCCACGCCATTGAGATTGAGTTTGGCCATGTTCGGGCACCTCGTGATCGGCCGGTCCATCAATTACTATTTCGCCGGCTCTGAACCTTGGGAATGCACAGTGCATGCCAAATTACTAAACTCTTATTTTTGTTTTTGTTACAAAGTTCTCAACCAAACAGTTTGACTTCGATGCATAAAAAGATCCTAAAATGATGAACCACCACCACACAACTCAACTTGAGCATAAATTTTCGCTAGAATTTTCTCTAATGATCTCCGTATATTATTCATAATAATTGTTATGTGATTTTTATATAAATCAACCTTTAATCAACTCGCAGCTCGTATCGCAATATTATGTTGAGTTGCACAAACATTACCGGTACAATTGATTATCAACTCAACGAGGTGCCCAATGACTGCTCGTGCGTTGAAGTACCTGTCGGGCAAGCCGCCGGAAGGCCCTTTCCGGTGCGCTCTGCCGCGTAACCGGACACAGGATTTGGAGAAAGTCCCCAAACCGCCGCAGGCTGCAATCTACCTGGTCGACAATGCGGATCTGGCCGGCTTCCGCACCATGGTCGATCTGGTGGTGGATCGGGGCATCAAGAACGTCCACAAGGGGTTGAAGACCTACCTCACGGGCGGCCCGGCCGGCAAGATCCCGCTCGTCGAAGGCGTCTACCGATCAACCGGTCAGTTGCAGCGAAGCGTCTGCGATTTCCTGAAGCACACCGGCTCCGGCAGCACGCACTTGCGTGCCATCGTGGGTGTCCCGCCGGACTTGTTCGACAGCTTGTGGACGCTGGCCAGGATCGACCCAGCGAGCGGCGAGATTGCCGCCCCCGCCGCGGGCGCCGCCGGAGCCGCCGCCCCGACTCCGGCCGCTCCCGAGATCGAGTCCGAGACAGCCGGTGATGGATCCCTGATCCAACTCATCGGCTACCACGCCGAAGCCAGGATGCTCGATTCAAAATTTGTCGGGCAGTCTGTGGAGGCCGAGCTGGTCCGGCAGCTCATCGTCCAGGCGGCCCGGGCCGAGTGCGCCGTGCTCATCGTCGGCGACACCGGCACCGGCAAGAATATCGTCGCCCAGGAGATTCACAGCCTGAGCCGGCGCGGAAAAAGCCGTTTCGTGCCCGTCAACTGCGGCGCCATTCCGCTGAATTTGCTGGAGTCCGAGTTTTTCGGGTACAAGAAGGGCGCGTTCACCGACGCCCAGGCCGACCGGATCGGCCTCTGGGAAGCGGCCAATCACGGCACCATCTTTCTGGACGAGGTCGCCGAACTCCCCCTGCCGCAACAGGCCAAGATCCTGCGGGTGCTGGACGACAAGGCCATTCTGCCCCTGGGCGCCCGGGAGCCCGTCCAGCTGGATGTCCGCGTGCTGGCGGCGACCAACCGCGACTTGTTCGGCATGGTCCAGCGCGGCGAATTCCGGGAAGACCTGTATTACCGCCTCCGGGGCATGCTCATCCGCACGCCCGCTCTGCGGCGCCATCTCGACGACGTCCCCCGGCTGGCCCAGCATTTCTGGCAGCGCATCACCCGCGACCCGTCGGCCGCGCTGCCGGACGACATCCTGAACGAGCTGCGGAGCTATGCCTGGCCGGGCAACGCGCGCGAACTGCGGATGGTGCTGTCCAGCCTGCACGCCATGTTCGGGGATCGTCCGCTGACCACCCAGCACCTGCGCGCCATTTTCAAGCTGGACGGTCAGCAGGAAGCCAAGGAGCCGCCGCCGGCCGACGAGCGGGAGTTCAGCTTGCACCGGGCGGAATGCCTGCGGCATCTCCGTCGGACCCAGGAGGTGCTGCAGGCCGTCCGGGTGGTGCTGCAACCCGTCATCGCCCAGCGGAATCCCCCGGCCGAAGCGGTGGACCGCCTGCAAGCGAACATGCTCCTGCGGTCCAACGAGGTGGACATCCTGTGCGCGCGCCCCCTGCTCTTCCACAGCGAGGTCGTCTTCAACACGATTCACGGGCTGAAAGGAAAAATCGCCTACCTGCTTGGTGTGCTGTCCGACGACGCGGCGCGCGCCGTTCAATACGCCCGGGCGGTCCTCAGGCCGGAATTGGAACAGGCGGGTTCCGCCGTGTTCAAGGAAGTGGAACGGCTGTTGGAGAAAATGTAGCGGTCCACAATACAACCGGCGGCCGGCTGTAAAGTCTCAGCCGGCCGCCGGATAATCGACAACAATCAGCAGTCTGCGTGATCGGCTCAGTAGTCCAACTGGCCGTTGAAGATCATCTTGTCCAGTTTGAACGTGGCATCCACGGAAATGTCGTCATCGCGCATCTGGAACTTCTTCGTCTGGAAGCGCAGGGTTTTGTCTGCGGCGGTGATCAGGGGCGTGCCATCCGGCAGGAAGCGCGGGAAGACGAACTTGGCGCCCGTGCCGTCCGGCGTGGGCGGGATGTAGTCCTTGAGGAACACCTTTTTCCCGCTGCTGGTGGCCAGGAAAGTCTCGTTGGCCAGCTCGCCCACCGCCAGGGTGCGGAGTTGGCGGTCCAGGTCGGCGACCGAGGTGGCGCCCTTGGGCTTGGAGTCCAGCACCCAGGCGACTACGATCTCGTCGCCGAAGTCGCGCTCGGCGAAATCCTTCAACCGCTCGATCCGGCCGGCATCTCCCTTTGCGGCGAGCGCGGCGACCGCCGAGCGAATGGGCCGCGACGAGAACAGCATGACCCGGACGATGGTGAGGATCTCCCGCTCGCTGCCCACGGTGTCGGTGGCGCCCCGGCTCGTCGCCGTGCCCACCGGCGAGGACGGCTCATAGGCCGTCGCGTCCTGGGTGAGGCTGTCACCGCTCGAGCCGGTGCTGCTCCAGCTGAACTCGACGCACCACGGCGACTGCATGATCATCTTGCGGGCTTCTTTCTCGGACCACTTCGCGTACGGTTTCTTCTCCCAGTAATCCGCGGCCGACAGCGTTGCCGCGGCCAGAGCGATGAGTCCGATCAGCCCCATGAATAGTCTCAGGCGCATGATGCTTGTTCCTCCTTTCAGCAATTGAACCGCTCGGCGCGGTTCCCACCAATGGTCAAGATGCATTATACGCCCGCCGGTGACGCGCGGATTCAAGAAACCTCAATTCGCCGCCGGAGGCGTCGCAGTTGGTCGGTAGACCAAAACGCCATCGGCGCCTGGGCACTCGCCCGACGCCGATGGCGGTGAATGCTCGGATGTGATCTGCGGACGCGTATCTGGCCTAAAACTCGAGCTGGCCGGCCAGCTGGAGGTCCTCCACCTTAAAGGTGGCGTCCACCGCGACCGCGTCATCCTTCATCTTGAACTTACGCGTCTGGAAGCGGAAGCTCTTGTCGGCGGCGGTGAGGAACGGCGTGCCGTCGGGCATCGTCCGCGGGAAGACGAACTTGGCGCCGGTGCCGTCGCTCGTCGGCGGGATGAAATCCTTGATGTACACCTTCTTGCCGCTGCTGCTGGCGATGAAGGTGTCATTGGCCAATTCACCCACCGCCAGGGCACGGAGCTGGCGGTCCAGGTCGAAGACCGACGTCGCGCCCTTCGGCTTGGAGTCGACCACCCAGGCGATGACGATCTCGTCGCCGAAATCGCGCTCGGCGAAATCCTTCAGTTTTTCCAGACGGGCCTTGTCGCCCTTGGCGATGAGGGTGGCGTACGCCTGCCGGATGGGCCGGGCGGAAAACAGCATGACCCGCACGATGGTGATGAATTCCCGTTCGGCGTCGGTGGCGATCCGACTGTCATCGGCCGGGGTGCTGGTCGGGCTGGGCACTGCCCCAATCGACGGCCCGCTCACGTCCGAACCGATATTGCTCTGCCGCCCCCAGTTGAACTCGTAACACCACGGTGACTTCTCCAGCATCTTGCGCGCATCCTTTTCCGACCACTGGGTATACGGCTTCTTCTCCCAGAAACCGGCGGCGGCCAGCGTCAGGGTGAGAGCGGCGATCAGGCAAGTGACGACGATCAACTTTCCACGCATGGATATTCCTCCCGATAGATTCGGTCCCAGAAATAGAGTCAATTATCCGTCAGACGTTTCAAATTCACCAGCCCCTTTGGTGATTTTCTTTGCCGGCCGTCCAGCGCCTCTCAGGCGCCGTGGTGCATCCGCAGCCGACCCAGCGCCTCCTCGCGGGGTAGCGTCTCGCGCTCACCGCCGCGAATCTGCAGCTCCAGCTCGCCCGCCTGGTGGGTGCGCCGGCTCAGGGTCAGGACCATTGGCAGGCCCAGCAGGTCGGCGCCGGCGAACTTGTCGCCGGCCCGAGCGTCGCGGTCATCGAACAGAACCGGGATTCCGTCCGCCCGCAGCGCCGTGTACAGCGCCTCCGCGGCATGCGCCACCTCGGCGTCCTCCAGGTTGAGCGCCACCAGGTGCACCGCGGCCGGCGCCAAGGCGCGGGGCCAGACGATGCCGGCGGCGCCGTGATGCTGCTCCACGGCGGCGGCGACAAGCGCGGTGAGGTCCAGGGTCAGCTGAACCCACCCGACAGACCGCGATTTCCCCTCCTGATCCAGGCACGTCGGCCCATCCGGATCCGCCGGCGCGGCGCCCGAATCCGCCACCCGGGCGATCACCGCCGCGACGCCGTCCACCAGCCGGCCCGCATCGCAGCGCGGACACCCGTGCCCCGCAGCCGCCGCGGCAAAGTCACCGAATTCCGGCCGCGGCAGGTCGCGATCAAAATTGACGTGGATGAGGTGATGGTCGGTGCGATTGGCCCCGCACTCGAAGTTGACGCGATCCCGGGTCTGCGCGTCCGCCAGGATCAGCACGTCGGCTGGAAGGCCGATGGGGCCGGCATAGCCCACCTCGGCGCCGGTGAGCGCCCGGACCGTCTCCGGCGGGGCCAGTTCCAGTCGGCCGCCTCCCAGACGTCGCCGGACCTTCGCCTCGCTCACGTCGCAGTCGCCCCGCACCATCACCGCCACCGGCCGGCTGTCGGCCAGAAACAGGAGCAGTTTGGTCGTCAGCCAGACCGGGATGCCCAGAAACTCGGCCAGCGGCGCCGGCTGGATCAGCCCCGGTCCGCAGACCATTTCCATGGGCCGCCGCGCGGCGTCCTGCGGCGGATGCGACAGCCGGGATTCGGCACTTTCGGCCCGCGCGGTGTATCCGCAAGCCGGGCAGCTCAGGATGCGCTCCGGTCCCTCGGCCAGGCTGACGATCCAGACGACCGTCCCCGGTCCGTCTTCGATCCAGCGGCCGTCCACACCGGCGGCGCACGCCACGTCCGCCACGATGGATCGATATGCAGTGGTCGCCTCGTCCAGGTGGCTCGGCTCCTGCGCCAGCCCCCAGGCCCTAAACACGCGGCTCTCCCGGGCCTCAAACAGGCCGGATCGGGCGCGGTAGCCGTCCCGGAACCGGACACCGATCTGGCTGAAGCGGCGGGGGAGTTGTTTATACGAATTGATCTCCCGGGCCGTGAGCCGGAGCATGGCCGCCGCAGGATCGCCCCCAAGGCGCAGCTCGGCTCCCCGACGATCTTTCAGGATGAAGCCCCCGTGATCCGGCGCCGGAACCGACGCATCCTGCAACGCCGGCAGCTCCAGTTCCACCAGGCCGCGTTCCGCCGCGGCCGTACGGGCCATTGCTTCGGCCCGGGCCAGCACCTGCCGCCCCAGGGGCAGCGCGGCGAACAGCCCGGGCGCCGTCTCACGCATAAAGCCGCCCTGAACCAGCAGGCGGTGCGACGCCAGGGTGGCTCCCCTGGGCGCCTCCTTGGCCGGCCGGGCCAACATCTCCGACATGCGCACGGTCGCACCTCCTTCAGCTCCTGGCCGTCGGGGGACGCGCACCCGACCACCGGCGGATATCCGGCTGATTGTACCTCAATGGGCCCGTTGGCGAAACCCGCCGCCACGCGCGCCGCCGCCTGTTTGCCCTTGCCGGGAAACCGGCGCCGGGGTATGGTAGAGGCGAAATCCGTCCAAGGAGGCCGCATGATCCCACGCAGCCTGATCCTGGGCGCCGCCTGGGCCGCACTGATCGGCTTGGGCGCCGCCACGCCGGCGCCGGGTCATCCCGCGGATGAAACCCTGTTCGCCACCTTCTCAATCTGCGCCATCGACCCGGCCACCGGCGAGTGCGGCGCCGCCGTGACCACCCGGGTCCCCTTCGTGGGCCGGGCGGTGCCGTGGGTCGAGGCCGGAGTCGGCGCCGCAGCCACCCAGTCGTGGACGGTCGTGGAGTACGGCCGCCGCGGGCTGGACCTGCTGAAAGACGGCGTCCCGCCCGCCGAGGCGATCCGCAGGCTGCTGGCCGATGACGCGGGCGCCGACCGGCGGCAGCTCGGCCTCATCAACATGAAGGGCGAAGCGGCCGCGTTCACCGGCGCCGCCTGCGGCGCCTGGGCCGGTGACCGGCAGGGAAAGAACTACACCGTCCAGGCCAACATCATGGTGGGACCCGAAGTGGTCGCCGCGGTGGCCGAATTTTTCGAACAGACCGAGGGGACCGGCATGCCGCTGGCGGAGCGCCTGATCCTGGCCCTGGTGGCCGGACAGGCCCGGGGCGGCGACAAGCGGTGGGGACTGTTCCAGTCGGCCGCGGTCAAGGTGGCCGACCCGAACCATCCCGGCCGGGGCGGAGACCACATCAGCCTGGCCATCGAAGTGGGCGAGCACCCCGAACCGGTCCATGAGCTGAAGCGGATCTATTATCGGACATCCGGCCGCCTCGGTTGGCGGGAGTTCTCAGAGATTCGGGGCAGCGACGTCGTCGAGCTCAAACGGATGCTCCACGCGCTCGGGTTCTGGCGCAAGGAACTGGCCGCGTTCCCCGATCCGCCGCAGTATGACATCCCCGAGTCGCTCCGGACCAGCGACCCGAAGGCATACGAGGAGCGGCTGGCGGCATTCCGCGCCCGCCGCGAAACGTTCGAGACCGCCTTCGCTCTCTACGACGGCGAAGCCATGGAAGCCGTGGACGCGTTTCGCAAGGCCCGCGGCCTGGAGTACGAAGGGAACGCCCGCGGTCTGGTGGACCGCCGCCTCGTCGAGGCGCTGCGGCAGGCGTATTACTCCCGTCCGAAACCGCCGCAGCCATGACGGAGCCGCCGCGACTGTGACACGACCGGATCCGGATACCGCAGGAGGACCGATGGCACTGTACACGTACGACTCGATCCGTCGAACCCGCGTGCTCGAAACGGCGCGGGCCATGCTGGTGGCCGCCCGAACCGCTCCCAAGGGCCGTGGCATCGACAACCTGGTCGCCGCGGTGGTGGATGGCGACGAGATCGCCGTGCTGGCCGAGACGATGCGGGCCATCGGCCGGCGCGGCGGTGTGGCCTTTTTCGAACGGGACGCGGGCAACCTTGCCCACGCCGACGCCGTCGTGCTGCTGGGCACCCGGATCGCCCCGTTCGGCTTGAAGATCTGCGGTATGTGCGGATTCCCCGACTGCGAGGCCAAGGCGGAGCATCCGGACGTGCCGTGCGTGTTCAACACCGGCGATCTGGGGATCGCGGTGGGCTCCGCCGTGGGCGTGGCCGCCGACCACCGGCTGGACTCCCGGGTCATGTACACCATCGGCCAGGCGGTCAAGGAGCTGGGTTGGCTGGGGTCCGATGCGGCCGTCATCTACGGCATCCCGCTCTCGGCAACGGCGAAGAATCCCTTCTTCGACCGCCCGCCCGTCTGACCGGCGGCGGTGGACGGCGGCTGTTCGCCGGGTTCAGACGGCTGCCGTTCCGCCGGGTGACGCGTCCGAATTGCCAGACTCGATACATTCTGCTAGAATGTGTGCCAACACCTGATATTTGGAGGAACTTGATGGCCAACATCCTACTGGTCGATGATGATCGTGATTTTGTGGATGCCATCACCATGGTTCTGGAAGCCGAGGGATTCACGGTCACACCGGCGTTCTCCGCCAAGCAAGCTTGGGATGTGCTGCATCAGACCACCCCGGACGTGATGCTGCTGGATTGCATGATGGAGGATTTCGATTCCGGCTTCGACCTTTCCCGCGACATCGACATCAAGTTTCCCAACGTGCCGGTGATCATGCTCACGTGCGTGCGCGACTACATGAGCGACAAGTGGAAGTTCTCCCGCGATGAAGACAAAAAGTGGCTGCCCGTGAGCCATTTTCTCGAAAAGCCGGTCTCGCCGGAAGTTCTGGTCACGACCGTCCGCCAGGTGCTTGCCGAAACCAAGAAATGACCCCGGCACCGCAGGCTGCGCCGGCCGTCGGGGCGACCGTCTGCGGCCCACAGACTCGTCTCGCCATTCTCCCGCGATGATGGTATGATTCGGAACATGGCAAAAACCGTTCTGTTCATCGATTTC
Organism: Acidobacteriota bacterium; assembly: GCA_017996395.1. GTDB lineage: Bacteria > Acidobacteriota > JAAYUB01 > JAAYUB01 > JAAYUB01 > JAAYUB01. Next base: position 15,327 of record JAGOHA010000015.1, on the reverse strand, counting down.
GAAAACATCCAGAACATCGATCTCCCGACGCTGAAAGACAGCGACGTCGAGATCAAGATCTTCGTGGGCGAAAGCCAGCAGAAGATCCCCTTCGATCTGGTCCGGTCGGCCCAGGAATTCGGGGGTTCCATCGAATGGGTCAAGATCGACGGCACCGGCAAGAACGCCCTGGACTTCCACATCGCGTTCTACCTGGGCCGGCTCAGCGCCGCCGCCCAGCGCTCGGCGTCCTTCATCATCCTGTCCAAGGACACGGGGTTCGATCCACTCGTCCGCTACGTGAAACGGCACCACATCGCCTGCCGCCGCATCAACAGCATCCTGGAGCTGTCCAAGCGGGGTGAGCTGCTCACCCAGAGCAACGAGCTCGTGGACAAAGTGCTGGAAAACCTGTCGAAGATCCACAAGAACCGGCGTCCCCGCACCCGGAAGACTCTGCATCAGCACATCCACGGTCTGTTCCAGAAAAAGGAATCCGAAGCGACGATCAACACGTTGATCGACGCCCTGTTCGTCCAGAACAAGCTTGCGGAAGAGAACAACAAGCTGATTTACCACTTCTAGCGGCCCGTGCCGCACGATTCCCGCACGGAGGCGACGGCTCATGGCCCAAGGACTGACCACGGCCGGGTGGGTGTTCCTGACCCTGGGGTGGGGAGCGATCATCGCGCTGGTGGTGTACTGCTTCGCCCGCGTCCTGTTCGGGGGCAAGCGCGGACTCGCGGCCGGTGACGATCCCGGCCGCGACCGGTGGGCCAGCCGGGTGGGGCTGATCCTGGCCATGGCGGGCAACGCCGTTGGACTCGGTAACTTCCTGCGGTTCCCGGTCCAGGCAGCCGGCAACGGCGGCGGCGCCTTCATGATCCCCTACTTTCTGGCCCTGCTGCTGCTGGGCATCCCGATGATGTGGGTGGAATGGACCATCGGCCGCCACGGCGGCGTCCGCGGCCACGGGACCACACCCGGCATGTTCGCCGCGATGTGGAAGCACCCGGCCGCCAAGTACCTCGGTTTCCTGGGGATCATGACCCCGTTCACCATCCTGGTCTACTATGTGTTCGTCGAGTCGTGGTGCATGGCGTTCTCCTGGTTCTCCCTGACCGGCCGCTACGCCGGTAAAACCGACCGCGCGGCCATGGGGGAGTTCCTCCGCGGCTTCCAGGGCGTGGAGGCCAGCGCCGATTTCCCGTCCATCCTGACGGCGCTCGGCTTCCTGGCCCTGACCCTGACCATCAACTACTTCTGCCTCTACCGCGGCATCTCCAAGGGAATCGAGGTGCTGGCCAAGATCGGCATGCCGCTGCTCTTCGTGTTCGGCATCGCCCTGGCGGTGCGGGTGCTCACCCTGGGCGCGCCTGATCCGGCCCAACCCGATTGGAGCGTCGCCACGGGACTGGCCTACATCTGGAATCCCGATCTGAGCCGGCTGAGTCAGGCGTCGGTCTGGCTGGCCGCCGCCGGACAGATCTTCTTCACCCTGAGCCTGGGCCAGGGCACCATCAACATGTATGCGTCGTACCTCCGGGAACAGGACGACGTCACCCTGAACGGGTTGAGCACGGCCTCGACAAATGAGTGCGCCGAGGTGGTGCTGGGCGGCACCATCGCCATCCCGGTGGCGGTGGCGTTCTTCGGCCTGGCCGAGACGCAGGTCATCGCCAGAGAGGGCGCCTATAACCTGGGATTCCAGACCATGCCGGTGATTTTCCAGCAAATCCCGATGGGCCAGCTTTTCGGCGGGATGTGGTTCGGCCTGCTCTTCATCGCCGGCATCACCACGTCGGTGGCGCTGGCCCAGCCGGCCGTCGCCTTCCTCGAGGACGAGTTCGGCTGGCGCCGCCCGCGCGCCGTCAACACGGTCATGGGGATTGCCGTCCTCAGCACGCTGCTGGTGGTGGCGTTCTTCCGCCACGGCTTTTTGGACGAGCTGGACTTCTGGGCCGGCACATTCTTCCTGGTGGTGCTCACCGCCATCGAGATCGTCATCTTTTCGTGGATTTTCGGCATCGAGCGCAGCTGGGCGGACATGCATCAGGGGGCCGATCTGCGGGTTCCGCGGATCTTCAAATTTATCCTCAAGTACATCACCCCGCTCTACATCCTGGTGTTGCTCGCGACCTGGACGTGGCAGGAAGCGGTGGGCCAGCTGCTGATGGACGGCAAGCCGGCGGCGGACAAGCCGTACCTCTGGGGCGCCCGGGTCCTCATGGCCGCCTTCGCCGGCATCACCTTCTGGATGATCCACAAGGCCTGGCGCCGCAAGAGCGACGGCGCCTGACGACTCCCTCACACCGTCTTGCCGGACGACTGAACCCGGGCGCTGCTATCCGAGCCGGGTTGGCCAAACTATCGGTTTGACGACGCTACGGTGTACAGGAGGCCCGCCATGTTCCCGCAAATAGTTCTTCTGAGTTTGGGCGTGATTTGCTCGCTCTGGGCCGTCGGGACGGCCGTGTGCCTCTACGAGGCGCTCCGCCGGCGCGGCGAGCGGGTGAGCTTCATCTGGCTGCGGGTGATGATCCCGAGCTATCTCAATCGGTACCGCACTGTGACCCGGGCCGAATCCGGCCGGACGGGCCCGCTCTTCTATAGCTGGATCGCCTCCATCAACCTGGCGCTGGTGTTCTTCATCATCTTCGCCGTGGTGCGATAACCGCGTCCGCCTGTCCCGCTCCGCCCCAGATATATTTCGTCACAACAGATTTGCCCGCCAGTTGGCCGCGTCCACCGGACGTGGCCCGCTGTAATTCGCAGCCTCTAGCCTCGAGGTACTTCTGTCGCGCGTTCATCGAACGCGCTTCAGAAGATAGTCGCTGCGGCCAGGCCTCGAGTCGCCGATTGCGGGTGAGAAAGAAAGGATTGGGGGAGGGGGTTGAGGGTTGAGGGTTGAGGGTTGAGCCTCGATTACGATTACGATTACGATTACGATCACGATTACGAATTACGATTACGAATCCAACTAAGCCCGATATTCCTATCTCCTATCTCCTCACTGTTCACCGTTCACCGTTCACCGTTCACTGTTTACCCTCCCCCACCGCCGACCGGAACACTCCCACGATCTCGGCGCGGGAGGCGTCCACCGATGGTGTCAGCGGCGCCATGAACGTTGTATCCTGGATGGCCACGCCGATGAACTGCACGTCGAGATGCGGCCGTTCCTGCCGCCAGACGCTCACGAGCATGCTCAGCGGCACCGAATGGGTGGAGTGGCAGAATGTGTCCAGTGAATCGGCGGGATAGAAATCCCACGGCGCGGCGCTGTCGTCGCCTTCCCCTGCACCGCCGGCCGGCGCGGCCGCATCGATGATGATCAGCACATCGGGCGCGGCCCGGCTCACCATGTAGGCGCCGTTTTCGGGGGCCATGCCGACGGGGATGGCTTCAAAACGGGGGGTGCTAAACGGCGCGAGCTCCCGGGCGACGCGATCGCCGACGGCGTCGTCGCCCAGGAGCTCGTTCCCAATTCCCAACACAACCACTTTCCGGTCCGCCCGGCGCGCCGCGTCCAGCAGGGCGCGCAGGCGGTCCGCCGGACGGTCCATCAATCCGATTCCTGCACGATTTTCAGCGCGTCGCGGGTGAAGTTGGCCACCTCGAACTCCGTGTCCATGTACAGGGCGTCCTTGGGGCAGACTTCGACGCAGCGGGCGCAATGCACGCAGCGATCGAGGTAGATGGTGCAGATCATCTTCTTCGTCGGCTTGGTCCCCTCGGGCGAACCGGGGGGCGGATCGATTTTGCGGACGTCGATCTCGATGGCCTCGGCGGTGCAGTCGCGCACGCACGCCTTGCAGCCGATGCAGTTGTTCGGCTTGAACCGGGGCGTGCCGCGAAAGCCCTCGGGCGTGGTCACCTTCTCGAACGGATACAGGCGGGTGACCGGCTTGTGGGCCAGGTGGCTCATCATTTCAGGCAACAGCAGTCCGACTTTCTTCATGGTTAGATCACTCCTCCGCCCTTCAGCAGCAACACGATCAGGAATTGAACGATGCTCATGGGCGCCAGGTAACGCCAGCTGAAGGACACGATCTGGTCGAGGCGGATGCGGGCGCAGGCGCCCCGGATCACGCTCAGCAGCGCCACCACCAGCAGGGTCTTGAGGACCAGCTGGAGCGCGCCGAGGTACAGGCCGCCGCCGAAGCCGCCCAGGAAAAGCGCGGCGATCAGGGCGGAGCCGGCGTACATGGAGATATCCTTCTGGAGCCGGAACACCGCCAGTTTCTTGCCGCTGTATTCGGTGAGCGGCCCGGCAACCACCTCGGTCTCGGCCTCGGGGATATCGAACGGCACGCGTTCCAGCTTGGCCTGCAGCGCCAGCACGGCGACGATGAACGCCAGCACCTGCAGGGGGATCACCCACCAGTTGCCGCTCACCCAGGGGTACTTGGCGATATCGGCGATCTTCCAGCTGCCGGCCACCACAGCCGGAGTCAGCAAGGCCAGGAAGAACGGCACCTCGTAGGCGAAGAGCTGGGTGAGCACGCGGGTGGCACCGATAAGGCTGAACGGGCTCACGGAGAACCAGCCGGCCAGGAACAGCACGAACGAGGGCATGGCCAGCAGGTAGACCATCACGATCAGGTCGCCCTGGAACGAATTGTATCCGGTCAGGTGCCACACGGGCAGATAGAGGCCGGCGGTGCATGCCGAGGCCAAGGCCACCAGCGGCAGGATGTTGAACATGAACTTGTCGGAGGCGGCCGGCGTGACGTCCTCCTTGGCGAAGAGCTTGACGATGTCGGCCACCGGCTGGAGGATACCGCTCCAACCGGTGTAGAGCGGCCCTCGCCGGTTCTGCATCCGGGCATAGAGCTTCCGGTCTACCCATTCCAGATAAGTCGAAAAGATCGATTGGAACAGGAATCCCGGAAAGACCAGGACATACAGCATCACCTTGACGGTTTCCATACACTCCCTCTGTTAGAAGCGAATTCCCTTGTTCTGGCGGTACCAGTCCACCCCGTGGCGCCGCAGCTCCTCCCACGTGGCCACCCGGACGCCACGCCGGCTATCGTTCAGCAGGACCGTCGTGCGGTCGGTGCAAGAGAAGCACGGGTCGATGGAGGCGATGGCGATGGGGATGTCGGCGACATAGGAGCCCACCACCGATTCAGCCGCCGCCTCGAGGTTGCACAGCGTGGGCGCACGCACCTTGACCCGCTCGGGCTTGTCGGTGCCGTTGGAGCGGACAAAGTGGACGTCCTCGCCGCGCGGCGCCTCGTAGCGGCTGACGGCAGCCCCGGCCGGAACACGCCGCGGCACCTTCTGCACGGCGATCTCGCCTTCCGGCATCCTCTGCAGGATCTGCTCGATCATCAGGCAGGATTCCACCATCTCCAGCACCCGGACGACCACCCGGCCGAGGATGTCGCAGCTGTCCGAGGTGATCACTTTGAAGTCGAGTTCCGGATAGATGGCATAGGGGTCGTCCCGCCGCACATCGATATCCACGTTGCTGGCGCGGGCGAATGGCCCCACGGCGCATTTCTCGATGGCCCGTTCCCGGCTCATTTTGCCCACGCCTTTGATCCGGGCGATGAAGCTGGGCTCGTTGGTGCCGATGTTGGCGTAGTAGGCCAGCCGCTCTTTCAGCACTCCCGTGAGCTCAAGGATCTTCTTCCGCTGGTCCGGCGTGAGATCCCGGCGCACACCGCCGACGGTGTTGATCGCGTAATTGACCCGGTTGCCGCTGATCTCCTCGAGTATGCTCATCACCAGCTCGCGGTCGCGCCAGGTGTACATGAACAGGGTGTCGAATCCGACCTCGTGCGCCGCCACGCCCAGCCAGAGCAGGTGGCTGTGCAGCCGCTCCAGCTCGCAAACCAGCGTGCGCAGGTAGAGACCGCGCTTGGGAACCTCGAGCCCGAGCAGGCTTTCCACCGCCTGAATGAAGGCGGTCGTATGCGAGTGGGAACAGATGCCGCAAATGCGCTCCAGCAAGTACAGGCACTGGTAATAGTTTCGGTCTTCACAGGCCTTTTCCATGCCGCGATGGTTGTACCCCATCCGGATCTTGGCGCCCCGGATTTCTTCGCCGCTGATCTCGAATTCGAATTTGCACGGCTCCTTCAGAAACGGGTGCTGAGGGCCGACGGGGATCTTGATTGTGTTTTCAGCCATGTTAAGCCTCCTCCTTCTTTTCAGTATCGGCCGGTCCCTGGGCAACAACGTAATCCTTGCGCAGCGGGTACACGCCGTCCGGCCAGTCCTCCGGCAGGATCTGCCGGCGGAGGTCGGGGTGCCCTACGGGGACGATCCCCAACAGGTCGTGGATTTCCCGCTCGTAGACCATGGCGCCGTCGATGATGGGCGCCAGCGAGGGGACTTCCGCCTTTTCCCGGTCGATGCGCACGCACAGGGTCACCACCACTTCGCCGGAAAAGATGTAGTTGTTCTGGAATGCGTCGCGCAGATCCTCGCCCACGATGGTGGACAGATGCACGATGCCCAGCTTGTCCCGCAACGTGCGGACGGCGTCATGCAGCTCGCCGGAGGGCACATTGACCCAGTAGCGCCGCTCGGCATTCTTGCGAACGTCGCCGGCGGGAAAGAGCACTTGAAGCTCCTTTTCGTAATCGAATTTCACAACCACCTCCTGCAGCTAGGCTGATTCTTTGTCCAGCTGCGCCAGCAGCTTGGCCACGCCGTCAATGATCGCTTCCGGTTTGACCGGGCAGCCCGGGATGTAGGCGGATACCGGGATCACGGAATCTATACCGCCCAATACATTATAACATCCCCTGAACGCTCCGCCACTACATGCGCACGCGCCCACCGCGACGACGAACTTGGGGTCGGGCATCTGCTCGTAGATTCGCTTCAGTCGCGGGGCGATCTGCTTGGTGACCGAACCGCTGCAGACCAGCACGTCCGCGTGGCGGGGCGACGCCTTGAGCATGACGCCGAACCGCTCCAGGTCGTAATGGGGCATCAGCGACGCCAGGATCTCGATGTCGCAGGCGTTGCACGCCCCGGAGTTGAAATGCAGGATCCACGGGGATTTGACCCGGGCCCACTTGACCAGTTTCTTGAACACGACATCACTCCTTGCAGAAGTCTAATCAAAATCCACGAACAGGATGGAAACCGACAGCGCGATCACCGCCAGGTAGCCCAACGCCCGGAAGGCCAGCGCGCCACCCGGCACCGTGGCGATGGTCAGCACGGCCACGTGCATGACGGTGAAGAAAATGGCCGCGATGAAGAAGCGGCGGTACGCGAAGGTGAATTTATCGGGATGGAAATTCTCGCCGCAGGCGTAGGTCTCGGCCTTGCCCGGCTCCGGATTCGGCCGGGCGCCGATCAACCGGCCCGCCAGGTACAGCAATGCGCTGATTCCCAGGAAGATGACAAACGCGACCGGCGGAGAGAGCAGAATGTTCAGGTCCATGGCACTACCCCTTCAGCTTCGACAGATTGCGGATGTCGAGGGAGTTGTAAATCCGCTGGGCGACGAAGGTGATCGCCAGCACCACCGCGGCCAGGATGGTCTCGACGATGATGAAGGTCACGATCAGGGCCTGGATGTAGTCCACGCTGCCCCGAAAGACGCCCGCAGCCAGGAGAACCAGTGTGACACCCTTGGCCATGACCTCGACGCCGAGGATGATCCGGAGCAGATTGCGGTAGGCGAACATCAGATACACGCCCACCATGAACAGCAGCAGGCCGCTGAGCAGCAGCAGGATGACGTCCTCAGTCATGTTTCCTCCTCTCGGACAACGCCCGCATGATGGTTAAGATGCCGAACACGCCCACCAGAATCAGGCTTACCTGGCCGACGATATCGGTCATGCGCTGTCCCCAGAACGCATTTTGAAAGGTCAGACCGGGAGTCGCCGGGAAGCCGGCGCCCACGAGGGTCGAGCCCGCCAACCACTTCACCAGGAAGAAGTCCAGTCCCAGGAAGAGCACCAGGATGAAGGGGAGGAAGTAGGCCGGCAGCCGGGATTCGTTGGCCTGGTCCGAGTCCTTCGTCATGCTCACCGTGGAAACAAACAGCACCGTGATCAGCCCGGCGCAGACGCTGAGCTCGAACACCGCGGCGATGTTGGCCCCGTACTGGAACAGCACCGCCGACAGCATCACGCTCGCCAGCGCCAGCGACACGGCCGCGTACAGCAGGTCTTTGAAGAAGCAGACCAGAATGGCAAAGATGACCAGCAAGACGAGTGAAGCGTATAGCAGCATGTCACTTCCCTCCCAGCAGGATGGCGGCCGCGGGTTCCACCAGGTACCGCAGCACCTCGTTGAAGAAGATGCCCACGAGCAGGCACTGCGCCGCCAGGAAAATCATCGCCAGCGACATGGTCAGCGGCACTTCCTTGAGATCCTGCCACTTCAGGTTGAGCTTGCCGAAGAAGACCCGCCGCTGCATGAGCAGGAAATAGCCCAGGGTGAAGACGCTCAGGAAAATGGCCAGCACCGCCACGACGTACTGCTTGGCGGCCAGCGCGCCCAGGATGATGAACAGCTTGCTCCAGAACCCGTTGAACGGCGGCACGCCGGCGATCGACAGCGTCCCGAAGATGCTGGTGATCCCGGTGACGCGCATCCGGTGCTCCAGGCCGCCCATCTCGTTCATGTCGCGGGTGTGGGTCCGATACTGCAGGGCCCCGCTGTTCAAGAACAGCAGGGACTTGAACAGGGCGTGGTTGAGCACATGGAACAGCGCCCCGATCAGGCCCAGCGGGTTGCCCAAACCCAGTCCGATGAGGATGTAGCCGATCTGGCTGATGCTGGAGTAGGCGAACATCCGCTTGATGTCGCTCTGGAAATAGGCGATCAGCGCGCCGCCGATCATCGAGACGACGCCCAGGATCAGGAACACGTTCAGGATCCGGGCCGGCGACGGGTAGATGTCGAAGAAGAGCCGGGTCAGGGCGTAGACGCCGGCCACCTTGATCACCACGCCGCTCAGCATCGCCGAGATGGGCGCCGGCGCCGAGGGGTGGGCGTCGGGCAGCCAGGCATGGAACGGCATGATCGCCGCCTTCAGCCCGAAACCGGCGATGAACAGCGCGGCCGCCAGCAGGAAGACGGTGTTGGGCCCGCTCCCCGCGGCCAGCAGCAGCTTGAGCTCGGCGAATTCCAGCGTGCCCAGGTTCAGGTACATGATCCCCAGGCCGACGAGGATCAGACCCGTGGCCACCACCGACAACAGCAGGTACTTGAGCGCCGACTCGATGCCGTCCCACTTCAGGCTGAACGCCACCAGGACGTAGGAGGCGATGGAGACGATCTCCAGGTACACGTACAGGCTGAACAGGTCGCGCACCAGCAGCACGCCGTTCAGGCCGAGCACCATCAGCAGGAGCAGCGCGTAGAATTTGCCCCGGCCGTCGTAGTGGTTCATGTAGTCGATGGAGTAGAGGATGCAGAAGAACCCGACGACGTTGACCACCACGAGAAACAGCAGGCTCAGACCGTCCACGGAGAACTGCGTGTTCAGCGCCCGCAGCGTCAGGGTCTCCCCGTGCAGCGGGATGAACCGCAGGCACAGGCCGACGAGGCCAAGCCCGGCCAGCGCGGCCAGGACATCCGCGGCGCGCCGATGCAGCCGGGACACCCACGGCATCAGGATGACGGCGGCCAGCGGCAGCAGCAGCATCAATCCGATATTCGTAATCATAAGCTACCTCAGAGGCGTTACGTTCCCGTCGATGGGCTTAGACAAAAATCAGAGCGGCCACGATCGCCAGCCCCACGATCACCCAGCCCAGGTAGGTGCTGTAGGTGCCGTCGTGCGGGGCGCTGAGCAGGGCGCCGGAGAAGGCGCGGCCGATTCGGATGATCCAGTCGGCAACCTCGTCGATGAGCCGCTCGAACCGACGGAAGACCAGCTCGGCGATCCAGTTGACCACCTTCACGCCGATCTCGTAACCGTCAAACTTTTTCTGACGGGCCAGTTCCAGCGTGCGGCCCAGCACCGGCGACTGCCGAAGCGACGCGAAGGTCGCCGCGGGCTCCGCGGCGCGCGCACGGGCGGCGAAGAACAGCAGGGCGCCGAACAGGTAGATGGAGTAGGAGGCCACCGTCAGCGGGGAGAGATGCCACACAGCCGCGATCCAGCCGGCGTGCTCCACGGGGAGGACGGCCCCGAACACCGGTGCGGCCAGGGTGAAGATCCAGCCCGTCAGCACCGCGCCGATTCCCAGCACCAGCACCGGCGCCGTCAGGGTGGCCGCGGCCGGGACCGGCCGGTCCTCGACGCGCCCCCACAGGACGGCGATGACCTTGCAGAACACGGCCATGTTCAGAATGGCTCCGATCCACAGCGCGAGAAACACCAGGTAATGGCCGCGCTCCACCACCCCTTCGAAGATCAAATCCTTGGCGATGAATCCGCCGGTGGGCGGCAGCGAGACGGCGGCGGTGAACGCCAGCAGGAAGCCCAGGCCCGACAACGGCAGCAGCCGGGCGATCCCCTGCAGGGCCGACAGGCGGGCGCCGCCGGCGTGCTCCTCGAACTGGCCCACCGCGAGGAACATGCAGGACTTGTAGGTGGCGTGGGTGAGCATGTACAGCAGGGCGCCGGCCATGCCGGCGACTTCCGACGTGGCCAGCCCGGCGACCATGAAGCCGACGGGGGAGATCGCCGTCAGGGCGAGCACCTTGCGCAGGTTCTCCTCCACCAGCGCCGGCACGATGGACACGAACACCGTGATCAGGCCGAACGCGTACATCACAATCCGGGCCGCCTCGTTCAGCGCGAACATCTGGTAGCTCACGATGAACAGGAAATAGATCCCCAGCACTTTTTCCAGCGAGGCCGGCAGGGCCGCAAAACCGGCGGCGGGCATCACCTCGGCCGCGTCGGGGATCCAGGTATGGAACGGGAACATCCCCGCCTTGGCGCCGGCACCCAGGAACAGCAACAGGAAGGACAGGAACGACGCGGTGCTTTGCGCCACCGGCAGGTGGGCGTCCATGGCTGTGCCGCCCGAGACGGCGAAATAGAGCATCAGCCCGAGGATCATCAGGAAGTCGCTGCTCCCGCCGATCACCAGGGCCTTCATGGCCACGCCCTCGGCCCCGTCGCCGGAGCTGTGGATCACCGCGTAGAGGGCCACCAGGAAGACCTCCCAGGCGATGAGCAGGAACAGCAGGTTGTCGGTCAGAACTACGCCGCAGGCGGCGGCGAAGGCGACCAGGACGAAGGCGAGGAACAGCAGCGGCTTGGCCACCCGGCGGATCGCCCCCAGACAGTACACCGCGGTCATCAACTGGAACGCGAACACGAAGAAGAGGAGGAACGCCTTCCAGCCCGTCAGGCTGAACTCCAGGCGGAACAGCTCCATCCAGGGGATGGCGAACTGGACCGCCGGTCCGCCGGCGACCAGCAGGAACGCCGCGGCCGAGACCACCACGGCCAGCAGGGCGAGCCAGGCGAGCGCGACGCTCCGCTTGCGGAAGATGGGGAGGATCAGCCCGGCGCAGACGAGGGGCACGATGATGGGCAGCAGCAACAGGACGTCAGCGTTCATGGCTTACCTCCACAGGAAGGTGAACACCTGGACCAGGCGTTCCCCGTCGGCCACGCGGGCCAGTTCGAAGGGCAGATGCATCAGGGCCCCCACGATGACGGTGAGCACCGCCAGCACGGCCACCACGCCCACCATCACGGGCGAACCCTCATGGTGGGACTCGCCGCGCGGCGCCCCCATGAAGATCACATGGAAGCTCTTGAGCATATACAGCAGCGTGACCACCGCGGTCAGGATCGCCAAGCCGGCGATGTAGGTGTGTCCGCCCTCGACCAGGCCGGAGATGACGAAGTACTTGGAGAAGAACCCGGCCATGGGCGGGATGCCCGCGATGCTCAGGGCGCAGACGATATAGCAGAAGGCCGTGATGGGCATCTTCTGGATGAGTCCGCCCATCTTGGTCATGTCCTTGGTGTGGGTGCCGTGCTCGATGATGCCGGCGCAGAGGAAGAGGCCGCCCTTGGCAAGGCCGTGGGCCAGGATGTACAGCAGGGCGCCGATGTACCCGAAATGGGTGAAGGCGGCCAGCCCCAGGAATGTGTAGCCGATCTGGCTCACCGTCGAGTAGGCCAGCATGCGCTTGATGTTGGTTTCGCGCAGCGCCGCGCAGGCCGACACGAACGCGCTGACCAGGGCGGCGATGAGGATGCCCGTCTCCCAGGCCGGCGGTATCACCAGGCCGTTGGCGAACATGCGGGCAAAGCCGTACAGGCCGATCTTGACGAGGATGGCGGCGTGCAGCAGCGAGGTGATGGTGGAGGGCGCCACGCCGGCATCGGGCAGCCACGTGTGCAGCGGCACCGTGGCGCTCTTGGAGAACACGCCGAGCAGGATGAGGAGCAGGGCGACGGGTCCGATCTCCTGGCCGCGCAGCTCGGCGAGCTCGAACGTGCCGTACTGGGCGAACACCAGGGCGAATCCCAGCAGCATGAACACCGCGCCGCCGAAGGTCACCAGGAACGCCTTGTCGGCTTTCCAGATGTAGTCGGGCTCCCGGAAGTAGCCGATCAACCGCCAGCAGGCCAGCGCCGAGATCTCCCAGAACAAGTACAGGAACAACAGGTTGGAGGAGAACACCAGCCCCATCATCGCGCCCAGGAAGAGGGTCACGACGAAGTAGTACTCCGGCTCGTCCTCGCCGTGCTCGATGTAGCCCAGCGAGTAGATGGCGATGAGCGTGGCGATCAGGGAGGCGGTGAACGCCATAAAGGCGGCCAGCGCGTCGAATGTCAGGCTGAAGCTGGCCCATTCGTACAGCGGCTTGCTCCAGTGAGTGGTGATCCCGCCCAGGGCGGGGCCGAGAAGCGTCCAGGACAGGACGTGGGCGGCGCCGATGAGCGCCACGCAGACGTAGCCTGTCACCTTCGGCAGCTTGAACCAGCCCAGCAGCGGGATCAGCAGCGACCCGAGCAGCGGGACGCCGATGACCAACAGTACCGTCGTCTGCATATCCATATACTACTGCTCCGAGCGAGTATTCCTAAATGCCGCGTGGTACCGACCATCTGTAAAACAGAATCGGCATTTTAACAAAATTACATGGAAGGTACAATGATAAAACTTTAATGGAAGCATTAAACCGGAGCGTCTCACCCGTGGTGTGTATCGTGCCGTCGGCGACTTGATTTTTGGACGGGATTACCGGATGATGGCATGCCGTGACGATCTGACATCCGTTCGGAGTCCCCGATGGTTCGTGTCCGCTCGACGGTGGTGACGGCATGGTTGCTCCTGGCGGTGATCGCCGCGGCGGCCTCCCGTCCCACGACTGCCCCCGCCGCCAGTTGGAGCCATTTCCCCGATGTGCTCGAACTTAGTCAGACGCCGTGCTGCACCGATGAACCGGCGCCCGGCTGCCTGTTTGACTGCGGAGCCTGGCATGGCTACGCCATCCCGGCGGACGGAACCGCCGTCGGTTTTGCCGGACCGTATCTCACGGAACCGGGCCGGTGGCTCAGCCGCTCGATCGCCCGGTTCGCACCGGTGGACGCCGCTACCGGTTCCCCGCTGCTGCCCCTGCAACCGGCGGTGATGATCCGCACGGTCTACCCGGGACTGCTGCGGCTGTCGACGGAAACGGACCGCGCGACGGTGAGGCTGGAACTGTTCTTCGCGTCGGCGGCGACGGCCCTGGTGCGGGCGGAAGTGACCAATCGGTCGACGTCACCGCTGGCCGTCCTCTGGCGATGGGAAGGCGAACTCCTCGACGCGACCGTCCGGCTGGAGACAGGCGATGCGGGCATCCGCGCGGTCTGGAGTGCCGAAGCCGGCTCATTGCACGTGGTGCCGCCTGATGCGCCGGCGTGGCGCGTCACCGGCGGTGGCTTCTCCGGATACCGTGCGGACTCTTCGGCGCCCACAGTGATCGCGCCCGGCGGCAGTGCCGCCACCGCGCTCGCCCTGGTTCTGGTGCGGTCGCCGTCCGGTGGAGATCCCGAACTCGCCGCGGCCGATGCGGCGCTGGCCGACACCGGTGCCGCGTTCGCCCGCAACCGGGAACGCTGGCAGGGCTATCTGGACCGGGCGCTCGGCGGCGATGCACCGCTTCTGCGCCGCGACTCCTGCCGCCGCCTGGCGGTCAAGGCGGTGATGACACTGGTGAACAACTGGCGCGCCCCGGCGGGCGCGCTGCGCCACGACGGCGTCATCCCTTCCGGCGCGGTTGGGTACTTCAACGGATTCTGGGCGTGGGACTCGTGGAAGCATGCCGCCGCGCTGGCCGAGTTTGAACCGGAGCTGGCCCGCTCGCAGATCCGGGCCATGCTGGAGCGGCAGAATGACGCGGGCATGGTGGCCGACTGCGTGTTCGCCGACAGCTCCCAGGACAACTGGCTCAACACCAAGCCGCCGCTCGCCGCCTGGGCCGTGGCCGCGGTGTACGCCGCCACCGGCGACCGGGAGTTTGTGCGCGAGGTGTATCCGCGGCTCTGGCGATACCACCGCTGGTGGTACGCGCAGCGGGACCGCGATCGCGACGGACTGTGCGAGTACGGCTCCACCCGCGACGACCTGACCGCCGCCAAATGGGAGAGCGGCATGGACAACGCCGCCCGCTTCGACGCCGCGCGGCTCGTCGCCCACGGTCCCGGCGCCTGGACACTGGATCAGGCGTCGGCGGATCTGAACGCTTACCTGTACGCCGAGAAGCGCTGCCTGGCCCGGCTGGCCCGGCTCATCGGGCGGCGAGGCGACGCCGACCGGCTGGAAGGGGAAGCCGGCCGGCTCAGGCGGCTCATCCGCAGCCGGATGTTCGACGAGGCAGCCGGGCTGTTCGCCGACATCCGCCTCGCGGACGGGGCGTTCGTCCGGGCGCCGGGCCCGGAGGCCTGGATCCCCCTGTGGGCCGGCGTCGCCACCCGGCGCCAGGCTGAGCGAGTTCGCGACGCGCTGATGGACCCGACCCGGTTCCGCACCCACCTCCCCTTCCCCACGCTGTCCGCCGACCATCCCGCCGCGGCCCTGGACGGCTACTGGCGGGGACCCGTCTGGCTGGATCAGGCCTTCTTCGGCCTGGCCGGCCTGCGCCGCTGCGGCTTCCGGCATGAAGCGGACGCGCTGGCCGAACAGCTCCTGGCCAACCTGCGGGGCGCCGCCGATTCCCCCGCACCGCTGCGCGAAAACTACGACCCCGTCACGGGGCGCGGTCTGCGGGCGTCCCACTTCAGCTGGACCGCCGCCCACCTGCTCCTGATCCTGAAGGATCGGCACCTGCTCCCGTAAAGTACCGCTTGCATCCAAACGTTGACTGTTTTAGTATTGTAATTTCAATAAAGATAAAGCTTTACATATTGACTACACAGGAGACCGGGTATGGGCGTAATCGAGGTGAACGGCAAAC
>JAGOHA010000117.1 GCA_017996395.1 Acidobacteriota bacterium | reverse complement strand
CGGGTTCGTAGCGGACCTCATCCATCACCTCGCGGACGAGGAACAGGCCGATGCCTCCCACCGGCTGGTCCGGCGTGGCCTGGCCGTCGTACTTGCGGCTGGCCGCCTCAAAATCGAACGGCTGGCCATAGTCGGCGATGACGATCCGCAGCGCGTCGCCGGCGGTGCCGAGCCGCAGCTCGAACGTCTCCGCACTCCCTGGTCCGTAAGCGTGTTCGATCACGTTGGAGACCACCTCGTCCACGGCCAGGACGATCCGTTCCGCCTCGCTGCGGGTGAAGCCCGCCTCCCGGGCCACCGACTCGGTCATCATGGCCACCCGCTCCAGCACGCCGGTGCGGGCGGGGAGCACCAGCTGGATCACCTCCTCAGGCCGGCCGGCCGGAACGGCGGCCGCGGCCGCCCCGTCCCGCCGGATGAGGGTCACCAGGGTGATGTCGTCGGGCTGGGGCTGGTCGCCGGCAAACGCCGAAACCGCTGCCACGATTGCGTCCGCCATCTCCCGGGCGGCCGCCGCCGGCGCGGCGCCGGCCGCTTCGAGGAGACGGGCCATGCCGTACTCCTCCTCCCGCGCGTCCTGGACGTCGGTCACGCCGTCGGTGTACATGACCAGGGCGTCGCCCGGCGCCAGCACGAGCTCCGCGACCTCGTAGTGCGCGCCCGGCATCACGCCCAGCGGGATCCCCGGGTTGGGCCGGATCTCCTCGGTCCGGCCGTCGGCGCGGCGGAGCACCGGCGGATTGTGCCCGGCGCTGACCAGCCGCGTCCGGCCGGTGTCCGGATGATACTCGGCGTAGAGCAAGGTCACGAACAGGCCCGCCTCGTTGTCCTCGAACAGCAGATGGTTGGCCCGCCGCGCGATCTCCGCCGGCGAGTACCCGCGCCCGGCCATGGCCCGCACGAGCAGCCGGGCCATGGCCATGAAAAAGGCCGCCGGGGCGCCCTTGCCGGACACGTCGGCCACGACGATGCCCACCGCGCCGCCGGGGAGGCGGAGGAAGTCGAAGTAGTCGCCGCCCACCTCCCGGGCCGGCCGGTAGTAGCCGTACACGTCGAGGCGGTCCTGGAGCTCCGGGAACGGCGGGAACTGCCGGGGCAGGATGCTGCGCTGGATGTCGGCGGCGATCATCAGCTCCTGGTGGTACCGCTCTTTCTGGGCGGTGCTGGTCTTGACGTTCTCGATCTGGTCCAGGATGGCCTGGCCGAGGCGGTTGAAGGAGCCCGCCAGGCGGCGGATCTCCCGGGGGCCCTTGTCTTCGACCAGCCGGTCGGCATAGTTGCCCTGGGAGTAGCTGTCGGTCTGACCGAGGAACCGGGCCAGCGGCTTGGTGACCGAGTCGGACACCGCCAGCAGCAGCACCACGATCAGCCCCACGATGACGATGGCGATGGGGATCACGGTGTTCTTCAGCTGGATCAGGGGCTGCAGCACGACGTCGCGCGGCGCGATGATGGCCAGGGTCCAGCCGATGGATTCGATCCGGGCGTCGATGACCAGCGACGGCTTGCGCGTGTACGGGTCGGTCATGTCCACGAAGTTGGGCGCCGGGTCCCGCAGCAGCCGGGCCAGCTCCTTGAGGTGCGGGTCCGGGGACCGCTCGGCGATGTCCCAGAAGCTCTCGTTGGACATCAACTGACCGGAGACCTGGCGGCTCCGGCCGATGAGCCGGCCTGCCTCCGTCACCATGAAGGCCTGGCCGCCGCGCCGCGCCGCGAACCGTTCCAGCCGGTCCACCAGCTCGGCCAGGGCGATGTCCACCGTGGCCACGCCCACCAGCTCGCCCTTGCGCCAGACGGGGTAGGCGTAGGTGGTCATCAGGATGTCGCCGCCGCCGATGTCCAGGTACGGCTCGGTCCAGTGCCCCCGCCCGTCGGCCAGCGGTTGCCGGAACCAGTCCCAGACCGTGTAGTCGTAAGCGGGGTCGGCCAGCGACTGGAATTTCAGGTCGCCGCCGGGGGCGCGGCAGTAATAGGGGGCGTAGCGCCCCAACGGCGTCTTGTCCGGGACGAAGGAGATCGTGCTGCCGTAGACGCCCGGATTCCGCGAAAACGTGCCCTGGAGCAGCAGGTCGACGGCCTCGGGGGTCAGCGTCTCCATGCTGCCCACCGACGTGGCGATCCCCTCGGCCACCTGCCGGGACGATTCGAACAGGATATCGAATTCCCGCGCGTGGGCATGGGCCAGCTCGTACGATTCCCGGTTGATCTGGGTCAGGACGGTGTGCTCGCTCTGGCGGAAGCTCAGCAGCAGCAGGGCGCCGAACAGGACCAGGATGGCGGGAATCAGGACCAGCAGGAGGCGGGCCTTGATGCTCATGTCAGCTCAGTTCGGCAATGTCGGTGATGCTGGCGAACATCTTCAGGAAGCCGGAGATCTCGAGGATCTCCAGAACCTGCGGCTGGGGCCGCGCCAGCACCACGCCGCCCTCGAGCGGCCGGACGGCCTTGAGCGCAATGAGCAGCACGCGCAGCCCGGCGCTGTTCATGTAGGGGACGCCGGCCAGGTCCATGGCCAGCCACCGCGCGCCACCCGCCAGCTCCTTCCGGACGGCGGCTTCGAAGTCGTCGACGGTATGGGCGTCCACGCGGCCCTGCGGCGCAAGGACCGTCCACTTGCCGCCGATGCTTGAGACTTCCACCTGCATGGCCCACCTCGGAATACCGGGATAGTCAGATCATAGGGATTTTGACGCCGGAAGGCAAACTGAATCGGGATCAGCCGGCCGCCAGGATCGCCTTCAGCTTGTCGGCGTACCGCCGGCTCTCGGCGTCGCCGGTGACGAACTCGATGGCCTCGGGCCGGCTCACGCCCAGGCCCAGTTCCACCGCCCGGGCGATCTGCTCCTGCCGGAAGACGGGTGTGCCCATGATCGCGTCGTTGGCGCCCACCTCGCGCAGCACCGCCAGACCCGCGGCGTCAACGGCCACCCGGTCGATGCCGGCCAGGATCACGCCGGCCTCGGCCCTCTTCCCCTCCATGGGGCCGCCGTCGACGAAACACTCCACACCGTCGAGCACGATGAGCTTCGGCGCGTAGGCCAGGTTGATCTCGGCGATCATGCGCCGCATGTGCTCCTTGTTGCCGTGGAGCTGCCGCATCAGACCGCGGGGGGTGATCCCCACGCTCAGCTTCAGCGACATGGTGAACACGCCGCCGTACTGGTGGGTCTTGAGGCAGGGCGTGGTCACGATGTAGCCGGCCTCCCGGACCGGCCGCGGGATGGTGAAGCCGTCCTCCCAGTGCAGGCCCGGCGCCCGAAAGGGCAGCCAGTCGGCCTCAGGCAGCGCTTCGAAGTCGATCACCTCGAACCGCTCTTCGCGGGCCATGGCGGGGATGCCCTTCCGCTCGAGCACCTCGGCCATCTTGGCCGGGCCGCACCGGTCGCCCACGGTGATGGCAGCGGCGTCGCGGCGGCGCAGCTCCCGCACGACGGCCAGCAAGGTGTCGTTGTGGGTGGAGCCCGGCGCCGGATCGGCCGTGTTGAAGTTGGGCTTGACCAGGATCGGCCGTCCCTGGACCGGCTCGAACTCGAGCAGTTTCATCACCTGTTCCACGCCCGTCCGGCGGTCGGTGGTCTTGCACAGGGCGATCCGGGCCGCGCGGGGAGCCTCGGCCCGGGCCGTTCCCATCATCGAGCCGAGCAGCGGCCAGCCCGCCAGGCCTGCCACGGTTCCTTTCACAAAATCCCGCCGACTGATCCCGTCCGTCGTCCGCCGCATCCGGCACCTCCTCGGTCTGGAGTTCCTCGGACAGCCCCTCCCATTGTATCCTCCGTCTCCCGCCCTGCGCAACCGCCGCGGGACAACACAGAGACGCCGGCCGCCGGTTGCCGGATTCAACCCTTCGTCCGAATTTTCATGTACAATGACGCCTGAGCATGCCACATCCGCACTTCAGGAGGCGATCATGAGACTTGCCGCTGCCGCGCTGGCCGTCCTGCTGCTGGCCGCCACCGCTTCCGCCGGCGGGGGAAACCCCGCCGTCAACATCACCCAGCCCGGGACCTACACCGCCGGCAAATGGACCTACACCTTGGAAGTCCGTTCCGGCGGCTACCAGACGGAAAGCCGCACGGGGACGCTGGTCTACGACGGCAAGCGGCTGGACCTCGACCCGGAGATCAACGACCACGTCCGCACCCCCTGGGGGACGATGTACTGGGTGGGGAAACGGCGGATCACCTGGGGTCCCAACGGCTGGATGCCCCAGCGCCACCCCAAAGAGAAGCGCGGCGGCAAGGAGTTGCAGGTGCCGGGCCTGCCGCCGGACGAGTACGACCAGTTGCCGCCGGACGAGACGGCCGCGCTCGTACCGTCGACGGCGACGCCCGCCTCGATCCCGCCGGCCGCTCCGCCGCAGCCCCTGCCGCCGGCCGCTCCGGCCCAGCCCCTGGTGCCGGGAACGGAAATCGTCCTTGGCCGGGAAGCCACCGGCCACTACATCGAGGCGGTGGTGGGCCAGACGATCAGCGTCCGTCTGGCCGGCAATCCCACCACCGGCTTCGGATGGGCCGCCCTGCCCCCCGACGACCCGGCGGTGGCAGCCGTGGGCGACGGCGAGTATCAGCAAAATCCGGCGGACGCCGGCCGCGTGGGCGCCGGCGGGACCTACGTCTTCCGCTTCCGCGCCGAACGCCCGGGTGCCGCCAAGCTCGTCATCCAGTACCGCCGCCCCTGGGAACCGGGACCCACCGAGGTCTTCCACGTCCTGGTCCGGGTGGCCCGGCCGGCGCAGCCGTAGGGCCGTCGGCTGCATCCAATCCGTCCGTCAGGCGGATACCCAGTCCCCGCGGAGGTGAACATGTCTGCTGTCTGGCTGAAACGCTACGGCCTGGCCCTGGCCGTCTTCCTGGCCCTGGATGCCGTCTGGCTGGGCGTCGTCGCCCGCACATTCTACCGGCAGCAGATCGGCTTCCTCCTGGCGGAGTCCCCCAACTGGTACGCCGCCGGGGTGTTCTACCTGCTGTTCATCGCCGGTCTGGTCCACTTCGTCGTGTCGCCGGCGGCGCGAGAAGGTGCGCCCAAACGCGCGGCGCTCGGTGGCGCGTTCTTCGGGCTGGTCACTTACGCCACCTACGACCTGACCAACCTGGCCACGGTGGCCCGCTGGCCGCTGGCGGTAACGCTGGTGGATCTGGCGTGGGGCGCCGCGGTGGCGGCCGCCACGGCATACCTCACCGCCCGCTTCGGCCCCCGGAACGGATGAGACAATCCTGGCCTGCTGCCTGAAGAGTTGGAACCGCCCGAATCCGGCTCAATGCGCCGACGGCTCCGGCGGTGCGTCGAGGATGGCGGGGTGCGCGCCGAACGGCGCGGTGATCACCCGGGCCGGCCGCAGCGTCCCGGTGTGGCGGGTGACCATCTGCTCCGTCCGCCGGGCGATCTCGGCGAGCTGGCCGACGGGGAAATCCCGCAGCCGGCAGACCGGCCGGGTGATGGAGAATTCGTTGTAGTACCGATAGTCGCGGTGCAGAATCTCGAGGCCGTGCGCCGCCGGATCGTTCCACGGCCGTGTGCCGGGCAGGGGCACGAAGACGCCGAAATCGGCGCTGGTGATCAGGTCATCCCGGAACAGACCGTCCAGCTTGGCCAGGGCGTCCGCCGCCTCCACCGGGTCGTCGCCCGGGTGGCCGATCATCCACTCCGCCTTGATCATGAAATCGTGGTCGCGCAGGGCGCGGCACATGGCCAGCGTCCGGGACCAGGGGCGCTTCTTGCCCATGGCCGCCAGCACCTTCTCGGACGAGTTCTCGATGCCCAGCCAGATGGTGCCGACGCCGGCCTGGCGCAGCGCCGCCAGCGTCTCGCCCTTCGCCGCGTCCAGGGGTTCCACCGTCAGGTTCATGAAGAACGCCGGCGGCAGGCACTGGCGCACGCCCCGCAGGCCGCGGATGAGCCGGGCGAGCTCGGGTGAGGCGAGCCACTGGGAGCTGTCCTCGATGCCCATCATGCGGGCGCCGTAACGCTCGGCCAGACCGGCGATCTCCCCGACGAGCCGCTCCACCGGCAGGCTGCGCTCCCGGCCCCAGAACGCGGCCTCGGCGCAGAACGCGCACCGGTACCGGCAGCCGCGGTGGATCATGCCGTACACCTGGCACCGCTGGATGAACTCGGCCGGAAACAGCTCGAAGTCCACGGGCGGCAGAGCGGCCAGGTCGCCGGGGAGGCGTGGCGGCGTGCGGACGGTGACGCCGTCGCGCCGGAATGTGAGACCCCGGATGCCCGCCGGGTCCCGGCCCGCCTCGAGGGCGGCCAGCCACTCGGCCGTCGTCCACTCGCCCTCGCCGCGCACCACGAAGTCAACGCACGGCTCGGCGGCGGTCTCGGCGTCGGTGAAGGTGACATGGGGACCGCCGATCACCGTGACGATGTCCTCCCGAAACGCCTTGACCAAGCGGAGCATCTCGATGCTGGTGTGGTAGCTGATGGTGTACGGACAGCCCACGCCCACCACCTCGGGCTTGAATTCAGCCAGCACCGCTTCGATGATGGAGCGGATGTCCGCCGCCGGGGTCACGTCGGCCACCGCCGCATACGACAGGGGCAGCACCGCGACCGGCCAGCCGCCGGCCCGCAGGAACGAGCCGATCTGGGCCAGGCCGCGGGGGAACACCATCCGGTTCGGCTGGCTGGCCAGACGGGGCGGTTGGATCAGCAGGACACGTTGTTTCATGGAACCTCGCCGGCCATTATCCCCCCGCCCCGCAGCACCGTCAAGGCGCCGTCCATCGTGCCGCAAACACGGGGGCCCGGCGGATCCCTCCCCCGACGCGATGGCGACCCGCCGGATTGACGGTCCTATTTGGCTTGTCAGCTCACGAATAGTCCGTATAATGCTCTTCTGATTTTCTGGAGGGATGGACACAGCGCATGAGCATCACCGCCTGGATCGCCCAGCATGTCACCCGGTTCATCGACTCGACGGGCTACATCACCATTTTCATCGCCATGGTGTTGGAGAGCATGGTATTCCCCCTGCCCAGCGAGGCGGTGATGCCGTTCGCCGGCTTCCTCATCGCCGAGGGGCGGTTTTCCTTCTTCGGCGTGATTGCGGTGAGCACCCTGGCCAGCCTCGTCGGATCGCTGCTGTCCTACTGGATGGGGCAATACGGCGGCCGCCCCTTCATCACCCGGTACGGCAAGTACTTCCTGCTGGATCCCCACGACCTGGCGATCACCGAGCGGTTCTTCGCGCGGCGGGGCGAGCTGGCGATCCTGATCTCCCGCTTCATCCCGGTGGTCCGCCACCTGATCTCCATCCCGGCGGGCATCGCCCGGATGAACCTCGTCAAGTTCTCCATCTACACCGTGATCGGCGCCGGTCTCTGGAACGCCTTCCTCACGGTCGTGGGTTATTACCTGAAGCAGAACTGGCACCTGGTCATGGAGTACAGCCACGTCGTGGACATCGTGGTGGTGGTGATCCTCGTCGCCCTGGTGGGCCTGTTCGTGTACCGCCACCTCGCGCGCAGGAAACCCACCGCGGCGACCCGGTAGCCCGAATCGAACGGCGGGCCTCCCCTGCGACGCCGTTTCGGCGAGCTACTGGATCAAGCATTCCTTGCGCATTTTTTTACCGGCGGCGTCAGCGATCTCTTTCACCACTTTCCGGATGTCCTTCGGATTGGTCACCCGGCACAGGCCCGCCCAGAGCAGCGTGTTCTCCTCGACGGAATAGACCATCGTTTCCAGGGAAACCACGGTGTCGGCGTACACGTACCCAGGCGAGTACACCGTCGACCAGCCGTAATCCCAATAGCCCCAAAAGCTCGAGTAATAGGGCCCAGCATACCAGGCGGTGCCCGGCATATAATGGAGTTCCTCCGCCTTCCCCGCCACCCGGATCAGGATGGCGTAGGCAACCCCGACCCGTTTCAGGAACGCCTGGGCCTTCTCCTTGTCCCGGGCCAGTTCCCCCGGCAGGACAGTGTACCCCGCCACGCAATCCACACCCCGGCTACGCAGCTCCGCGGCCAGCGTCTCTTCGGGACCCAGCCGCATGGATTCGTCCGCGCTGATCACGAAGGTTGCCACCTTCTTGCCCGTCCGGTCCAGCGGGTGGGCGACCGGATTCTTCCACGTCGACACGTAACTCACGGCACCCGCCAGGGCCAGGACGGCCAGACCCAGGATGGCGAATGCAGAACAGACCAGCTTCTTCATTGTGCACCCACTCCACACTGATTCAGGCGACAGTATCCGGCCCGGCCTCAGATGTCAAGGGACAACCAGCCGCTCGCAACCGTTTCAGCTTGGCCTTGGTGACGAAGGATCGGAATGCTGGAACATGTGCAACAGGCTCAGCGCGCGGCGAAACGTCGCCTCAGCCCAGTAGACCGCTCCCCCGCACCTCAACTCGGCCCCGCCCGGGCGCACCCGTCCGCCTTGGACGCCCAAAGCCCGGCACCCGGCGGGAGCGCCGGGTGCCGGATCATGCCCGAATTGTGCCTGGAAACTGCGTTCAGGAAATGTCGCTGATCTTGGCGACGGGGCCGTTCTTCTTCACCGACGCGATGCCCTTCTCCATGGACGCGGCGGATTTGTAGAGCTCGCTCTTGCCGATGACCTGGAGGTTCGCCGCCTTCAGCACGAAGAAATGCTGCCCGTCCTTGGCCACCTTCCGCTCGTAGCGGTCGTCGTACGCCGCGTTCTTCTGGACCGAGGCGATCCCGTTTTCCGCGGCGGGCTTGGCGTTGTACAGCTCGCTGGTCAGGATGACCTGCCCGTTGGCGGCCTTCAGGTTGAACGTGAACTGTCCGCTCCTGCTCTTCTTCAGCTCAAACTTTGCAGCCATGTCAATCTCCTCCTCTTGGGTGGAATGAGTAAACCGTTCGATGCGAGAGGTCGCTGCGGCATTCGCCGCACGTCCCGGGGAGTGGACGTCCGGCGGTCCGGCGCGCGGATCGCGCCGGGCGGACGGGCCGCCCGGCGGATGACCGCGTGGCGCTCAGCGCTTGGGGATCACCAGCTTCTGGCCCACCTTGATCAGGTTCGGGTCCTTCAGGATGTCCTTGTTGGCGTTGAAAATTTCCATGTACCGCTTGGCGTCGTCCAGGTGGACCTTGGCGATCTTGGACAGCGTGTCGCCCGGCTGGACGGTGTGGACGCCATGGATGTCCGACCGGTCGGTTTTGATGTCCACCGAGAGCTCTTTCTGCCAATCGGTGTACTGCTTGATCTTGTCCCAGAACAGGTCCTTCTCGAGCTGGTAGGTGGTGGCGCCCTTGATGACGAGCTTGCCGCCCTCCTCATTCACCAGAAAGTCCCGAATTTCCAGCCGCGTCGCCAGGGTCATCAACTCCTGGTACTTGTCGGTTAAAGCCATAGTGCCTCCTTGCGGGTTGTAATGTACTAAAAGGTCACCGGCCGCGCGGGCGGCCGTCCGGATGATCTTGACCGGATCCGGCGGACTAGCCGCCGAACAGCTTGCCCAGCATCCCCATCAGGCCGCCGGCGGAGCTGTCGTCGCCGCCGCCCAGAATCGAGGACAGGATGTCCATCCCGCCGCCGGCCTGGCCGAACGGCGACTGTGGCGCGGCCGGCGCGTTGGTCTGGCGACTCAGCGAGCCCATCACCAGGCTGGCCACGATGGGCAGCATCTTTTTCAGGATCTCGGTGCCGATGCCGGTCTGCTGCGATGCCTGGGCGGCGACGGCCCGGCTCACGTCCTTGCTGCCCAGGATGTGCCCCAGGATGCCGTTGCCATCCATGATGTTGTCGGCCGAGCCCAGGACGCCCGGGTTGTCGAGGTACTGCTGGTGGCCGCCGCCGGCCAGCGCCTGGAACAGGCTGTCCAGCCCGCCCTCCTGCTGGATGTTGCGGGAGAGCCCCGCCTGCAGCGCCGGCAGCAGGCTGGCCACCGCCGACTGCGCCTGGTTCTCCTGCAATCCGAACTGCTGGGCGATCTGGCCGATGGCCCCGCCGCCCCCCGTGTTGAGAAGCAATTCCATTAGGTCCATAGAACCTCTCCTGATTTGATTTGCGACAGTTGTTTTTGCATGTCTTTTTTACTGTTGATTCAGAAAATCCGTGAGAAGTTTCAAAAAAGTTAAGGATGCGACTAGACGTGTGATCCTCTGAACAGTAGAAGGATCGTGATGACGGCCGGAAACGGTCCCAGCCAGATGTGTAGGAACAGCGCCCAGCCGACCGATAACTCCCGGCGGGTTTTCGAACGGGGTGGCGGACGAAGCGATCGACGGTGGGGATGCGGCTTAAAAATCGATTTCGAACTTGCCGCGGAACTGCCGGCCCACGCTGTTGTAGAAGGTCCCGAAGGCGGGGCTGTCCACGTTGTTCTGGACGTCGCGGGGATTCCAGTGATTCGTCAGATTGTAGATCTTGACGCCGATCTGGGTG
>JAGOHA010000014.1 GCA_017996395.1 Acidobacteriota bacterium | reverse complement strand
TGAACAATCCGGCCCAGCAGGCGCTGCACGACAAGGCGGCCGGCAGCTACGTGATCCAGTTGGAATAGTCGGCTTCAGGCCCCAATGTAGCGCAGCAATGACGGCAGGGAGTGCTTGAACCGGACCAGCTCGTCCAGGTCGGACGCGAGGAAGCGGTCGAAGGTGTCGTGGAAGTAGATCCTTCCGTCATGCAGGAAGGCCACCCGGTCGGCAATCATCCGCGCGCATTTCAGATCATGGGTGACAACGATGGACGTCACCCCCAGCTGCTGCTGCAGCCCCTTGATCGTCCGGCTGATCAGCTTGGCGGTGAGAGGGTCCACGCCGGTGGTCGGTTCGTCGTACAGGATCGCCAGCGGCTGCACCGCGATGGCCCGGGCGATGGCCACCCGTTTCTTCATGCCGGTGCTCAGCTCCTGGGGGTAGAGATCCGCGACCTTGGCGAGATCGAGGTGCTCCAGGATCCGCTGGACGTGCGCGACGGTCTCCGGATCCTCCCGGCCGCGGGACTCCGACATGGGGAAGGCGACGTTCTCGAACACGGTCAACGAATCAAACAGCGCTCCGGATTGGAAAACATAGGAAAACCGCCGGCGGACGGAGATCAGGTCCCGTTCACGCAGGTGGGTGATGTCCTGGCCCTGAAGGATGATCTGGCCGGAATCCGGCGCCAGCAGGCCGGTGATGATGAGGAGCGTCACGCTCTTGCCGATGCCGCTCCGGCCGAGCACCACCAGCGTCTCGCCCGCTTCCACCTGCAGGCTGATGCCCTGCAGCACCCGGTTGTCGCCGAAACTCTTGGTGATGTCCCGCAGTTCGATCAGCGGCACGCCCTCACCCCGGTCACGCTTTGAGCTTCCGCACTTCCTCGATCAGCAGCGGCACGACCTGGAACAGGTCGCCCACGATGCCATAGTCGGCCACCTTGAAGATGGGGGCATCGGGATCCTTGTTGATGGCCACGATGTACTTGGACGACGACATGCCGGCCAGGTGCTGGATCGCGCCCGAGATGCCGACGGCCACGTAGAGTGTCGGCGACACCGTCTTGCCCGTCTGGCCCACCTGGTGGTGGTGGGCTACCCAGCCGGCGTCGACCACCGCGCGGGACGCGCCCGCGGCGCCGCCGAAGGCGGCGGCCAGCTGCTCGATCAACGGGTAATGTTCCGCCGCCTTGATGCCCCGGCCGCCGGACACGACGATCGCGGCCTCGGTCAGCTCCACCTTGCCGCCGGCGGTCTCGCGCACCTCGGCCACGCGGGTGCGGACCCGCGCCGGATCCACGGCCGCCGCGTGCTCCACGACGGTCGCGACCGCCGGGGCCTCCGCCGCCGGGAAGACGTTGGGCCGCAGCGACAGGAACGAGAGCGCCCCCGCCGGCTTGACCACCTCGAAGGCCTTGCCGGCGTAGATGGGCCGCTTGATCAGCAGCTCGCCGCCCTCGACCGAGACCTCGGTGGCGTCCTGGATCACCGACCGCTCGAAGCGGGCGGCCAGCGCCGGCAGGCAGTCCTTGCCCGCGGCCGTGGCGCTGGCCACGATCCAGGCCGGGGATTCCTGCCGCACCAGGCCGGCGAGCAGTTCCACCACGCCGTCGCGGGACTCGAAGACGTCCGCCGGCGCCACCCGAAACAGGCGGTGGGCGCCGAAGCGGGCCGCCTGGGCCGCCGCGGCGTCGTCACCGACGATCACGGCGTCCACCGTCCGCCCCAGCGTGTCGGCCAGGCGCCGGGCGGTGGCCAGGGCCTCCAGCGATCCCTTGCGGATCCGGCCGTTCCGATTTTCAACGTATACCAAAAAGCCTTGGGCCATGATTGTCTCCCTTCCTCTCTCAGAGCACCTTCGCTTCCGTGTGCAGAAGCTCCACCAACTGCTTCACCTGGGCTTCGGGCTCGCCGTCGATGAGCCGGCCGGCGGCACGGGCGGGCGGCATTTCCAGCCGGACCACCTCCCAGCTCCGCTGCGCCAGCGGGGCCAGACCCAGCGCGGCGAGGGCGTGCGTCTCGATGGTCTTCTTCTTGGCCGCCATGATTCCCTTCAGCGACGCGTAACGCGGGGTGTTGAGCCCCTTCTGGGCCGACACCACCGCCGGCAGGGACAGCCGGTCGACTTCCTCGCCGCCATCGATCTCGCGGGTGGCGGTCAGCTCGCCGCCGGCGATCTCCAGCCCGACCACCACGGCGGCGGCCGGCCAGCCCAGCACCTCGGCGGTCAGCGTCGGCACTTGCTGATAATCCTGGCCCACGCCCTGCTTGCCGAAGAGCAGGAGTTCGACGCCCTCCTTGCGGGCGACGGCAGCCAGGATCCGGGCGACGTCGTACGGCTCGGTCTCGACGACGGCCGGATCAGTCACCAGGACGGCCCGGTCGGCGCCCATGGCCAGCGCGTTGCGCATCACCTTGCCGGTATCCTCGTCGCCGACGGCGATGACGACCACCTCGCCCTGACCGGCCTTCTCCTTGAGCTGCAGCGCGGCTTCGATGGCGAACTCGTCATACGGCGAGATGATGAAGGACACGCCGTCGAGGCTCACCTGCCGGCCGTCGGGCGCGATCCGGATCCGGGTTTCCGTGTCGGGAACCTTCTTGATGCAGACTCCGATTTTCATGCCACCTCCGATTGGGCGCGGGACTTCAGGCTTCGTACCGCTTGAAGAGCAGGACCGCGTTCGTCCCGCCGAAGCCGAACGAGTTGGACAGCGCGTAGCGCAGCGGCACGCGCGCCGCGGCGTTGGGCGTATAGTTCAGGTCGCACTCCGGGTCGGGGAATTCGTAGTTGATTGTGGGCGGGATCACCTGGTCGCGGAGCGCCAGCGCGGTGATGGCCGCCTCCAGTCCGCCGGCTGCGCCCAGCAGGTGGCCGGTCATCGACTTGGTGGAGCTGATCCGCAGCCGGGTGGCGTGGTCGCCGAACGCCCGCTTGATGGCGATGGTTTCCAGCTTGTCGTTGAACGGCGTCGAGGTGCCGTGGGCGTTGATGTAGTCCACGTCCTCCGGCCGGATGCCGGCGTCACGGACGGCCGCCAGCATGGCGCGGTACGCCCCGTCGCCATCGGGCGGCGGCGCGGTGATGTGGAAGGCGTCGCCGGTCATCCCGTAACCGACGATCTCGGCCACGATCGGCGCGCCCCGCCGGCGGGCATGTTCCAGCTCCTCGAGCACGAGGACGCCGGCGCCCTCACCCACGACGAAGCCGTCCCGCTCCTTGTCGAAGGGGCGGCTGGCCGCTGCGGGATTGTCGTTCCGGGCCGAGATCGCCCGCATGGACGCGAATCCGCCGATGCCCATGGGCGTGATCGCCGCCTCGGAACCGCCGGCGATCATGACATCGGCATCGCCGTGCGCGATGATCCGGAACGAGTCGCCCACCGCGTGCGACGACGTGGCGCAGGCGGTGCAACAGGCGCAGTTCGGGCCCTTGAGGCCGAACTTGATCGAAACCATCCCCGAGGCCAGATTGATGATCGTGGCCGGGATGAAGTAGGGCGAGATCTTCCGCGGGCCGCCCTTGAGCAGCTTCTCGTGCTCGGCCTCGATGGTGGCGAATCCGCCGATCCCCGAGCCGATGTACACGCCGGCCCGGTTCAGATCCGTGGCCTCCAGCGGCAGCCCGGAGCCCTTCACGGCGAACTCGGACGCGGCCAGGGCGAAGTGGATGAACCGGTCGTACTTCCGGACCTCTTTCTTGTCCATGAAGTCTTCCGCGTTGAAATCCCTCACCTCCGCGGCGATCCGAACCGAAAATTCGGCGGCGTCGAACAGGGTGATGGGGCCCACGCCGCTGACGCCGGCGACGATATTCTGCCACGCTTTATCGGTGCCGGTCCCCAGGGCCGACACCATCCCCACACCGGTCACTACGACTCGACGAGTGTTCATCGTTTTTTCCCTTGTAGATAAATTGAGGGGAAGCGCGTGCGCTTCCCCTCGGATGTTGTGCTCAATGGTTAGGCGTCAGCGGCCTTTTCCTTGATGTACTCGATGGCCTGCGCCACGTTCGTGATCTTTTCGGCGTCCTCGTCCGGGATCTCGATACCGAACCCGTCTTCGAAGGCCATCACCAGCTCCACGGTGTCCAGGGAGTCGGCGCCCAGATCATCGATGAAGGACGCTTCCGGAGTCACATCCGCTTCGTTGACGCCCAACCGCTCGACGATGATCTCCTTCACTTTCTGTTCGATACTGGCCATGATATCCTCCACTCGAAAAGTTGTTGATAACGGTTAATTCCGATTTACATGTACATGCCGCCGTTGACATCCAGCACGAAGCCGGTGATGTAGGCGGCGCCCGGACCGGCGAGGAACGTCACCGCGTGGGCGACATCCTCCGGCTGGCCGGGTCGGCCGAGTGCGATGTTGCGGCCGAATTCCTGCTTCACCGCCTCGGGCAGATTCCGGGTCATCTCGGTGTCGATGTAACCCGGCGCCACCGCGTTGACCGTGATGTTGCGGGAGGCCACTTCGCGCGCCACCGCCTTGGTGAAGCCGATGAGCCCCGCCTTCGTCGCGCAGTAGTTGGCCTGGCCGGCGTTGCCCATCTCGCCGACCACCGAGGCGATGTTGATGATGCGGCCCGCGCGCTGTCGCATCATCACCGGAATCACCGCCCGGGTGCACAGGAAGGTGCCGGTCAGATTGACATCCAGGACCCGCTGCCATTGTTCGATTTTCATCCGCATGATCAGGTTGTCCTGGTTGATGCCGGCGTTGTTGACCAGGACGTCGATCCGGCCGAAATCCGCCTGCAACTGCTTGAACACGGCGGCCACTCCGCCTTCGTCGGTCACGTTGAGCGCATAGGCGCGGAACTCGCCGGCCGGCAATCCCCTGGACGCCACCAGCGCCTCGGCGGTCGCCAGGTCCATGTCGGCGACGGCCACCGCGAAACCGGCCCCGAGCAGGGCGTCCGCGATGGCGGCCCCGATGCCGCGGGCTCCGCCGGTCACCACCGCCACGGGCTTGTCCATCATCTCCTCCTCACGCGGTCTTGAGCGCGGCCAGCACGGCGTCGACTTCGGCGGGTTTCTCCACCGCGAACGTCCGGGCCGTCGCGCTGATCTTGCGCACCATCTGCGACAGGACCGTCTTGGGCCCCACTTCGACGAACACGTCGGCGCCCGCGGCAACCAATCCCTCCACCGACGCCTGCCACCGGACCGAACCGGTCACCTGGCGGACCAGGCTGTCCCGGGCGTCCGCGCCCGCGGTGATGAACCGGGCGTCCACGTTGGTGACGAGGGGCACCGCCAGGTCGCCGAACGCGATCCGGCCGAGATCCTGGGCCATCTTTTCCTGCGCCGGTTGCATGAGCTCGCAGTGGAACGGCGCGCTCACGGGCAGGCGGATCATCCGGCCCAGACCCTGCTTCTTGGCGTGCGCGATGGCCCGGTCGACGGGCTCGGCGTGGCCGGCCACGACGATCTGCCCCGGGCAATTGATGTTGGCCGGCACCAGCACCTGGCCCTCGCGGACCGCGGCGCAGACGCTCTCGACGGTCGCCAGGTCCATGCCCATGCAGGCCGCCATCGCGCCGATACCCACCGGGACCGCCTCCTGCATGTAGCGGCCCCGCTTGCGGACGGCGAGCACCGCGTCCTCGAACGTCAGGCTGCCGGCGGCGACGAGGGCGGAATACTCACCCAGGCTGTGCCCGGCGACGAAGTCGGGCTTCAAGCCGCGCTGCTGGAGCACCCGCAGGACGGCGGCGCTGACGGTCAGGATGGCCGGCTGGGTGTTCTCGGTGAGCTTCAGCTCGTCTTCCGAACCCTGGAAACACATGGCGGACAGGGGGAAGCCGAGGACCTCGTCGGCGCGTCGGAATACCTCCGCGGCCTCGGGGCGGCTGTCATGAATTTCCCGGCCCATGCCTGAGTACTGGGACGCCTGGCCGGGGAAGATGAACGCAATCTTGCTCATGCGGTCCGACACTCCTTTATTTCTTGTGCTCCGAGACGACTTCCTTGATCAGCTCGGACGCGATGACGTTGCGCTGGATCTGGTTGGTGCCTTCGTAAATCTGGGTGATCTTGGCGTCGCGGAACATCTTTTCCACGGGATAGTCCTTCATGTAGCCGTAGCCGCCCAGGATCTGAATGGCGTCGGTGGTCACCTTCATGGCGGTGTCCGACGCCAGCAGCTTGCACATCGCCGACAGCTTCGAGATGTTCTTGGCCTTGCCGGCGTCGATCATCTGGGCCGTGCTGTAGATCAGCGCCCGGGACGCCTCGATCTGCGTGGCCATGTCGGCCAGCATGTGGTTGACCGCCTGGAAGGAGCTGATGGGCTTGCCGAACTGCTTGCGGGTGTGCGCGTATTGGAGGGCGTACTCGAAGGCCCCGCCGGCGATGCCCAGCGCCTGGGCCGCCACGCCGGGGCGGGTGTGGTCGAAGGTGCGCATGGCCACGATGAAGCCCATTCCCTCGCGGCTGATCAGGTTTTCCTTCGGCACCCGGCACTCGTCGAGGACCACCTCGGTGGTGGACGAGGCGCGGATGCCCAGCTTCTTTTCCTTCTTGCCGTACGACAGGCCCGGGAAGTCCTTCTCCACGATGAACGCCGAGGCGCCCCGCGGCCCCTTGGACTTGTCGGTCAGGGCGATGACGGTGTAGATGTCGGCCACCGATCCGTTGGTGATCCACTGCTTGGTGCCGGTGAGGTAGTAATAGTCGCCGTCCTTGCGCGCGACGGTGCGGATGCCCCCGGCATCGGAGCCGGCGCCGCTCTCGGTGATGCAGAAGGCGGCCAGTTTCTCGCCGCTGGCGATCTGCGGCAGGTACTTCTTTTTCTGTTCCTCGCTCCCCATCAGGATGATGGGGTAGGAGCCGAGGCCGCAGGCCGCGTAGCTCACCGCCACGCCGCCGCAGACCTTGCTGAGCTCCTCGGTCACGAGGCACAGCTCATAGATGCCCTTGCCGAACCCGCCGTACTCCTCCGGGATGTACACGCCGAACAGGCCCGCCTCGGCCAGCACCTTCATGATCGCCCAGGGGAACTCCTCTTTCTCGTCCAGTTCGGCGCGAACCGGCTCGATCTGTTCCTTGGCGATCCTGCGGGCCAGGTCCCGGATTTCCTTCTGCTCCTCGGTCAGTGCCATATCCCACATAATCAGACCTCGCGTCGGCGGTTTTCCTGCATGAACAGTTCGATCTCCTGTTCGATCTTGCTGGACAGCTGGTGGAGATGAAACTCACGGACCACCCGGATGGCGTTCTTGATCGCATTGGCGTTGGAACGGCCGTGGCCGATGATGACGGGCGAGCGCACGCCCAAAAGCGGCGCGCCGCCGTACTCGGAATAGTCGATCTTCTTCTTCAGCTTGCGGAAGGCGGGCCTGGTCAGCAGGGCGCCCACCTGGGTGGGGAGCCCGCTGGCGAGTTCCTTTTTCAGCTGGTGCATGATGGCGGCGATGACCCCCTCGCTGATCTTGAGGGCCACGTTGCCCACGAAGCCGTCGCACACCACGACGTCCACGTCGCCGACATAGACGTCCCGCCCCTCGATGTTCCCCACAAAGTTGAGCTGCGCGTGCTTCAGCGCCTGGTGGACTTCCTTGATCAGGTCGTTGCCCTTGATCTCCTCCTCGCCGATGGACAGGAGGGCGACCCGGGGCTTTTCGATCCCAAAGATCATCTTGGCGTAGACGTGCCCCATGATGGCGAACTGCTCGAGGTGCAGGGGCTTGCAATCGACGTTGGCCCCGACGTCCACGATGATCGTCGTGCCCTTGATGGAGGGGACCACGGTGGCCAGCGCCGGCCGGTCCACGCCGCGGCAGGCGCCGAGCACAAGCTTGGCCAGGGTCATGCCGGCCCCGGTGTTGCCCGCGGTGATGAAGCCGTCCGCCCGGCCTTCCTTGATCAGGTTCATGGCCAGGCGCATCGAGTTGTTCTTTTTCTTCCGGATGGCCATGACCGGATGCTCGCTCATGCCGATGCACTCATCGGTATGCACGATCTCCAGCGGCAGGCCGGCCGCGGGCACCTCCTGGAGGTGCTGCTCGATCACCTTGCGGTCGCCCACCAGGATGGCCTGGGTGCCGGGGTACTGCTTCAGAGCCTGCACGACTCCGAGTACCTCCGGACCGGGATGGTTGTCGCTCCCCATCGCATCCACGGCCACCCGGAACGTAGGTTCGGCGCCCATACTGCTCCAGCGCTCTTATTCTTCCTTCTTGACCGCGATCACCTGGCGGCCCCGGTAGTAACCGCAGTGCGGGCACGCCCGGTGGGGCAGTTTCGCCTCCCGGCAGTTCGGGCAGAGGGAGATGCTCTTGGTTTCCAGCGCATCATGAGCCCGCCGCTTGTGCGTCCGGGAATGGGAATGTCGGTGTTTGGGGTGGGCCATCGAAGTCTCCTTACTTCTTCATTCGTTTTTGCATTTCCCGCAGCAGCATCCAGCGGGGATCCGATCCGGTGGCGGTGCATGCGCACTCGCCCTGGTTGAGATCGCCGCCGCAGCGGGCGCAGAGCCCCTGACAGTCCTGCCGGCACAGCATCTTGGCCGGCAGGTTCAGGATGATCTGCTCGGTCATCAGGTCCGTGAGGGAGATCCGCGGATCGGTATAGACGTTCTCGTCCAGTCGATCCGCCTCGATCTCGTCCTCGGTCTCGGCGCCGGCCGTCCGGGCCGGAATCATGGCGATCTGAAACGACGGGTTGATCGCCAGCACAAACGGCTCCAGGCAGCGGTCGCAGAACACCCGCATCGGACCCGCGATCGTTCCCTTGATCAGGACTTCCTGGCGGCTGTTCTTCGTGACCTCCACGTTCAGGCTGAACGCGTCCGCCAGCTCGTAACCCTTGTAGTCGAACCCTACCTCCGCCGGTGAGAACGTGTATTCGTGGCGGACGGTCTCGACTTCGAGTTTTGAAATATCCAAAAACATCAGTCTACTCTCGAGTCCGGCTTGCGGTCCGTCGGAGCAGGTTCGGCGGTCCGGGGTCAGGAGTTGGCCGGCCGCGCGTCACCCAGGCGGGCCTTCAGGAAATCGATCCGGCTGCTGATGACGGATTCATACGGGCTGACATAGTCCCCGCTCTTGCCCTTCTCGTCCAGGGCGGCCTTCGCGGCCTTCAGGACGTCGTAGGCTTCCTTGAAGCTGCCCTTCTCCTCCAGGCAGAGCGCCTTGGTGTAGGCGACGCTCTCGCTGGTGACGGCCGGGTTGGTGGCCTGGCTGAGCTCGTTCAGCAGGGGGAGCGCCTCATCGTACTTGCGCTGCACCCGAAGCGTCTCGGCCAGAGCCAGCTTGACCACCTGGGCCATGAACGGATCGTCGGCGTCCTGGAGCACGGCGCGGAACGTCTTTTCCGCATCGGCGGCCCGGCCGAGCTCGCGCTGGCAGACGCCCTTGTAGTAGGTGGCCAGCAGGCCTTCCTGGGCGCTGCCGTAATTCTGTTCGACGCTCTGGAAGGCCTTCAGCGCCGCCTCGTACTTGGCGGTCTCGCTCGGGTAGGCGCCGTCCTGCGGCGCCTTGAGGGTGGTGTCCACCCGGGCGTTGTAGATCTCCCGCGCCTCCTGCAGGGCCGTGGCCCGCGAGGACTGGGACCGGTTGTACCAGAGCGTGCCCAGCATGACGACGATGATCGCGCCCAGAATCACCGAGAGGCCGATCACGAGGTATCGCCGGTTCTCCAGGCACAGGGCCCAGAACTTCTGCAGGGCTTCGGTGATGGGGTCTTTTTTCTTGATTTCTTTGCGTGTCAGTCGCTTGCCCACGTTCAAACCACCTTATTGCGATGATTACCTATTTTTGCGCCTGGAGGGATTTGAACCCCCGACACCCGGATTAGGAATCCGGTGCTCTATCCTCCTGAGCTACAGGCGCGAAACCTGTCCGCCCGAAAAATAAGAATGTGCTTTTAGCACTATTTGCCGGCTTTGTCAACCGAATTACCTGATCCGCTTGCAATTTCTGCGGGTCGCGATCTACTTCTGATACTTCAGGATAGAAAAGATTTCATATTCGGGCAGGAACTTGCGGCCGCTCAGGAATTCGAGCTCGATGACGAAGCCTATGCCGGCCACATCCCCCCCCTGCCCCCGAACCATCTCGGCGACCGCCCGGGCGGTGCCGCCGGTGGCCATCAGGTCGTCGATGAGCAGGATCCGGTCTCCCCGGCGGACGGCGTCGGCGTGCATCTCGAGGGTGTCGGTGCCGTACTCGAGCTGGTACGACTGGCTCACCGTGCGGTACGGCAGCTTGCCGGGTTTCCGCACGGGGATGAACCCCAGGCCCAGGCGGTTGGCCACGGCGGCGGCGAAGATGAATCCGCGCGCCTCGACGCCCACCACGGCGTCCAGCTTCTGGTCGCGGTAGTGACGGGCGAAGATGTCGATGACCTCGGCGAAGCCCTTCGCGTCGCGCAGCAGCGTGGTGATGTCGTAGAACAGGATGCCCGGCTTGGGAAAATCGGGGATCTCGCGCACGAT
This sequence comes from Acidobacteriota bacterium, assembly GCA_017996395.1. Lineage (GTDB taxonomy): Bacteria > Acidobacteriota > JAAYUB01 > JAAYUB01 > JAAYUB01 > JAAYUB01. The sequence goes on along the minus strand of JAGOHA010000014.1, from coordinate 36,834 downwards.
CTGCTTGAGTGCTTCCATGCTCACACCTCGATGCGGAAATCTGCGCCCACCGGCACGGCCTCGAGGGGACAGCGCACCACCCGGGTCACCTGCGCGTGGGCGGGGCCACGCCGCAGCAGGTCTTCCAGCTCCCGCAGGGCATCCGGCGTCCCTTCGGCCACCACCTCGACGGATCCGTCGGGCTGGTTGCGGACAAAGCCGCGCAGGCCCAGGTGGACTGCCTGCCGGTACACGAAGTACCGGTAGCCGACGCCCTGAACCAGTCCGCTGACCTCGAAACGAGTGGGCATAAAATAAAAATGGTCGGGGCGAGAGGATTTGAACCTCCGACTTCACGGTCCCGAACCGTGCGCTCTAACCAGCCTGAGCCACGCCCCGACTCAGAAAATCGAATGCGGATTTAACCACCTTTTACCGGGGGAGTCAAGCGAAAAGGTGGCGGCCGTTCCGCCGCGGCGGACGCCGTCCGCCGGCGGCCGCATCATTCGGCCGCCCACCCGTCCCGGCCGATGAGGCGGACGAAGACGCAGTCGCCGTGTGCGTCGGTGACGAAGGCGTCACCCGCCCGGCGGACCGCGAGCAGCGTCTGGCAGAACCGGTCGCCCACCGGGATGGCCATGACGCCGCCGTCGCGCAGCTGCGCGCTCAGGGCCGCGGGAATTCCCGGCGCGCCCGCCGTCACCACGATGCCGTCGTAGGGCCCGTCCACCGGCCAGCCGAGGGTCCCGTCGCCGACGCGGCAGACGATGTTGGTCAGGCCGAGCTGGCGAAAACGGCACGCCGCCTGCTCGCTGAGCTCGGGGATCCGCTCCACCGTCACCACGCGGCGGCAGAGCCGGGCCAGAATCGCGGCCTGGTAGCCGGTGCCCGTGCCGATCTCCAGGATGGTGTGGTCCGGCTCGGGAGCCAGCAGCTCCGTCATGACGGCCACCATCCACGGTTGGCTGATCGTCTGCCCGCAGTCGACGGGGAGGGCCCGGTTGGCATAGGCCTCAGCGAGAAGATCGGCCGGCACGAAGCGGTGCCGTGGGGTTTGCCGGAACGCGTCCGCCACCGCCGGGTTGCGGATGGCGCCTTCCCGAACGAGGAACTGGACCAGCGCGTGGCAGGCCTCCGCCAGCGCCCGGTCAGTCCTGCTCATAGGCCTCCCGGACCGCCTCGATCATGTCGTACGAGGTCTGGTCGCGGTGCAGGGGCGTGATGGAGACGTAGCCGTTGGTCACGGCCCAGAAATCGGTGTCGTCCGCCTGGTCCCAGGAACTCTCGTCCTCGCCGATCCAGTAGTACTTCATGCCGCGCGGATCATCGTTCTCGTAGATGGACGAGCGGGCGAACTTCCGGCTCAACCGGGTGGTGCGGACGCCGCGCGGCGGGGCATCGGGGAAATTCACGTTCAGGAAAATCCCCGGCGGCAGCGGGCTGTCCAGGAGCCGCCGGCAGAGCGCCGCCGCCCGGCCGGCCCAGAAGGCGAAGTCCATCACCGCGGCGTAGCGCAGTGAAAACGCGACGGACGGGATGCCGTACATGGAGCCCTCGCGGGCGCCGGCCACCGTGCCGGAGTACACGGTATCGTCGCCGAGGTTGTTGCCGGCGTTGATCCCCGAAACCACCAGGTGCGGCGGTTGCTGGAGAATCTTGTTCATGGCGACGAGGATGCAGTCGGCGGTGGTTCCGTCCACGGCGTACCGGTCGTCGCCGGCGGCGTGGATGCGCAGCGGCGACATGAGGGTGAGCGAGTGGGACGCGGCGCTCCGCTCGCCGGCGGGGGCCACGGTGACGACCCGGCCCAGCGGGGCCAGAGCGCGCTCCAGGTGGGTGAGCCCCGGCGCGCCGATGCCGTCGTCGTTGGTGAGAAGTATCAGGAATGCCCCGCTCATGTGAACCGGAAGGAGGAACCGGATAAAAAAAATGGTCGGGACGAGAGGATTTGAACCTCCGACCACACGCACCCCAAGCGTGTGCGCTACCAGGCTGCGCTACGTCCCGACGCTGATCCGTGTAAATATCCGCCCAAAAAGATCGTTATTGTATGCTTGGAACACAGGGTCGTCAAGGAGAAAATCCGGTCACGAGGGAAGTTCCCACCGCTCCAGGAGGTCGAGGATCTCCTGCAGCTCCGCCCGCAGCTGGCGGACAGCCCGAGGATCCGGCCCGGCGGCCGGCGCGGCCGCGGCGGCCGGCGGCGCGGCCTCGGGCTCGGGAGCCGGCCGGTGGCCGGCCAGCGATTCCCGGATCTGGCGCTTGGCCCCGGCGATGGTGAAACCGTCCTGGTAGAGGAGCCGTTTAATGCGCAGCACCAGCTCGATGTCCTTCTGGCGGTACACGCGCTGGCCGGCGCTGTTTTTCAGCGGGTGCAGCACGGGAAATTCCGACTCCCAGTAGCGGAGCACGTGCGCCTCGATCCCCGTGATCTCGCACACCTCGCCGATCTTGTAGTAGAGCTTATTCGTCACTTCCATCATCGATGCCCAGCCACGTGTTGCGGGAGTAATGGTAGACGATGGTCTTCCGGGGGGCGACCACCACCAGTTGGCCCGTCTTCGGATGCCGGCCCCGCTTCCCCTTCCGGGCGACCGCCTCCATCACTCCGAAGCCCTTGAGTTTGACGCGCTCGCCCCGGACCAGGGCCGCCTTGATCAGATCGAGCACCTCGGACACCACCGTCTCGACCTCCCGGTGGGTCAGGCCGCCGTGGGCCGCATAGACGCGTTCCTCGATTCCTGCGCGCTTCATGAAACCATCCTGCAGACGGGTATCGGTGTCGCCTGCGATTCATCATAAGCTGCGCAAAGCGATTTGTCAATAATCAACGAGGTTTCAACTGCGCTGGATCAAGCGGATCGGATTGGCGTAAAACTCAAACTCCCTGCGTATTTGATTGATGATGAACCGTTCCTCGGAAACGGCCAGCCGCTGGCCCCGGCGGAGGAAGACCACAAACGTGGGCGGCGCCACCGCGACCTGCGTCATGTACTTGACGCCGTGGTCCTCCGCGGGCAGGGCCTGGATCTGCCGCTCGCGGAGCATTTTCCGGAAAAAGGCATTGAGCGTGCCGGTGGTGATCCGGAGGCGGCGGGTCTCGGCGGCCCGGTGCATCACAGGGAACAGCCGGTGGACGTTCCGGCCGGTCTTCGCCGAAAAGAACACCAGCGGCGCGTAGTCCAGGAAGCGGAGCTGGCGCTTGGTCTCCGCCTGGAACGCCTTGCGGAAGCGTTCGGGGTCGGGGATGAGATCCAGCTTGTTGACGCCCAGGATCAGCGCCTGGCCGGCCTCCACCGCGTAGCTGGCGATGGTGGCGTCGGTGTGGGTCACGCCCTCGATGGGATCGAGGAGCAGCACGGCCAGGTCCGCCTGCTCCAGGTGCTTGCGGGCGAGGATGACGCTCAGCTTCTCCGCGTGCAGGTGGGTGCGGCTCTTCTTGCGGATCCCCGCCGTGTCGATGAGCCGGTAGCGGCAGCCGTCGGTCTCGAGCTCGGTGTCCACCGCGTCGCGGGTGGTGCCGGGGATCTCGCTCACGATGACCCGTTCGGAGCCGACCAGCGCGTTCACCAGCGACGATTTGCCCACGTTGGGCCGGCCGATGATGGCCACCCGCGTCTCGGGGAGCGGCGCGTCCGGGGCGTCCGGGACGGGGAAGTCGGCGCACACCGTTTCGAGGAGGGTGTCCAGGCCGCGCTTGTGCTCCGCCGACACCGGATAGACGTAGTCGACGCCGAACTCGTAGAACGGCAGGGTGTAGGGCTCGTGGCGCGGGTCGTCCACCTTGTTGGCCACCAGGTAGAACGGCCGGCCCGATTCCATCACCAGGCGGTGGATCACCGCGTCCATGGGGTGCACCCCCGCGGCGGCATCGACCACCATCAGCACCGCCGCCGCCTCGGCCAGGGCCACGGCCGCCTGCTTGAGGATTTCGCGGGGGATGCGTTCGCGCTCGTCGGGCAGGATGCCGCCGGTGTCCACCAGGCGGAACCGCTTGCCGTTCCAGTCCACCTGGCTGTAGAGCCGGTCGCGGGTGATGCCCGGCTCGTCGCCGACGATGGCGCGGCGGGCGCCCACCAGCGCGTTGAACAGGGTGGACTTGCCCACGTTGGGCCGGCCGATGATCACCACCACGGGGAGTGCGGGAGCGGACACAGGCACCTCGTCACCGGGAGATGCGCTCGAGGCCCTTGCGGGCGCCGGAGGCGGCCTTGAGCGCCAGCGACCGCGCCTGCTCCCAGGCGGTCCGGAGCTCGGCCGGTTCCTTCAGGCCGCCCTCGATCGCGTCGAGGACCTCGACGTCGTGATCCGCCTGCTTCTTCAGGTCGAGCAGGACCTTCTCCACGACCCGGCCGCGGTGGGACGCGAAGACGTCCTCGACGTTCAGCAGCATGACCCGGAGCGCCTCGCGGTAATCGCGGAGCAGCCGCTCGTCGGACCGTTCGTCGAGCGCGCCCATGAGGGGATCCCGGTCGCGGCGCTTGCCGCAGTCGAAGGCTTTGTCGGGGCGGTGGCGGCACTCCAGCGCATCGATCCGGCGGGAGACGACGCGCAACCGGTAGTAGCTGCGCAGCTCGAAGCCCTCGGCATCGCGCAGCAGCGTGTCCTCTTTCGGCAGCAGGTAGTCGTCGGCGGGCCGGCCCCAGCCGGCGAGCACCGCCACCGTCAGCCACGCGGCCGCCAGGACGCGCCTCATTCGATCACGGCCTCCTCGTCCAGGTTGTTGATGAAGCGGAAGAGCTGGCGCCGGACGTAGACCAGCTTGCGGACCGGCGGATCGAGGCTCTCCCGGTGGATGAGGGGCAGGTCGCGCTGGATCCCCTCCAGGAGCACGGCGTCCTTGCGGAACTGGATCTCCACCTGGCGGAGCTGCTTGTTGTTCCGGTTCTTCGGATTTTCGAAGCACTCCCGAATGTCCCGCAGCACATAGTCCATCACCTGGCTGAGCTGGTCGCCGAGCCGGGCGGTCCGCTCGTAGTTGCGCAGCTGCACCGCGTGCTGGACCGCCTTGACGTAGCGCGCCACCACCCGCTCATGCAGCGTGGCGCACTTGACCGGGGTGGCCATGCGCAGCTTGTTCACCTCCTCCACCGTGAAGAGGTCGTAGCTGTAGTCGCGCGCCAGCAGGCACGCGGGCAGCGCCACGGCCAGGGCCAGGGCCGGCAGGATCCGGTGTCGCATCGTCACATCCGCTCCGGTATGGGGATGCCCAGGATGTCCAGACCCTGTTGCATCCCTTGGTAATAGATGTGCACCACGGCCAGAAAGACGAGCCGCCACACGGGATCCTCTTCGCCGATGATGCGGTGCCTGTTGTAGAAGTTCGAAAACCGCTGGGCCAGGGTGTACAGGTATTTCGCGAACGCGGCGAGCTCCTGGCCGGCCAGGCTGGCCCGGGCGGCGTCGCGGAGCTTGAGCGCCTGCGTGAGAAGCTCCCACACGTCGTCGGGCAGTTCGACGGCGGACGCCGCCAGCAGGCCGTCGAGGGCCGCCGCCGCTTCCGCCTCACCCAGCCCGTAATGCTCGCGGTACTTCACCCCGATGTTCCGGGCGCGCACCGCGGAGTACTGCAGGTAGGGCCCTGTCTCGCCGTCGAAGTTGAGGGCGTCGTCGAAATCGAAAACGATCAGGGCCTTGCGCGAGAACCGCACCATGAAGTAGCGCAGCGCGCCGATGGCGATGTCGCGCGCGGTGCGCGCGGCCTGTTCGGGCGCCATGTCGGGGTTCCGGACGTCCACTTCGCGCCGCGCCTTCTCCTCGAGGCGGTCGAGCAGGTCGTCGGCCTTCACGCCCAGCCCCTTGCGCCCGCTGACCTCGACGTGGGCGCGCTGGCGGTCCTCGTCGGACAGCTCCGAGCCCAGCTCCTGGGCGCAGCGCGGCGACAGCGCCACGATCTCGTAGGCGAAATGCACGCTCCGCTCGGCTTCGTCGGTGTAGCCCAGCCGGCGCAGCCCCTCGAAGACGACGTTCTGGGTGTAGGCCTGGCGCGCGTCGATGACGTTGAACACCCGGTCGCCGGCGCCGAAGCGGGGCGGCTGCAGGTCCGAGGCGTCCGCGGTGGCCGGCGCGCTGCTGGACGCCCACACCGTGTGGCCGTCGTCGTACACGCGGAACGGCTCGTAATGGAAGTCCTTGTCCAGCCGCCCGATCTTCCAGAGCTGGTAGGCGATGTCCTTGCCGGTGTAGGTCACGGTGCCGTTCGAGCGGACGAGGATCTTGGTGTCCTCCTGCCCGTCCTTCTGGTACCTCATGATCCAGCAGCCGGCGTTGGGGCCCGCCGTCTCCAGCTCCGCCGCGCCGCGCGCCTTGAGCTGGGCGAAGGCGGTGTCCCAGAAGTGCAGGTGCAGGATGTCGCTCTCCCGCGGCAGGACGTCGTAACGGATGTCGAGCCGCTCCATGGTGTCGAGGTGGCAGTTGACGATCCGGGTGGCGATCAGGTCGGCCAGCTCGGCCACCGCGTTGTCGCCCGCCTCGATCTGGTGCAGCACCTCGCCCCGGAGCCGGGCGTTGGTTTCGGACGCTTCGTAGAAACGCGCCACCCGGGCATACAGGTCCCAGCACAGGTAGTCGAACCGGCCCTCGATGGCGGCGACCTCGGCGACGCCCTGGTGCTCCAGGTGCAGGAAGCCGACGACCACGTCAGCCACCTGCACGCCGGTGTTGTCGATGTAGTTCTGCACCTCCACCCGCCTGCCGTTGAAGCGGAGCAGGCGCACGAGGCTGTCGCCCAGGATGGCGTTGCGCAGGTGCCCGATGTGGGCCGCCTTGTTGGGATTGATGTTGGTGTGCTCCACGATGGTCTTGCCGGCGTCGGGCTCGAACTCCGGCCACAGCCGGCCGGACCGCAGCGCGCGCACGGCGTCCAGGAACAGACTCCAGCGGTCCACCGCGAAATTGATGTAGCCGCCGCCGGCGGTGTCGATCCGGCGGACGTAGGCGGGCGCCCGGAAGCCGTCGAGGAACTGCTGGGCGATCTGCTGGGGCGACCGGCGCAGCACCTTGGCCAGCTCGAACGGGAACGACACGCCGAAATCGCCGAACTCCAGCCGGGCGGGATACTGCACCTGGACGCGGTACTGCTCGCGGCTGACGCCGAACACCTCGGCCAGGCGCGCCTGCAGGCAATCCGCCAGTTCGTCCTTGATCCGGTAAAACATCCGTTCACCTCATGTGGATTCCCGCCGGCGGGGACCGCCGCAACGTGCCGCGGCGGGGGCCGGCCGCGGAGTCGACGGTGGCGAAGGTATCAGATGCGGCGGGAAATTTTCAGCTTCAGCTCGTCGGTCCCGAACTCCGAGGAGGCCTGGACCAGGATGGCCGCCTGGCCGGCGGAAAACTCGGGCACGATGATGTTCAGCGTGTACACGCCGTTCTTGTCGGTCCGGCCGGTGTAGACGGCGGGGCGGAAGGTCATGCCGATGACCTTGATCACCACCTTCGTGTCGGGCAGCGGCTGGGAGGTGGAAGCGTCGCGGGAATAGACCCGCAGCACCGCCGGCTGGCCGGAAACGATCTCGGTGCCGGCGACCACCTCGACCTTGAGCTTCTTCGGCTTGGCTTCCTTCTGGATGAACTTCTGGAGGAGCATGTTGAGCGAGCCGTCGATCTCCTGCTCGATCTCCCGAACCGACTCCTGGATCTCCTCGTCCATTTCGGCCATGCCGGCCACCTGAACGGCCGACTCGCGTTCGGGACCGGCTTGCGCCGGCTCCTGCTTCTCCGCCTCCTCCACTTTCTTGCGCAGCGTCTCCAGCTTGCCGGCCTGGATGATCCGGAGGATCGTCTTATGCTGGTCGTTCATCAGGGCTTTGATCTTGGCTTCGTCCGAGCCCTCGATGACCAGATGGTCGTAAGCGGTCTTTTTCGACAGGAGGATCGCGCCGCCCTTGTAAACGTGGGTGATGATTTTCTTCATGTCCAGTCCCATGTCCTCGGTCTGGACGTGATAGATGATCCCGCTGAATGTGACTTCCGTGTTGTAACCGGTGATCATGCGGACGTTCTCCAATCGTACGCTATATATAACAGAAATCGGAGAGGCGGACAACGAAAATCACTTGACATCAAAACCGGGGGTCGTTTAGTATGAGTCCTTACAAACGCTTGATAAAGCGAGCTTTGACATTCACCAATCCTGACGACACCGAAAGGTGGCCATGACTGTCGTTCTGTTCTACATCAGCGCCTTCCTCGCCGTCCTCGCCGCCCTCAATCTCATCCTGCAGAAGAAAACCATGAACGCCGCCCTGTCGCTGGTCGTCTGCCTGGCGGCGCTGTCCATCATCTACTTCATCCTGAGCGCGCCGTTCATCGGCATCATCCAGCTGGTGGTTTACGCCGGCGCGGTCATGGTGCTCTTCCTCGTGGTCATCATGCTGCTGGATCCGTTCTCCGAAGTGGTCCTGCGGAACCACAACCGGCTGTGGGTCTTCTTCGGCGTGCTGCTGGGCGGCGGGTTGTTCGCCCTGCTGGCCTTCGCCTTCTCCACCTGGCAGCCGCCGGCCGACACCCCGGACCTCCCCGGCGCCGCCCGGAACACCGAAACGCTGGCCGCGCTCCTCTTCAACAAATACCTGCTCCCGTTCGAAGCGGTCTCGATCCTCATCCTGGTCGCCATCATCGGCGCCGTGGTGCTGGCCAAGAAAAAGCACCCCGCGGGGAGTTAGCCCATGCCCGTCCCGTCGCTCCACGTCCTGATCTTGAGCGCGCTGCTGTTCGCCATCGGCATCATCGGCGCGCTCATGCGCCGCAACCTGGTGGTCATGTTCCTCTGCGTCGAGCTGATGCTCAACGCCGCCAACCTGGCCCTGATCGGCTTCAGCCGGCGGCTGGGCCAGCTCGACGGCCAGGTGGTGGTGTTCTTCGTGATCGTCCTGGCGGCGGCCGAGGCCGCGGTGGGGCTGGCGCTGGTGATCGCCCTGTACCGCAGCCGCCGGACGCTGGACGCCGACCAGCTGAACCTGATGAAGTACTGACGGGACGTCGAGGTGGCGATGAACAGCCTGCTGCTCTGGATCCCGCTGCTCCCCCTGCTGGGCTTCCTCCTCAACGGGCTGTTCGGACGCCGCCTGCCCAAGCCGCTGGTCCACTGGATCGCCTGCGGCGCCACCGGCGCCTCGTTCCTGCTGGCGGCGATCGTCTTCCAGCGCTTCCTCAACCTGCCGGAGCGTCTCGTGCAGGCGGACTACTTCTGCTGGATCGAGTCGGGCGACTTCTCGGCCAGCTTCGGGTTTCTCCTCGACCCGCTGTCCATGGTGATGACGCTGGTGGTCACCGGCGTGGGCTTCCTGATCCACGTCTACAGCATCGGCTACATGTGGGCGGAGGCCGGCTACTACCGCTTCTTCGCCTACATGAACCTGTTCATGTTCGCCATGCTCATGCTGGTGCTGGCCGACAACTACCTGCTCCTCTTCCTGGGCTGGGAGGGCGTGGGGCTCTGCTCCTACCTGCTCATCGGCTTCTACTTCCACAAGCCGAGCGCCGCCGCGGCCGGCAAGAAGGCGTTCATCGTGAACCGGATCGGGGACTTCGGCTTCGTGGTGGGACTGGTGCTCCTGTTCGTGACGTTCCGCACGCTGGACTTCCGGACCCTGTTCGCGCAGGTCGCCGCCCTGCCCGTGGAGGCGCATTACGGCGTGCTCACCGCCATCACCCTGCTCTTCTTCGTGGGCGCCACCGGCAAGAGCGCCCAGATCCCGCTCTACGTCTGGCTGCCCGACGCCATGGAGGGCCCCACCCCGGTGAGCGCGCTGATCCACGCCGCCACCATGGTCACCGCCGGCGTCTACATGGTGGTCCGCTCGAATCCCCTGTACGGCCGCGCGCCCGAGACGCTGTTCTGGGTGGGGCTGATCGGCGCGCTGACCGCCGTCTTCGCCGCCACCATCGGCCTGTTCCAGCGCGACATCAAGCGGGTGCTCGCCTACTCCACCGTCAGCCAGCTCGGCTACATGTTCGTGGCGCTCGGCGTGGGCGCCTACGCCACCGGCATCTTCCATCTGATGACCCACGCCTTCTTCAAGGCGCTGCTCTTCCTCGGATCCGGCAGCGTGATCCTGGCCCTGCACCACGAGCAGGACATGCAGGCGATGGGCGGGTTGCGGAAATACCTGCCCGTCACCGCCGCCACCATGTGGATCGGCGCGCTGGCCATCGCCGGCGTGCCGCCGCTGGCCGGTTTCTTCTCCAAGGACGAAATCCTGTGGCACGCGTTCGCCGGCGGCGCGCGCGGCCACCTGGTGTTCTTCGGCCTGGCCACGCTCGCGGCCGGCCTGACGGCGTTCTACATGTTCCGGCTGGTCTTCCTGACCTTCCACGGCCGGACCCGCGTGCCCGAGGAGCAGCGCCACCATGTCCACGAATCGCCGCGACCCATGACCGCGGTGCTGGTCGTGCTGGCGCTGCTGGCCGCCGTCGGCGGCTTCGTGGGGCTGCCGGCCTGGCTGGGCCCCAACACGTTCCGCGACTTTCTCCAGCCGGTCTTCGCGCAGCTGCCGCCCGCCGCCGGGGGCGCCCACGCCCCCCACAGCCTGGCGCAGGAGCTGGCGGTGACCGGCGCGGCGGTGCTGGTGGGGCTGCTCGGCATCGCCGCCGCCTGGCTGGTGTTCGTCCGCCGCGGCGCGCTCCCCGACGACGAGAAGCGGCTCGGCGCCGCGCACCGGCTGGTCTTCAACAAGTACTACGTGGACGAGCTGTACGACCGCGTCATCGTCCGGCCGCTGGCGTGGATCTCCGAGCAGTGGCTCTGGAAGATCTTCGACGCCGGCCTCGTCGACGGCCTGGTCAACGGCGCCGGGGCGATGGTCCGCGGGCTCGGCGACGGGGCGCGGCGCGTCCAGAACGGGCTGACCCGGACCTACCTCGGCTGGGTGGCGGTGGGCGCCATCGGCGTGGGGCTGTACGTACTCTTCCTGTTTGGCTAGGCGTATGGAACACCTGCTGAGCATCGTCGTCTTCCTGCCCATGCTGGGCGCCGTCGGCCTGGCCTTCATCCCGCGGGCGCGCGTCGGGGCGCACCGGGCCGTGGCGCTGGCCGCCGCGCTGGCCGGCTTCGCCGCGTCCCTCGTGCTGCTGACCCGGTTTCAGTCCGCCAGCCCCGACTTCCAGCTCGAGGAGTTCCACCGCTGGTTCGCCATGGGCGGCTTCCAGGTGAACTACCACCTGGGCCTGGACGGCATCTCGCTCTTCCTCGTGCTGCTCACCACCTTCATCACGCCCGTCGCCATCCTGGGCTCGTGGTCCGTCACGAAGCACGTCCGCGAGTACATGATCTTCATGCTGGTGCTCGAGTCGGGCATCCTCGGCGTCTTCCTGTCGCTGGACCTGGTGCTCTTCTACCTGTTCTGGGAGGTCATGCTCATCCCCATGTACTTCCTGATCGGCGTCTGGGGGAGCAAGAACCGAATCTACGCGGCGGTGAAATTCTTCCTCTATACGATGTTCGGTTCCCTGTTCATGCTGGTGGCCGTCATCGCGCTCTACTACTGGCACGGCCAGGCCGCCGGCGCCTTCACCTTCGACTACCCGCAGATCCTGGCGGCCATGGAGGCGGGACGCTTCGCGCTGCCGCTGGACCGCCAGATCCTGCTCTTCCTGGCGTTCGGCATCGCCTTCGCCATCAAGGTGCCGCTCTTCCCGTTCCACACCTGGCTGCCCGACGCGCACACCGAGGCGCCCACCGCCGGCTCGGTGGTCCTGGCCGCCGTGCTCCTGAAGATGGGCACCTACGGCTTCCTGCGCTTCTGCCTGCCGCTCTTCCCCGAGGCCAGCGTCACTCTCGCCCCCTGGGTCTGCGTCCTGGCCCTCGTCGGGATCATCTACGGGGCGCTGGTGTGCATGGTCCAGCCCGACCTCAAGCGCCTGGTGGCCTACTCGTCGGTGAGCCACCTCGGCTTCGTCATGCTGGGCCTGTTCGCGTTCAACATCTACGGCGTCCAGGGGGCGACGTACCAGATGCTGAACCACGGTCTGAGCACCGGCGCGCTGTTCCTCCTGGTGGGCATGATCTACGACCGGCGGCACACGCGCCTCATCGCCGAGTTCGGCGGGCTGGCCCACCGGATGCCCGTGTTCGCCGCCCTGTTCATGATCGTCACCCTGTCGTCCATCGGCCTGCCCGGTCTCAACGGCTTCGTCGGCGAGATCCTCATCCTCCAGGGCGCGTTCGCCGGCAACGCCACCTACGGCATCCTGGCGGCGACGGGGCTGATCCTGTCGGCGGTCTACATGCTCACCATGTACCAGCGGGTCTTCCTGGGCCCGCTGAACCGCGACGAGAACCGCGCCCTGGCCGACCTGAACCTGCGGGAGAAGCTCACGCTGATCCCCATCGTCATCCTCATCGTGTGGATGGGCATGCACTCGAGCACCTTCCTCCGGCCCATGGATGCCAGCCTCCAGAAGGCGCTGGCCCGCGTGCAGCAGGTCCGGCAGCCGCCGCCCGTGATCCACGAGGTGGACCGGCTGCCGGCGGGCGGCGTCGGGCCGGGCACCCCGGCCCCGCAGGCCGCCGCGCCCACCATCCGGTAGGAGTCCGTCGTGAACGAGCTGTTCATCCCCGCCATCCTCCCCGAGATCGTCCTGTGCGCGGCCGGCGTCCTGATCATGGTCGCGGAGCCCTTCCTGGGCCGGCACGGCCGGGCCGCCGGCGCCGTGCTGGCCGTGGCCGGGCTGGCGGGCAGCGCGGCCGCCGTCCTGCTGACGCCGCGCGTTCCGGCCGACGCGCTGTTCCACGGCATGGTCACCCTGGACCTGTTCGGCGCCTACTGCCGGCTGCTCTTCGCCGCCATCGGCGTCCTCATGGTGCTCGGCACGGCGGGGTACCTGCGGCGGGAGGCGCTCCCCCACGGCGAGTTTTACACGCTGCTGCTGTTCGCCACGGCGGGCATGAACTTCATGGTCACCGGCGCCGACCTGGTCATGACCTTCGTCGGCCTGGAGATCCTCTCCATCGCCACCTACGTGCTGGCCGGCTTCCGGCGGCGGGACCCCCGCTCCAACGAGTCGGGGATGAAGTACTTTTTCATGGGCGCCTTCTCCTCGGCAATCCTGCTCTACGGGATCGCCCTCATCTACGGCGCGGCCGGCAGCACGAACTACGGCGCCGTGTTCCGCTTCATGAGCGCCTTCACGCACGTGGCCGACCTGCCGCTGCTGCTGGCGCTGGGCATCGGCCTGGTGGTGGCGGGCTTCAGCTTCAAGGTGGCCGCCGCCCCCTTCCACGTGTGGACGCCCGACGTGTACGAGGGGGCGCCGACGCCGGTGACCGCCTTCATGTCCGTCGGCCCCAAGGCGGCGGGCTTCGCCGCCCTGATCCGCATCCTGTTCCAGCTCGTCCCCCCCGACCAGCCGGTTTGGACCCAGCTGCTGCTGGTGTCGGCGGTGCTCACGATGCTGGTGGGCAACCTGGGCGCCATCCCCCAGCGCAACATCAAGCGGCTGCTCGCCTATTCGTCCATCGCCCACGCCGGCTACCTGCTCATCGGGCTGGTCACCGCCAGCGCCACCGGTCTGGCGGCCATGCTCTTCTACTTCGCCGCCTACCTGCTGATGAACATCGGCGCCTTCGCGGTGGTGGCCCTGGTGTCCGGCCCCGGCGAGACGCGCGTCGCCATCGACGACTACCGCGGCCTGGGCTTCCGCCAACCCGTCCTGAGCTTCCCCCTGACCGTCTGCCTCGTGTCGCTGGCGGGCATCCCCGCCACCGCCGGGTTCATCGGCAAGTTCTTCCTGTTCAGCGCCGCAATGGAACGGGAGCTGTACACCCTAGTCATCATCGCCATCCTGAACAGCCTGGTGAGCGTCTACTACTACCTGCGGGTGGTGGTGGTGATGTTCATGCAGGAGCCCGGCGAGCCCGAAGCCGTGAAGGTCCCCGCCGCAGCCGGCATCGTGATCGTCGCCTGCGGCGTGCTGACCATCGTCTTCGGACTCTTCCCCTCCCCGCTCCTCCAGGCCTCCAGCGACGCCATCCTGAGTTTCTTGGGACGTTAGTGGTTGCGGTTCATCATGCATCAAAAACAGACATCGTCTGTAGATATTTTGCACACCAGCCCGAAAGTGCTTTGATTTCTTACCCCCTTTTTGTCATACTCTGATGCGGTTGAGGAAACGGCTCCGCCGGCGAATCGGAACGGTTCGTCGGTTGCATGCCCTGAAACGAGAACCGGCGCGGTGCCTGTGCGCGGGAATTCCGGTCCGGTGAGCCGTCCGCAACCGCAACGACATTCAGGGGGAGCCACCGCCATGCGTCCGGAACATCTCAACGTCCTCATCGTGGACAGCGACGCCAACGTCCGCGAACAGATCACCGGCTGGCTGAAGGCCGACGGCTTTCACGCCGTCGCCGAGCCCAGCGGCGAGGCCGCCGTGCGCCGCCTGCGGGAGGAGCATGCCGACTTTATCCTGACCGCGATCGGTTTGCCCGACATGGACTGCCTGGAGCTTCTCCGCCAGGTCAAGCTGCTGGACCCGGCGATCGAGGTGACGGTGATCACCCCCGATGTGGCCGGCACGTCCACCGTGCAAGCCATGCGCCTGGGCGCCTTCGACTACATCGTGCCGCCGCTGCAGCGGGAAGCGGTGGGGCTGGCGGCCCTCAAGTTCGTCAAGTACCGGGATCTGGTCGACGAGAACGCCAAGCTCAAGGCCGTCATGGAGGCCTACCGCAAAGACGGCGATCTCCTGGGCCGGAGTCCGACGTTCGAGCACATCCGGCAGGTGATCGCGGACGCGGCCGCCACCGACGTCCCCGTCCTCGTCACCGGCGAAAACGGCTGCGGCAAGGAACGGGTGGCGCGCGCGATCCACACGGCGTCGAGCCGGGGCAGCCTGCCCATGGTGATGGTCAGTTGCAGCGCGATTCCGGAACACCGGGCCGAGCGTGAGCTCTTCGGCTCCGAGTGCGGGTCTCCCGACGGCGTCCCGTACCCGAAACGGGGCCGGGTGGAGATTGCCGTCGGCGGCACCCTGTTCCTGGACCATGTGAGCGCGCTGCCGGCGCGGGTCCAGGGGGAGCTCGTGCAGGCCCTCCAGCGGCGGACGTTCCGGCGGGTGGGTGGCACGCTGGAGCTTCCGGTGGACTGCCGCGTGATCGCCGCCGACAGCCGGGACCTGGCGGCCCTGGCGCGGGCAGGTGAATTCCGCGAGGACCTGTACCTGCTGCTCGGCGCCATCCAGATCCACATCCCGCCCCTGCGCGACCGGCGGGAGGACATCCTGCTGATGGCCGAGTATTTCTTGAGGGTATTCTGCGCGGCGACGAACCGGAAAATCATCGGCTTCAGCGAGCCGGCCCGTCAGCTCATGCAGCAGTACCACTGGCCCGGCAACGCCCGCGAGCTGGAGAACGCGGTGGAACGGGCGGCCGTGATGACCGTGTCCACTTACATCCAGCCCCTGGACCTGCCGCCGCTCCAGACGGACCCGGCGACGCTGCCGGCGTCCCTGTCGCTGGAGGAGCTGGAGAAACGGCACCTGCTCAAGGTGCTGCCGCTGATGAAATGGAACATCAAGAAGGCCGCCGAGGTGCTGGGCGTCGAGCGGACCACGCTCTACAACAAGATCCGGCGGTACGGGATCACGCGGCCGTCCCGGCGCTGATTGGAGCGATCGCCGATCCTGCCATCGTGTCGTCTGGCCGCATTCGTCGAATGCGGCGTACGCACGTACCGCGCGTTCGATGAACGCGCGCCGGAGGCGAATGCCATTCGCTACCATCGAATCCAGCGCCTCGCAACTTCACGGTGCTGATTCACGCAATCGTCGATCCTGCCATCGTGTCGTCTGGCCGCATTCGGCGAATGCGGCCTACGGCAGGATCGGCGAATGCGGCCTGCGCACGTACCGCGCGTTCGATGAACGCGCACCGGCGGCGAAGATTGCGGTGTTCCCGAATCCGGCGCCTGGCAACGTCACGGCGCTGATTGGAGCGATCGTCAGTCGTTTCGGCTTGCCGTCTGGCCGCATTCGGCGAATGCGGCCTACGGCAGGATCGTCGAATGCGGCGTACGGCAGGATCGTCGAATGCGGCCTGCGGCCGTTACGGGTACGTCCGCACGAGGCGGAAGCCGACCGAATTGAGGCGCGTGTCCGGGCTGTAGGATTCCCGATTGCAGGCGCGGCAGTCCCGGGCGTCGCGGTCCCAGGCCCCGCCGCGCACCACCCGCTGTGTCCCCGAACCCGGACCCGCATAATCGGTCACGGCGCCCGCGGGATAGGCCGCGTACCAGTCCCAGCACCATTCCCAGACGTTGCCCAGCAAGTCGAGCTGGCCCCAGGGATTGACGATGGTGAATCCCACGGGGGATGTCCGGCCCCCGGAATTGGCCGCGAACCAGGCCAGCGTTTCCAGGGTCGGATACATGCCGGCGGCGGACGCCGCGCCACAGTTCGCCGCCGAATAATTGTCCTCCATGAAATACGGTCGATTGGGGAACGGGTTGGTGTCGAAGCCGCCCCGGCACACATATTCCCACTCCCCCTCGGTGGGCAGCCGGAAACCGGGCGCGTCGAAATCGCAGAAGAAAGGTCCGGCGGTGTAATTGGCCGCGGTCACCGGGACGGTGAAGGCCGCGTCCGTGTAATAGCATGGCTTCAGGTTGCGATGCGCCGAGAGCAGGTTGGCGAACAGCACCGCCTCGGGCCACGTGACGCGCTGGACGGGCTGGTCGTCGGCGTCGCCGCCCCACAGGTGGCTGGGATCCGCCGGCAGGGAGGGCTGCACGGCCTGGAGCGCCGCCCACATCCCCCGCGTCACTTCGTATTCCATCATCGCAAAGTTCCGGCCGAGCGCATGGGTGAACGGAGTTTCGTCCGCGCCCCGGCACGGTTCGCCCGACAGGGAACCCTGGTCGAAGGACTCGTGGCGGCCGTAATACAGCAGGCCCACGATGTCGTCGGCCCAGACCGTCGCCCCGGATTCATTGGGCGGCATGGGTTGAGCGGCGAAGAACAGGTGCCGGTCCTGGGCGGTGTTGCCGGTGATGCTGATGGGGGCGGCGATCATCCGGCCTTCCCAGATCGAGGGGCAAGAGATACTGGCGGTATCCAGATCCCGGTAGCCGACGTCCGGCCAGATGCCGTTCGTCAGGCGGACCAGCTTGGCCCGCGGCTCCACATCGGCACTCGTGTAACCGACGGCGATGTGATCGAGGTACGATACGAACACCAGTTCCTGCGTCGCCGCATCCGTGTTCACGGCGGCCAGGCCCGTCCAGTCCATCCAGGACCGGACGGCGTTGGGCAGGACCCATTGATGGTACCGGCCGCCGGCCAGGTAGAACTCGCAGACGCTGGGCGTGTCGCCGTACTGGAACTCCAGCTTCACCAGCAGGTACCGGTTCGACGTGATGTGCGCCGAGCCCTCGTACTGCAGCCACGCGCCGTCCAGTCGCCGCCAAGCGTTCGGCGCCACCGTGTCCGCCTGCGCGCCCAGGTCCGCCCCCGCCTCGTCGTACCGGTACAGGTTGATGTCACCGTTGACAAGGCCGGGGTTGTAGACGGAGATCTCCGTGCGCCACCCCGCCGCCGCCGTGATGTGACTGGCCCACACGTCCGTTCCCGCCGGCGTGCCAACCAGGGGATCCTGAATGGGTGTGCTCGGCTGGGCGGCGAAGAACAGGTGTCGGTCCTGGGCGTGGTTCCCCGTGATGCTCAGCGGCGCCTGGATCGGCGCGCTGGCCGTGACCACGAACGTGTCGGCGTCGGTGTACCCGATCCCCGCCCAGATCTGGTCCGACAGGCGCACGTACTTCGCCTGCGGCGCCAGAGTCACCGGCGCGGCCATCACCGCCACCGGCACCCCGTCCTTGTGCGCCGCCACCGTGATGTCGACGGAGGCGTCCCCCGTGTTGATCACCGCCAGCCCGGTCCAGTCCATCCACGGCCGCACCGAGTTGGGCAGGATCCATTGGGTCTGCACGCCGCCCTTGAGGTAGAACTCGCACACGCTCGGCGTGTCGCCGAACTGGTACGCCAGCTTGACCACCAGGTTGTCGTCCGAGACGATGTGGGCCGAGCCCTCGTAGTTCAGGGTTTCGGGAGGTATCGTGCTCCAGCCGGAACCGTGCTCGACGGTCCCGCTCTCCGAACCGAGGTGGCTCCCATCAGGACCGTACTTGTGCAGCGTGTACTGGATGCCGAACGGATTGTTGTACGTGGGGTTGAACATCGAGATGCTGGTCTTCCAGCCATCTGCGGCGGTGATGTGGCTGGCCCACACGTCGGTGCCGGCGGCGGCCGAGCCGGCCAGCAAGACCAGCAGGACCGCCAGCCCGGCCAGCCGGGCGCCGAGCGGCCAGATACGGCAACGACGGATGAAACGCCGATTCGACATCAGGCACCTCCTGCAGGACGACGACGCTCTCGATCAGCGAAAGCGCTCGGCTCTCCGTGGAGCAACCAGGCTCGGCACGTTCGGTCGTGATCGGGCGCAGCGGGTTTGCGCGGGCGGATCGGGTCACGTGCCATGGCGGTCATCCGGATCTCCAAGGGCGCCGTCGTCGATTCCATCGTGAATTTCAAAAGTATTTTAATTATGATTGATGTATCACGGCAACACAACGAGTTTTTAGCCACCACCGGCGGCAGCGTGCCGGCGGTGAGGCGACACATGGCAAAAAGGCCGCCTGCGGAAGCAGGCGGCCTTCGGCAAACACGAAAACATGGGGGGCGCTGCGCCCCCCGCCGGGTTACGGTTTGGTCAACGAGGTGTAGTAAGTCAGCTTCGTCCGCTCGATGAAGCGGTGAAATTTGATCACCACCGACTCGCCCGCCTTGAGGCTCCGCACCCGCTCCACGAACGCGCGGGCCGTCTCCACCTTGGCGCCGTCCAGCGTCATGACGATGTCGTTCTTGATGAGCCCGGCGTCGTCGGCGAGCGAGCCCGGCTTGACCTCGGTCACCAGGATGCCGCCGGCGTCCGCCTTGAGGTCGAGCTGTTCGGCCAGGCGGGGCGGGATATCCTCGACGGTGAGGCCGATCTCGGGCTTCGGCGTCTCGTCGGCCGCGTCGATATCCATGGGTCGGCCGCTGCGGGCCGCGAGCTGCCCCGGCCGTTCCTTCAGCGTGAGCTCCTTGGTCAGCTCCCGGCCGTCGCGGACCAGGGTCACCGGCACCTTGGTGCCGGGGGCCAGGTTGGCGACGACGCCGCGCAGCGCGTCGGGATCGCCCACCGGCTTGCCGTTGACGGCGATGATGACGTCCTCGGGCTGGATGCCGGCGGCTCTGGCGGGGGAATCGTCGCCGCTCAGGTCGGTGACCAGCACCCCGCCCTTCCCCTTGAGCTTGAAGTGCGCCTTCATGGCGTCGGTCATGGGCAGGGTGTTCATGCTGATGCCCAGGTAGCCGCGCCGGACCTTGCCGTGCTCCACGATCTGGTTGTAGACGCCCACGATCACGTCGGACGGCACGGCGAAGCCGATGCCCAGGTTGCCGCCGGTGCGGGTCTCGATGAATGTGTTGATGCCCACCACCTCGCCGCGCAGGTTCACCAGCGGGCCGCCGCTGTTGCCGGGATTGATCGCGGCGTCGGTCTGGATGTAGTTGCTGAACAGCGACTGGCTGGGGAACGCGCGCCCCTTGGCGCTGACGATGCCGGAGGTGACGGTCTGCTCCAGCCCGAACGGGCTGCCGATGGCCACCACCCACTCGCCGATCTGGAGCTTCTCCACGTCGCCGATCCGGGCGAACGGCAGGGGCTTGGCGTCGTGGATGCGGATCACCGCCAGGTCGGCGCCGCCCTCGGCCCCGCCCGGGTCGGCGCCTACCACGGTCGCCTCGAACTCGCGGCCGTCCCGGAGCTTGACGGTGATGGAGTCGGCGTCCTCCACCACGTGGTTATTGGTGATGATGAAGCCCTTGCTGTCCACGATCACGCCCGAGCCCAGGTTGCGCTGGACGTAGTCGCGGGGCATCTCGTCACCGAAGAAGCGCCGCCAGAAGTCGTCGCCGAACGGCCCCATCTCCTGGTGCATCTTGCTGAGCTTCACCTTGGTCTTGGTGCTGATGTTGACCACCGCCGGGCCGACGGCGTCGGCCACGCCGGCGAAGCCGCTCACGATGTCGAGGCGACTGGAAACCGACAGGGGGCTCCCCTCGCCCTGGATCCGGATCTTGTCGGCCACCGGCTGGTGTTCCGCCGAGGCCCGGAAGGTGATCACCGTGCCGATCCCGATGCCGATGAGCAGTGCCAGTACCAGGATGGAGAGGTAAACCGCTTTCTGCTTGCCCTGATTCATAACGTCCTCCGTTGGCCGCGTCTCACGCTTTGGATTGCCCCTGCGGGGAAAAGTTTCAGCCGTCCCCCGAACCGCCCGTGCCGGCGCCGCGCCGGGACTCCGGCGGTTCGGATCACCGTATTGTACGTTGGGAAGCCCGTTCGGTTCCCGCCGCCGGGCGGTCCGTATCCTATTTATATGTTGAAGCGCACGTGGAAGACGTCGCCGTCCGCCACGATGTACTCCTTCCCCTCGAGCCGGAGCAGCCCCTTTTCGCGCACCGCGGGCATGGACCCCAGCGCCACCAGGTCCTCCTGGCGGCAGACCTCGGCCCGGATGAACCCCTTCTCGAGATCGGTGTGGATCACGCCGGCGGCGCGCTGGGCGTTGAGTCCCTGCGGGATCGTCCAGGCGCGGACCTCGTCCTTGCCCACGGTGAAGAAGGAGATGAGCCCCAGCAGCCGGTAGTTCTCCCGCAGCAGCCGGGCGGTGCCCGGCTCGGCGATGCCCAGCTCGGCCATGAACTCCCGCGCCTCCTCGGGCGCCAGCCCCGCCAGCTCCGCCTCGATCTTGCCGCAGACGCCCGTCACCACCACCGCCGGGCGGCCGCCCCAGTCGCCCAGCCCGCAGTGCGCCGCCACGTCGCCCAGGTGGGCCACGTCGGCCTCGTCCAGGTTGGCCACGACGAGCAGCGGCTTCTGCGACAGGAAGGTGAAGCCGCGGACCAGCCGCTCATCCTCGGCGGCGAGCGTCAGCTCCCGCAGCGGCCGCTCCTCCTCCAGGTGGCCGCGCAGGCGCACGAGCAGCGCGTGCTCCGCCTCCAGTTCCTTGTTCTTGATCTTCTTCAGGTCCTTCTCCAGGCGCTCGAGGCGCTTCTCCGCCTGGAACAGGTCGGCGAAGATGAGCTCGTGCTCCATGTTGAGGGCGTCGCGCGCCGGGTCCACGCTCCCGAGCGGGTGCGGGACGACGGGCGAGTCGAAGGCCCGGACCACGTGCACCAGCGCCTCCGCCGGCCGGAGGCTCCCGAGGAAGGTGCTCTCCTTCAGCTCGTCGGCCTCGACGCCCGGCAGATCGACGTACTGGGCGGTGGCCGGCGTGGTCTTGTGCGGCTGGTACAGCGCCGCCAGCCGGTCCAGCCGCGGATCCGGGATGGGGGCCACCCCCTGGACGACCTCCTGGCGGCCGGACGGCTGGGCCGGTCCCTGCCCCCGGGTGAGGATGTTGAAGATGGTGCTCTTCCCCGTGTACTTCAGACCGACGATGGCTGATTTCATGAGCGGCTCCGCAAAGTGAGAAAAATCACATTTTTTCTTGACAGTGGTGGGACGGTGGACTAAAATTGACCTAAATTGGACCAAAGTGGATCATTGTGGATCGACTCGGTCATCGCTTGGACGGGTTCAGTTTAAAATGTTTAGAGGATTCGAGCAAGCGAAAATCGACGAGAAAGGCCGGCTGAAAGTTCCGGCGGTCTTCCGGGAGCGCCTGTTCCGCGACTACGGGCCGGACGTGTTTCTCACGGTG
The DNA here is from genome assembly GCA_017996395.1 of Acidobacteriota bacterium. Taxonomy (GTDB): domain Bacteria; phylum Acidobacteriota; class JAAYUB01; order JAAYUB01; family JAAYUB01; genus JAAYUB01. The sequence goes on along the minus strand of JAGOHA010000014.1, from coordinate 15,112 downwards.
CTGCGCGACCACCAGCTCTGCATCTACCCCCTCAAGGTCTGGGAACAGAAGGAACAGCGCCTCATGGACGTGCCGGACTCCATGCCCGAAAAACAGCGTTTCATCATGACCGCCAACTATTTCGGCGCCGAGCGCACGGTGGACGATCAGGGCCGGCTCGCCCTGCCGCAGCACCTGCGCGACAAGGTGGGCCTCGACGCCGAGGTGGCCGTGATGGGCGGGATCAATTTCCTGGTGGTCATGGACCGCCAGCATGCCGACCGCCGGGCCGAGGAGGACTTCCCCTCGCCCGAGGTGTTCGAGAAACTGCAGGGATTTGGAATTTGATCCGATGCACATGTCATTGGAAGGACTATTGACCTGCAACGCCGAACCATCGCTCCAGCACCGGACCGTCCTGGCGGACGCGGCCGTGGCGCATCTGGTGCAGGATCCCGACGGCCTTTACGTGGACGGCACCGTGGGCCACGGCGGCCACGCCGAACTGATCGCCCGCCGCCTGTCGTCGCGCGGCCGCCTGGTGGCCGTGGACCGCGACGAGCAGGCGCTCACCTTGGCCGCCACCCGGCTGAACGGCTTCGGCAAGCAGGTCACCTTCTGCCGCGACAATTTCAAGAACCTGCCCCTCATCCTGAACCGGCTGGGCATCACCGCCATCCACGGGCTGCTCCTGGACCTGGGTGTCTCCACCCTCCAGCTCCTCGACCCGGAGCGGGGCTTCTCCTTCTCCACCGAGGGCCCGCTGGACATGCGGATGGACCAGACCCAGAAGGTCACCGCCGCCCAGCTCGTGAACAGCCTGCCGGAGGAGGAGCTGGCCAACCTGATCTTCACCTACGGCGAGGAGCGCCACTCCCGCCGCATCGCCCGGCGGATCCGCGAGGTGCGGCAGCTGCGCCGCATCGCCTCCACCGCCGAGCTGGCTGACATCGTGGAGCGGGCCCTGGGGCCGCGCCGGCCCGGCCAGATCCACCCGGCCACCCGCACCTTTCAGGCGCTGCGGATCGCCGTGAACAACGAACTCGAAGGGCTGGGCGACCTGGTCCAGAAGATGTTCGACCTGCTGCTCCCCGGCGGACGGCTCGTGGTCATCAGCTTCCATTCGCTCGAGGACCGGATCATCAAGCAGAACTTTCAGCTCCTGGCCGGACACTGCATCTGCCGGCGGCCGCCCGACCTGTGCGGCTGCCCGCGCCGGGAGCGCGTCCGGCTGATCACCCGCAAGCCGGAGGTGCCCACGGCCGAGGAGATCCGGCTCAACCCGAGGGCGCGGAGCGCCAAGATGCGGGTCGCGGAACGGATTTGAGCCCGTGCGCCCGGCGGGGCGCGCGGAAAGGGGAAACAAATGGTTGGCCAAGTCATCGACAGGAAAGTCAGCAACTATCGGGTCAAGCACCGCAACCGGGATGAAAGCACCCGGGAGATCATCTACGTCGTCCTGGGGATCATCCTGATTTTCCTGCTGGGGCTGGGGTACATCTACATCCCCAACCGTCTGGTCGCCCTGGATTACCAGATGGAGCAGGCCAAGGCCGAGCTCGGCCGCCTGGAGCAGGAGCGTTCGGCCATTCAGATGAAGGAATGCGCGTTGACCGCGCCCGCCCGTCTCGAGGCGGAGGCGCAGCGCCTGGGCTTCAAACCCCTGGATCTCGCCCAGGTGCATTTCGTGGACACGTCCAGACTCTCGGCCGGGCAAGCCGAGCGGCTGGCCATGAACGCCGCGCCGGCCGAGACGGCGAAACAGTCAAGCGAGGCAAGGTAAGGCACGTTCAGGTTAGGGCAAGGATCGGATGGACAACACGCTGCTCCACAAGAAGCGGCTTCTCCTGTTTGTAGGGGTCGTCTGCGCGTGGCAGCTCCTGGTGCTTGGGAAAGTCTTCTACTTGAAGGTGTTCCAGGCTGACGAGCTGGCCCGGCAGGCCCGCGGCCAACAGGAGGACATCATCAAGGTCCCGGCCACCCGGGGCCGTATCCTCGACTGTCGTCTGGAGCCGTTGGCGGCCAGCATCCCGTTTGATTCGGTCTATGTGTACACTCCCGAGATCCAGGACAAGGACACGGCCGCCCGCGAGCTGGGCCGCGTGCTCGGCCTGGACGCCCGCCAGATCCTGGTCAAGATGAACGGACCGCTCAAGTTCCGCTACATCCGCCGCTTCATCAGCCATGAGGAAGCCCAGCAGATCCAGGCCCTCAATCTCGCCGGCGTCGGTCTCCTCCAGGAGAACCGCCGGGTCTACCCCAACGGCCGGCTGGCGTCCCACATCCTGGGGGCGGTGAGCCTGCGGCAGGATACGGAGCTCGGACTGGAAGGCCTGGAGCGCCAGTACCAGGATGCGCTCCGCGGCCAGCCGGGCGAACTCTTCATCCAGAAGGACGGCCGGCTCAACGTGCTCACCACCACCACCCTGCGGGCGCCGCAGGGGGGCCACTCGCTGATCCTGAACATCGACAGCCGGATCCAGCACATCGCCCAGCGCGAACTGGCCGCCGGCATTGAAGCATTCAACGCCGCCACCGGCATGGTGATCGTCATGGAGCCGGAGACGGGCCGCATCCTCGCCCTGGCCGCCTGGCCCGATTTCGATCCGGGCAACCTGAAGGGCACGCCGCCGGCCAACCTGCGCAATCTCGCGGTGGAGCGGTACTTCGAGCCCGGCTCCACGTTCAAGATCGTCACCGTCGCCGCGGCCCTGGAGGAGGAGATCGCCTCGCCGGACGACGTCATCGACTGCGGCAACGGCTACATCTCCCTCTCCGGTCACATCATCCGCGACCATCGCGCGTTCCAGAACCTGTCCTTCAACGAGGTTCTGGCCAACTCGTCCGACGTGGGGGCCATCAAGCTGGGCCTCCGGGTGGGCGAGGAGGGCCTCTACCGGTACATCCGCACCTTCGGCTTCGGCCAGCGCACCGACATCGACCTGCCCGCGGAGGAGCCGGGCCGCATCCAGCACCACTCGGGCTGGAGCGGCATCTCCATCGGCGCCATCTCCATGGGCCAGGAGGTGGGCGTCACGGGCGTCCAGATGCTGCGCGCCATGGCGGTCATCGCCAACGGCGGCTACCTCGTCCGCCCCTACGTGGTGGACCGGGTGCTGGACAGCCAGGGCCGGCTCGTGGAGCGGGAGGAGCCCGAACGCGTCCGCGTCCTGTCGTCCCGAACCACCGGCATCATCCGCAACGCGCTGGAGATGGTGGTGTCGAAAGGCACGGGCAAGAAGGCCGCCGTCGCCGGCTACCGCGTGGCCGGCAAGACGGGCACCGCCCAGAAGTACGATCCGGAGCTCCGGACGTACTCACCCACCGAGTTTGTCTCCTCGTACGTGGGCTTCGCCCCGGCCGACCACCCGGAGTTCGTTATCGCCGTCATCTACGATTCACCCCATCCGCACTATCACGGCGGCGACGTCTCCGCGCCGGTCTTCGCCGAGATCGCCCGCCAGGTGCTGATGCTCCGGAAGGTGGAACCGACGGAACCCGTCGCCCCCGAGCGGCTGGCCGCAGTCGAGCCGCCGCCCGCCGCCGCACCGGCCGCCGCGCCGGCGCCGGCGCCCGTCGACGTCCTGCTCCCGGTCGAGGAAGCCTCCCGGGAGACGGTGATCGCGCTGATTCCTGAAAATTCGTTCACGATGCCGGATTTCACCGGCAAGAGCCTCCGCCAGGTGATGAAGGAGTGCGCGCGGATCGGGCTGATCCTGCAACCCAGCGGGTCGGGCCTGGCCGTGGAGCAGATCCCGCCGCCGGGGGCGTTGATCAAGCCGTCCACGCGTTGCACGGTGTGGTTCACCAACGAACCGCACCGGCTGACCGAGCTGTCCCGTACCGGCACCCTGGCGCCGGCGGCCGACGGCCGGCTGGCCGAGCGGCAGTAGACGATCGGCACGTTCCGTTTCGGTTTCGGGCATCACATATATGCGCGTATTTGACATCTTACAGCAACTCCGGCCCGTGGCCTTCCATGGCAATCCGGGCGCGCCCGTGGGCGGCATCGCCTGCGACTCGCGCCGGGTGTGCCGCGACGGCATCTTCGCCGCCGTCCGCGGGGAGAAGCACGACGGGCATGATTTCCTGGCTTCGGCGCGGGAAGGGGGCGCGATCACCGTTCTATCCGAACTGCCCCCTACTTTTTATCAGATCCTCGCCTGGAACTGGATCCAGGTGGCCGAGATCCGGCCGGCGATGGCGCTGGTCGCCCGCGAAGTGCACCGCCGGCCCGATCTGGCCGTGCCGTTCGTCGGCATCACCGGCACCAACGGCAAGACCACCCTGACCTACATCCTGGAGGCGATTTTCCGGCAGGCCGGCCGTCGGCCCGCCGTGGTGGGCACGGTGGCCTACCGCTTCGACGGACGCGACATCCCCGCCGACCGGACCACGCCCGAGGCGCCCGAGCTGCTGGCCTTCGCCCGCGAGGTGGCCGACAGCGGCGGCGGTCCGCTCATCATGGAGGTGTCGGCGCACTCCCTGTCGCTGCACCGCGTGCACGGCCTGGTGTTCGACACCGCCGTGTTCACCAACCTGACCCGCGATCATCTCGACTACTACCCGAACCTGGCCGCCTACGCCGACGCCAAGGCGCGGCTGTTCGACGGCCGGAACGGCCCCCTGCCGCGCCGCGCGGTGTTCAACGTGGACGACCCGTTCGGCCGCGAGTTCAAGAGCGCGTTCCGCGGCGAGGCGGTGGGCACCGGCACGTCGCCCGACGCCGACTTCCGCATCCTGGCTTACGATTTCGATCCGCCCGGCCTCTGCGCCACGTTGCGCTGGGACGGCCGGGACCACGAGCTCGCGGTGCCGCTCACGGGCCGGGGCAACCTGCACAACGTGGTCCAGGCCGTGGCGGCGGCCGTGCTGGCCGGCGTGGGCGAGACGGACCTCCTGGCCGCGCTGGCGGCGATGCCGCCCGTGCCCGGCCGCCTCGAGGAAGTGCTCCCCGGCCACCCGGTGCGCGTGTTCGTCGACTACGCCCACACCGAGGACGCCCTGGCCAACGCCTGCGCCATCCTCCGGACGCTCACCACCGGGCGGCTGGTGGTGGTGTTCGGCTGCGGCGGCGACCGCGACCGCGGCAAGCGTCCGCGCATGGGCCGCGTGGTGGCCGAGGCCGCCGACGTGGTGCTGGTGACCTCCGACAACCCGCGCAGCGAGGACCCCGACGCCATCATCGACGAGATCGTCGACGGCATCCGGGGTGTCCGGCAGGATTTCCGGCGCATCACCGACCGCCGCGCGGCCATCGGCGCGGCCATCGGCTTGGCCCGTCCCGGCGACACCATCCTGATCGCCGGCAAGGGCCACGAGCGGTACCAGATCATCGGCACACAGGTCATCCCCTTCAGCGACTATGCCACGGCCCTGGCGCTGCTCCAGGCGTCCGCGGGAGGCCGGCCATGACGGCGCCCCGCCTCACCGTGGCCCAGCTGGCGGCCGTGATGGGCGGCGCCCTGCCCCGAGGCGGCGGCGACACAGCCGTCGCGGGGCTGCAGAACGACTCGCGCAACCTGAAAGCCGGCGAGGTGTTCGTGGCCATCGCCACGGCGGCCGCCGACGGCCACGACTACGCGGCCCACGCGCAGGCCGCCGGCGCGGTCGCCGCCGTGGTCACCCGGGTGCCCGACGGCGTGCCGGGGCTGCCGCTCGTGCTGGTGGACGACACCCGTCAGGCGCTGCTGCGCTTCGCCGCATGGCGGGTGCGCGGCTGGGGCGGCCGGATCGTGGGTGTCACCGGCAGCTCGGGCAAGAGCACCACGAAGGAATTCACCGCCGAGCTGCTCGCGGCGCGCTACCGCGTGTTCCGCTCGCCGGGCAACTTCAACAACACCCTGGGCATCCCCATGGCGCTGTTCGGACTCCGGCCGGAGCACGAGGTGGCCGTGCTGGAGATGGGGATGAGCTCCAGCGGCGAGATCGCCGCGCTGTGCGCCGCCGCGCCGCCCGACGTGGCCGTGGTGACCAACGTGGGCAGCGTGCACCTGGAGTTTTTCCCCAACCGCGAGGCGCTGGCCGCCGCCAAGGGCGAGATCGTGGCCGGGATGAAGCCCGGCGGCGTGTTCGTGTACAACGCCGACGATCCGCCGGTCCGCCGGCTGGCCGCCTCCGCCGGCCGCACCGCGGTGAGCTTCGGCCAGACGGACGGGGCCGACGTCCGGCTCGTCCGCTGGGCCGTCGCCGCCGACGGCCGCACCGAGGGCACCCTGCGCTGGCGCGACCGGGACATCCCGGTGAGCCTGCCCATGCTGGGCGGCCACTACCTGCTCAACTTCGCCGCCGCCGCCGGCGTGGCGCTGAGCCTCGGCCTCGAGCCGGAGGCCGTCGCCGCAGCCGCCGCGGCCATCCGCCCCTTCGCCATGCGCGGCGAGCTGCACGAGCTGCCCGGCGGGGTGCGGCTCGTCGATGACGCATACAATTCCAACCCCGAGGCCATGCGCTCGGTCCTGGAGACGCTCGCCCGCTGGTCCGGCCGCCCGCCGACGCTGATCGTGGCCGGCGAGATGCGCGAGCTCGGCCCCGAGTCCGCCGCGCTGCACCGCGAGGTGGGCGCCCTGGTGGCCCGCACCGGCTGCCGCCTCCTCATCGGCGTCCAGGGCCAGGCCGAGCAGATGGTCGCCGCCGCCGCCGCCGCCGGCCAGGCCGCCCGGTTCGTGCCCGACGCCGTCGCCGCCCTGGCCGAGGTCCGCCGCGAGCTGGCGCCGGGCATGCTCCTGCTGGTCAAGGGCTCCCGCGGCGTCGGCCTGGACCGGCTGGTGCGCGCCCTGCGCGCCGGCGATTCCGTCGAGGGGAGGCAGCCATGAACCCGCTGTTCGTGCCCGAGACGTACGTGGTGATGGGCCTGGCCCGCAGCGGGCTGGCCGCCGCCCGGCAGCTGCTCCAGCGGGGCCACCGGGTGCTGGTCACCGACACCAAGTCCGCCGGCGAGCTGGGTGAGGCGCTCACTGTCCTCGAGGACGCCGCCCGGGTCGCCCCCGGCGAGCTGGAACTGCACCTCGGCGGCCATCCCGAGAGCCTGCTCGCCGGCGCCCGCGCCGTGGTGCTGAGCCCCGGCATCCCGCTGACGGTGCCCTTCCTCGTCCGCGCCGGCGAACAGGGCGTGCCGGTCTGGAGCGAGGTGGAGCTGGCGTCCCGCTGGATCCGCGGCACCATGGTGGGCATCACCGGCTCCAACGGCAAGAGCACCACCACCGCCCTGACCGCCCACATCCTGGCTCTGTCGGGACGGCCGGCCTACGCGGTGGGCAACATCGGCCAGGCGCTCAGCGATTTCGTCGGCGTCGACCGGCCGGGCGCCTGCTTCGTCACCGAGCTGTCGAGTTTCCAGCTCGAGACCATCGTCACGCTGCGCCCGCGGGTGGCGGCGATCCTGAACATCACCCCCGACCACATGGACCGCTACGCCTCGCTCGACGCGTACGCCGAGGCCAAGTGGAACCTCTTCAAAAATATGGAGGCCGGCGACGCCGCCGTGCTGAACGCCGGCGACGCGCGGCTGACCGCCGGCGCCGCGCGGCTGCGCTGCCCGGTGTACACCTTCGACGCCCGGCCCGTGGGCGACCCCGCCGCCCTGAACGGCGCCGGCCTGGCGGACGGCACGATCTGGGTGCGCACCGGCGGCGAGCCCGTCGCCGTCATGCCGCGGAGCGACATCCCGCTCCCCGGCCGGCACAACCTGGAGAACGTCCTGGCGGCCGTGCTCATGGGACGCCTGCTGGGGCTGGAGCCGGAGCAATTGGCCGCGGGCGTCCGCACTTTCGAGCCCCTGCCGCACCGGCTGCAGCCGGTGGCGTCGATCCGCGGCCGGACGTTCTACAACGACTCGAAGGCGACGAACGTCGACTCGACCTTGCTGGCCATCGAGTCGTTTGACCGGAAAATCCTGCTGATCCTGGGCGGCAAGGACAAGGGGAGCGACTACGCGCCCCTGGCCCGCCCCATCCGCGAGCGGGTCCGCCACGTGCTGCTCATCGGCCAGGCCGCCGACAAGATCGAACGCGCCCTCCCGGCGGATGTCCCCCGCTCGCGCTGCCGCGATTTGGCCGACGCGATCCGGACCGGCTTCGCGCTGTCGGCGGAGGGCGACGTGATCCTGCTGTCGCCCGCCTGCGCCAGTTTCGACATGTTCGACAACTTCGAGCACCGGGGCGAAGTGTTCCGGCGCGACGTGCTGGCTCTGAAACGGGAGTTGGAACCATGATCCGGCTGGATTGGAATCTGGACCGCTCGATGCTCCTGGCCACCCTCATCCTGGTGTGTGTGGGGCTGGTGATGGTGTTCAGCGCCTCGATCCCCACCAGCCAGGCCAAGTTTCACTCGCCCCATTTCCTGTTCTACCGCCAGCTCGCCTGGGCGGCGATCGGCGTGTTCGTCTTCCTGCTGGTGGTGCAGATGCGGCTGCAGTGGCTGACCAACCGGTGGGTGGTCGCGACGGCCCTGGTGGTGACCTACGTCCTGCTGGCGCTGGTGTTCACCCAGTCGCCCATCAACGGGACGCAGCGCTGGCTGCACGCGTTCGGCGTCTCGTTCCAGCCGTCGGAGCTGGCCAAGCTGACCACGATCCTGTTCCTGTCTTACTACCTGAGCCGCGCGCCCGACCTGCGCGAGCGGCCGTTCCTGCACCTGCTGCGCATCGCCGCCCCCATCGTCCCGATGCTGGCGCTGATCGTGTTCGAGCCGGACCTGGGCAGCGTCGTGATCCTGCTCGTGATCGTCCTGCTGTACCTGTTCCTGGCCGGGTTCCCCGTGCTCAAGCTCGCCCTCGCCGGCGCCGCCGTGCTGCCGGTGCTGGTGGTGGTGGTCCTGTCGTCGCCGTACATGCTGAACCGGATCCGGACGTTCATGGCGCCGGACGCCGATCCCCGCGGGATCGGCTATCACATCAACCAGTCGCTCATCGCCATGGGCCACAGCGGCTTCTGGGGCCTCGGCCTCGGCGAGAGCACACAGAAACTGTATTTCCTGCCCGAGCCGCACACCGACTTCATCTTTGCGGTGGTGGGCGAGGAGCTCGGCTTCCTGGGCTGCCTGGCCATCGTCGCCCTGTTCGGCTACCTGTTCTGCCGGGGGATCAAGGCGGCCATCCAGAACCCCGTGCCCATGTTCAACTGGCTCGGGCTCGGCCTGATCACCCTCATCGTGATCGAGGTGCTCATCAACACCTCCATGGTGATCAGCCTGGGGCCGACGAAGGGCATCCCCCTGCCCTTCATCAGCATGGGCGGCACGTCGCTGCTCATCAACCTGCTGGCCATGGGCGTCGTGATCAATTTCTCGCGGGAGTACGCCGAATGATGTACGCCGTCCCGCAACCGCCGCCGGGCTGGCCCACCGGGCCGGCCCAGACCTACGCCGCCCTGTACCGCCGGGCGCGCCGGGTGCATTTCGTCGGCGTGGGCGGCATCGGCATGAGCGGGATCGCCGAGGTGCTCCTGAACCTGGGCTTCGAAGTGTCCGGCTCCGACCTGCGCGACACCGAGATCACCCGGCGGCTGGCCCGCCTGGGGGCGCGCGTCGCCGCGGGGCATGCGGCCGGCCACCCGGACGGTGCCGATGTGGTGGTCGTTTCCACGGCCATCGGCCCGGACAACCCCGAGGTGCGGCGCGCCCGCGAGCTGCGGATCCCGGTGATCCCCCGCGCCGAGATGCTGGGCGAGCTGATGCGGATGAAATTCGCCGTGGCGGTGACCGGCACCCACGGCAAGACGAGCACCACCTCCATGATCGCGGTGCTGCTGCACCACGCCGGCGTCGATCCCACCGCCGTGGTGGGCGGCCGGTTGAACATCTTCGACAGCAGCGCCCGCCTGGGGCAGAGCGAGTTCCTGGTGGCCGAGGCCGACGAAAGCGACGGCTCCTTCCTCCAGCTCTTCCCCACCGTGGCCGTGGTGACCAACATCGAGCCGGAGCACATGGAGCACTTCGGCACCCTGGACCGGCTCCTCGACGCGTTCACCGCCTTCGTCCACCGGCTGCCCTTCTACGGGACGGCGATCCTGTGCCTCGACGACCCCAACGTCCGGGCCATCCTGCCGCGGCTCGACCGGCGGATCCGCAGCTACGGGTTCCGGCCCGACGCCGACATCCGCGCCGAGGGGATCGCCATCGAGTCCGCCGGCAGCCGCTTCGACGTCGTGCAGCAGGGGACGTCGCTGGGGACATTCCGCCTGGCCGTACCGGGCCGCCACAACGTCCAGAACGCGCTGGCGGCCGTCGCCGTCGGCCTGGAGCTGGGGCTGGCGCCCGACGCGATCCGGGCGGCGCTGGCCGAATTCCAGGGCGTGGACCGGCGCTTCCAGCTCCGCGGCACCCGGCGGGGCGTGCGGGTGGTGGACGACTACGGCCACCACCCCACCGAGATCCGCGTCACCCTCGAGGCGGCGCGCGCCACCGGCCCGCGGCGGCTGATCGCGGTGTTCCAGCCGCACCGGTACTCCCGGGTGGCCGCCCTCGGCGGGGAGTTCGCCGCGGCGTTCGGCGGCGCGGACACGGTGTTCGCCACCGCCATCTACCCGGCGGGCGAGACGCCCCTGCCCGGCGTGTCCGGCCGGGCGCTGGCCGCCGCGATCCGCGCCGGCGGCCATCCCGACGTCCGGTACGAGGAGGATTTCCACCGCCTGGCGGAGGCCGTGGCGGAACTGGCCGCCGCCGGCGACCTGGTGGTCGTCTTCGGGGCCGGCAACATCAACCAGGTCACCCCGCTGATCCTGGAAGCCCTGGGCGAGGACAACGGCCATGAGTAACCCCGGCAGCCGCGACAACGATTCCATCCGGACCGGCATCCCCATCTCGGACGAATCGGCGTTCCTGCGCAAATTCTCCCCCCTGGACGACGACAACCGGCCGGAACCGCCCCGGGGCATCCGGCGGGCGCTGCTCGTCGCCGTAAAGCTGGCGGCCGTGGTCCTCGTGCTCACGGCGCTGTTCCTGATGTACACCTACAGCCGCGACCGGGGCCTGTACAGTGTCAACCAGGTGGTCCTGGATGGCTGCCGCAACCTGGACCGGCAGGACGTGCTGACGCTCATCCACAGCGCCTTCCCGCGCAACCTCATGCGCCTGGACATCGACGCGCTGCGCGACCGTCTCGAAAAATTCAGCTGGGTGCGGGCGGTGACGGTGCGCAAGGTGTACCCCGACCGGCTCTACATCAAGGTGGTGGAGCGGGTGCCCGTGGGGATCACGCGCATGGACAAGCTGTGGCTCTTCGACGCCGACGGAGTGTTCCTCGACGAGTACGTGCCCGCCGTGCACGCCATCGATCGGCCCGTGCTGGTGGGGCTGCATGACGGCACGGACCCAATGGCCGCCGACGAGAATCTCGAGCGGATCCGGATGTACGTCGCCTTCCTCACGGCGATCGACGACCGGCCCGACAAGCTGTCCGCCAAGCTCTCCGAGGTGGATCTGACCGACCTGGCCAACCTGACGGTGATCCCCCTCGATGGCAATCCCCGGGTGCATCTGGGCAACGAGAAGCAGGCGGAGCGGTTGGAGCGGTTCTTCCAGATCGTGGACCGGGCGCGGGCCGAGAACGGCCCCATCGCCGTCATCGACATGCGTTTCGACGACCGGGTGATCGTCCGGCCCATGGAGATCCCCCCGGCGACCCCGCAGGAGGCCCCCCATGGCACTGAGTAAAAAAGACCGGCTCATCGGCGTCCTGGACGCGGGCTCCACCCGCGTGTACGCCGGCATCGCCCGCCTGGAGTCCGACCAGTCGCTGGCGCTGCTCGGCTTCGGCGCCGCCGCCGCGAAGGGGACCCGTAACGGGCTCATCGTGGATCTCGACGAGGTCAGCGGCTCGATCCGCGCCGCCCTCCAGGAGGCGGAGAAGTCCGCCCAGGCCGAGGTGAACCGGGTGTTTCTCGGCATCAACAGCCGCGGTCTGAAGAGCTTCAACAGCAGCGGCACCCTGATCATGGGCTCGAACGCGGTGCCCATCAACACCGCCCACTTCCAGAAGTGCATCGACGCCGCCTCCAACGTCAGCCTGGCGCATACGCTGGAGACGCTCCACATCATCGTCCGCCAGTGCCTGGTGGACGAGAACATGGAGGTCGACAACCCGCTGGGCATGGAAGGCAAGCGGCTGGAGGTGGGGCTGCACATCCTGGCCCTGCCCAAGACCCAGATCACCCACTTCACCAAGGCGGTGAACCAGGCCGGCTTGAGCGTCGAGAAGATGACCCTGCAGACGCTGGCCGCGGCCGAGGCGGTCCTCAGCCCGGAGGAGCGGGAGTTCGGCGCCATCTTCCTCGATTTCGGCGCCTGCACCACCACCGGCCTGCTGTTCCAGCGCGGCAAGATCCAGCACAGCTTCAGCGTGCCGGTGGGCGGCGACCACATCACCCGCGACATCATCGTCGGCCTGCGCACCACACTCAAGGAAGCCGAGCGGATCAAGTGCCAGCACGGCACCCTGAACCCGCAGGCCGGCGAGGACGCCGGCCCGTTCGAAGTCCAGGGCACCGGCACCGGCCGGGTCCGCCAGATCGCCCCGCAGATCGTCACCGAGATCATCCAACCGCGCATCGAGGAGATTCTGGAGATGACCCGCACCGAGATCACCATGGCCGGCTTCGAGCCCGGTCAGTTCGCCGGCTGCGTGGTCGCCGGCGGCGGCGCGGCGCTGCGCGAGCTGGCGGGGCTCACCGAGCGGGCCCTGGACGTGCCCACCCGGCTGGGCGAGCCCGTCCCCCTCGAGGCGTGGCCGGAGGAGTTGCGCTCGCCGGCCTACGCGTCGCTGGTGGGCCTGTTTCAGAAGGCCCGGCTGGCGATGACGCGCCGCGAGTCGTCGCTGGACGACCGGCTGGTCGGCGGCCGCGCCGGCGTCGTCCGGACGTCGCACCGGGTGAAAAACTGGATCCAAGAATTATTCAGCATATAGCTGGAGGAGGAGCAACATGGAAGGCATGAACAAAGTTCCGAACCGTCTGTTCACGTTCGAGGAGGAAGGCCGCGTCGGCGCCAAGATCAAGGTCGTCGGCGTCGGCGGCGGCGGCTGCAACGCCGTCAACCGGATGATCCAGGCCCGGGTCGAGGGAATCGAATTCATCGCGGCCAACACCGACCTGCAGGCCCTGGAGCGCAGCGCGGCCCAGATCAAGCTGCAGCTGGGCGGCAAGCTGACCAAGGGTCTCGGCGCGGGCGCCAACCCCGACGTGGGCCGCGCCGCCGCGCTCGAGGACACCGAGCGGATCATCGAGCAGCTCGAAGGCGCCGATATGGTGTTCATCACGGCTGGGCTGGGCGGCGGTACGGGCACCGGCGCCGCGCCCATCATCGCGTCGCTGTCGTCCGAGCTGGGCGCGCTGACCATCGCCGTGGTCACCAAACCGTTCACCTTCGAGGGTCGGCGGCGGTCCTCCCAGGCCGAGATGGGCCTCAAGGACCTGAAGGATTGCGTCGACACCGTCATCACCATCCCCAACGACCGGCTGCTCCAGGCGCTGGACCTGAAGACGCCGCTCATGCAGGCGTTCAACGTCTGCGACGACGTGCTCCGCCAGGCCGTGCAGGGGATTTCCGATCTGATCACGGTGCCCGGCATGATCAACCTGGACTTCGCCGACGTCCGCACCATCATGCAGGACATGGGCATCGCCCTGATGGGGATCGGCGTGGGCGAGGGCGACAACCGCGCCGCCGACGCCGCCCGCCGGGCGATCTCCAACCCGCTCCTGGAAGACTGCCAGATCCACGGCGCCAAGGGCGTCATCATGAACGTCACCGGCAGCGACTCCATGACCATGCACGACATCAGCGAGGCGGCCGCTGTGCTGCAGGATGCCGCGGATCCCACCGCCAACATCATCTGGGGCGTGGTCTACGACCAGGGGCTGGGCGAGAAGATCAAGATCACCGTCATCGCCACCGGCTTCGAAGCCCAGGCGGCGAAGGCGGCCATGCCGGCGCCGGGCCAGCAGACGACCGCCGCCGTCGGCAAGCCGGCCGCCGAGACGGCCATGGAGACGGTCTGCGTGGCCGACATGCGGATGGCCTCCGGGCTCGACGTGGCGCCCGGGCGGCTGGACATCCCGGCGTACCTGCGCCGGAAGCTGGAATAGGCCGGCGCGCTGGCGCCGCCGGCCCTCCGGGCGGAATGGCCGCGGCCGGTGCGGGCGCTGCCCGCGCCGGCGGCCGCGGACGATCCGCCCGCCTTGGGAGGTTGAACATGACGACACCTGCACCCCGCCTGCTGACGCCGTGCGTCGCCGGACTGCTCGTCGCCGCTCTCGGCCTGGGCCTCGGGACGCCGGCGCTGGCGTTGAGCCGCAACAAGACCGTGAGCCGCATGGCCAACGCCACGGCGGTGCTGGAGGAAGTGTTGAACATCCCCGAACAGGGGATCCCCGACAAGCTGCTGGCGGGCAGCGAGGCGGTGATCGTCATCCCCCACGTGGTGGAGGGGGCGTTCATCTTCGGCGGCCGGGCGGGATACGGCATCATGGTGCGCCGGCAGAAGGACCGCTGGAGCAATCCGTGCTTCGTCGCCATCAAGGGCGGCAGCTTCGGCCTGCAGCTCGGCGGCCAGGCGGTGGACCTGATCCTGCTGGTCCAGAATCCCCGCGGCGTCGACGCCATCCTGTCCGACAACTTCACTTTCAGCGGCGACGCGGCCGCCACTGCCGGACCGGTGGGCCGCAACGCCGAGGCGGGCACCGACCTGACCCTGCGGGCCGGCATCCTGTCCTACTCGCGCAGCAAAGGTCTGTTTGCAGGAATATCGATCCAGGGCGCGACCCTGACCATCGACCGGAAGGCCAATTACACTTTCTACAAGAAGTTGATCGACCACCGGAAGATCCTATCCGATGCCCTCATGCCTGTACCGGAGGAATTCCAGGGATTCCTCCGGCTCCTCCAACCTTACCTCAGCCAATAGGGGTAAGCCTCCGGGGCGCCGGTTGCCCGACCGGCGCCCTCTTTTTTCCATCTGAATCGATGCGGCTGGGGAATCGAGGCTCGTTGCTCGAGGCTCGTTACCGTGACGCGGAAATCGGACTTCGGATTTCGTGCTCGTAATTCGTAATCGTAATCGTCATCGTAATTCGTAATCGTGCCCGTAATCGAGTCTCGTCTTCATTATGCGGGCATCGTACCCGTACCTGAGACCTCTGGC
>JAGOHA010000116.1 GCA_017996395.1 Acidobacteriota bacterium | reverse complement strand
ACGCCTCGGCGCGCCTGGCCGCCGCCGGACTGCCCCAGTACGAGATCTCCAACTTCGCCGCGCCGGCGCGCCGCAGCCGGCACAATCTCAAGTACTGGCGGCTGGCGCCATACCTGGGGCTGGGCGTGGCCGCCCACAGCTTCGACGGCCGGCGGCGCTGGTGGAACGAGCGCCGGCTGCGGGCCTACGTCGATTGTGCGGCCGCAAGCGGGCGTGCCGAAGCGGGCGAAGACGCGTGGGACTGGACCCGTCGGGCCCGCGAGCTCGTCATGCTGGGGCTGCGCCTGGTGGACGGTGTTTCCCGCGCCGAGTTCCAGCGCCGCCTGGGACGGCCGTTTCCGCCGGAGTGGGCGGCAGCGTTGAAAAAAAATATTGTCCCCTCTCTGGTGTTGGACGATAATGGCACGTTCCGCCTCACCCCCCAGGGGATGCTGGTCAGCAACGAAATCCTCCAGGACCTTTTCGATGCGAATTGATCTGCGCAGCGACACCCTCACCCAGCCGACCCCGGAGATGCGCCGTGCCATGATGGACGCCGTGGTGGGCGACGATGTCTACGGCGAGGATCCCACGATCAACGCGCTCGAGACCCGCGCCGCCGAGCTCACCGGTAAGGAAGCGGCGCTGTTCATGCCCACCGGTTCCATGGGCAACGCGGCGGCGCTGCTCAGCCACTGCGCGCCGGGCAGCGAGGTCATCTGCGAATCGGCCTCCCACGTCTACAATTACGAGCTGGCGTCCATGGCCGTCTTCGGCGGCCTGCTCCCGCGAGTGCTGCCGGGTGTGGACGGACGGATGGCGCCGGCGGACATCCGCGCCGCCATCCAGCCGCCGGTGTACTACCGGGCGAACGCCGGCCTCGTCTGCGTGGAGAACACCCACAACCTGGCCGGCGGCACCGTTCTGGAACCCGCCTACATGGCCGACGTGCGGACCGTCGCCGACGCCCACTCCCTGCCCATCCACCTGGACGGCGCCCGGATCTTCAACGCCGCCGTGGCCCTCGGCGTGCCGGTGGCGGAGCTGGCGCGTGACGCCGACTCGGTGATGTTTTGCCTGTCCAAAGGGCTGTGCGCCCCCGTCGGCTCCCTGCTTGCCGGCACCCGCGAGTTCATCGTTCGGGCCCGGGTGCACCGCAAGCGCCTGGGTGGCGGCATGCGTCAGGCGGGCGTGCTCGCGGCCGCGGGACTGGTGGCGCTGAACACGATCCCCCCGCTCCTGGCTGACGATCACGAGAAGATCCGGCGCTTCGTGCGGTTTTTCCAGCAATACCCGTTCATCCGCCTGAACGCGGCGGCTACTCAGACCAACATTCTGGTCTTTGGGGTGGATCACCCGCGACGGTCCGCCGCGGATCTGCTCCGCCTCCTCGCCGAGCAGGACGTGATCGCCTCGGGCTTTGGCGACCGGATCCGTCTGGTGGCCTACCACGACATCACCTTCCCCATGGTGGACCGCTGTCTGGAGATCCTGGCGGAGCTGTTCCGCCAGCAGTTCTGAGCCGAGAGGTGGATCGATGTGCGGAATCGTCGGCATCTACACGCACCAGCGGCGTGACATTCCGGAACAGGCGTCGCTGGCCCTGTTCGCCGAGCAGCACCGCGGCCAGGAAAGCTGCGGCCTGGCCTGGGCGGAAGACGGCCGGATCCGGCTGCTCAAGGCCATGGGCCTGGTGAAGGAGGTCTTCACCTCCGATGTGCTGGCCGGGCTGCACAGCCACTGCGCCGTCGGCCACGTCCGCTACCCCACCCAGGGCGGCGCAACGCTGGAAAACGCCCAGCCGCACCTGGTGGAAACCCTCAACGGCCCCCGCTACGCCTTGACGTCCAACGGCGATCTGATCAATTACGCCTCGCTCCGCGAAGAGCTGAACCGGAACCATGTGTACCTGGCGTCCCGCAACGACGGCGAGGCCATGATCCGGCTGCTGGTCCATCTGCTGGAGCGCGAGGGGATGAACCCCGTCGCGGCCATCCAGACCCTGTTCACCCAGCTCGAGGGTGCGTTCTCCACCGTGTTCATGACGCCCGACGAGATGTACGCCTTCCGCGATCCGTACGGCTTCCGCCCCATGCTGCTGGGGGAGCTTGAGGACGGCTGGGCCGTCACCTCGGAAAGCTGCGCCCAGGACATCCTCCGCACCACCAACATCCGCGAGGTGGAACCGGGCGAGATCCTCGTCTTCCGGCCCACCGGCATGACCTCGATCCGCACCGACGCCCGGTTCTTCCGCGGCGACCGCCGGCCCGGCACGGCGCACTGCGTGTTCGAGCTCATCTACTTCGCCCGCCCCGACTCCTTCCAGTACGGCAAGCAGGTTTACCGCATCCGGCAGCGCATCGGCCAGACGCTGGCCGGCTACGACGACTTCACGCCCGACTGCGTCGTGCCGGTCCCCGATTCATCCAACTTCATCGCCCAGGGCTATTCCGAGGCCAGCGGCGCCCCCTACTCCATGGGGCTCATCCGCAACCACTACGTGGGCCGCACGTTCATCAAGCCGGTGCAGCAGTTTCGCGACGAGTCGGTGAAACAGAAGTTCAATCCGCTGGCCGGCTTCTTCACCGGCAAGCGGGTGGTGCTGGTGGACGATTCCATCGTCCGCGGCACCACCCTGCGCAAGCTCGTGCGCATGATCCGCTCGGCCGGGGCCCGCGAGGTGCACGTCCGGATCGGTTCACCGCCCGTGAAGTTCCCCTGCTATTACGGCATCGACACGCCCACCTACGAGGAGCTCATCATCAACCAGATCAGCCAGGAGCAGCTCCGCATCCACATGGAAGCGGACTCGCTCAAATACCTCGAGCTGGAGGATCTCCTCGGCATCGTGGAAAACGGCTCCCAGTTCTGCGCCGCCTGCTTCGACGGCCGCTACCCAGTGGGCACCCCCATCCCCGGCAAGAAGTCGCAGTGCTGATCCTCGCTCATCCGGCGGCGGTCGATGGGACCGGATTCCCGATCGGTCCGCATTCGCCCTGTCGCCCCTGAACCGCTCACGGGTCTCCGGCCGACGCGCCGTTCAGCCCGGACCGGACGGGTCGCCCGGAGATGTCGTTTTTCATTTCTTCACCGCCCAACCGTCTGATGACTCGCCGTCGAATCCCCATTATAATGAGCATACTCGGATACCCGGGAGGCGATCCATGACGATGAGACCGCGCGCGCTAGGGTTGTTCGTCCTGACGTGCCTGTGCGCCGCCACCGCGGCGGTCGCGGCCCAGACGCCGGAGCCCCCCCCGGACGCGGCGCGCCTGGGACTCCAGGCAGCCATCGAAACGGTCCCGGTCAGGCTGGACGGCCGGGTCCTGTTCTCGCTTCGCGGGATTTCGGCCTTTCCCGCCGAGGAGCGGGCTGGCGCCGTCTCCGCCCGGATTGAAACCGCCGCCCGCGACAAGAAATTCAACCCAAAGAATCTGGTTGTCGTCGAGGAAGAGTCGATGTCCGCAATCATGGCCGGCAATGTCCGGTTGCTCAGCATCGTCGATGCCGACGGCGATCTGGAAGGCGTGTCCCGCCAGTCGCTGGCGGGCATCGTCTGCAACCGGATCCGCCAGGCGATCGTGACGTATCGGACGGAACGGCAGCCCGACGCCATCTGGAACAACGTGTTGCTGGCTCTTGGGTATACCGG
The DNA here is from genome assembly GCA_017996395.1 of Acidobacteriota bacterium. Lineage (GTDB taxonomy): Bacteria > Acidobacteriota > JAAYUB01 > JAAYUB01 > JAAYUB01 > JAAYUB01. The sequence goes on along the minus strand of JAGOHA010000116.1, from coordinate 6,794 downwards.
GGTCCTGGCGGCCGTCCTGGCTCTGCTGGCCTGGGTGTGGCGCCGGATCATGCGCCGACTTGCCGTCAAGATCGAAGACCGGGCCCGCTCCATGGGCGTCGATTCGTTACAGGCGGGAAGCGCCCAGAAGGTGGGCATCATCATCCGCCGCGGCTTGCGCAGCGTGTTAACCCTGATCATCATTCTGGCCGTCTATTTCTACGTTCACGTGGTGCTCGGACTGTTCCCCTGGACCCGGTTCATTAATGCGAGACTGGCGGATTGGATCATTCGACCGCTTCAGACCATTGGGCACTCGATTGTCAGCCAACTGCCGAACCTGATCTTCCTCCTGATCCTGTTCTTCATCGTGCGCTGGGTGCTCGGGCTGGTGCGCCTGTTTTTCGACTCCGTGGCCAAGGGAACCATCACCTTCGCCAACTTTGACCCGGAATGGGCGCACCCGACCTACAAGATCGTCCGGCTGTTGATCGTCGCCTTCGGCCTCGTGGTCGCCTACCCCTACATTCCCGGCTCGGAGTCGGCGGCATTCAAAGGTGTTTCCCTGTTTTTGGGCGTCGTCTTCTCCTTGGGGTCTTCGTCGGTGATCTCCAACCTCCTGGCGGGCTTCACCCTGACCTACCGCAAGGCATTCAAGCTCGGCGACCGGGTCAAGATCGGGAACGTGGTGGGTGACGTGACCACCATGCGGCTGCAGGTCACCCATTTGCGCACTCCCAAGAACGAAGAGGTCATCATCCCCAACTCCTCCATCCTGAACGGCGACGTGATGAACTACAGTTCGATGGCCCAATCGCCCGGGCTCATTCTGCATACGACGGTGGGGATCGGCTACGAAACCCCCTGGCGGCAGGTGGAAGCCATGCTCCTCCAGGCCGCGGACCGGACGCCCGGCCTGCTCAAGGCGCCCCCGCCGTTCGTCCTGTTGAACTCGCTGGGCGACTTCTGCGTCGTCTATGAGATCAACGCCTACTGCGACCAGCCGCAGCAGATGGGTCCGCTCTACGCCCGGTTGCACCGGTCCATCCTGGACGTGTTCAACGAGTACGGCGTGCAGATCATGACGCCGGCCTACGAGGGCGACCCCGACCAGCCGAAGGTGGTTTCCCGCGACGAGTGGTACAAGAGCCCGGCCGAACCGCCACGCGAGTGACCGCGATCAGATCAGGCCCGGAACCAGCTTCTTTATGCGGGCGCAGTAGGCGGCGTAGGCCGGGTCGCGGGCCGCGTGGAGAACCTGTTCCTCCCGGGCAATCCGGCGGATGACCGCCCACGCGATGGGAGCCATGAGGACCGCCAGGCTGAGCCGGCTGGCGTACGCAACACCCAATCCCAAAAAAGCGAGGAGAAGCTTCGAGTAGGACGGGTGCCGAACGAACCGGTACAGGCCGCGCTCCAACAGTTTGTGATCCCGACGGATGGCCACGTCCACGGTGAAGTGGCGCCCCAGGGTCACGTCGAGCCCAATCATGAGCCGGAGGAGCCGCAGCGATCCGCGCCTCAGCGCCAAACCTGGCTGAGCGCGGTCATCGCCAGCCGAAACGCATCGGTCGCCGTAGGCTTCTCGCTCCGACTGTCACGGAGCATGACGTCGATGAGCCCGCCGGGGAGCTTCGGCCCGATGTGCTGCAGCAGCCGGGCCAGGAGCGCCGGGACATGGCGGATGGACACGTCCCGGGAGCGGTTGAGCAGGCGCACCAGGTCGTCCATCGCCATCTCCTCGGGACCCTGCAGGTCGAAGACCCCGCTCTCGCCCGACTCGAGCGCGGCGAGGACTGCGGCCACGACATCCCCGATGAAGACGGGTGCGACCCGCTGCCGGCCGCTGCCGAGGACGGTCACGCTCCCCTTCGGGCCGGCCATCATGGCGCTCGCCGTGGGGCCGGGCGCCTCGGGCGGACCGATGATGTGGGCACACCGGAACACAGTGAGCGGGATCCGGGTGTCCCGGATCAACTGCTCGGTCCGCGCTTTGGTCTGGAGGTAGGGATTGGCGGCGGTTTCCGCTGCGCCGAGATAGCTCAGGAACACCACGAGGCGCGCCCGGCCGCCCTCGAGGGACTGGATCAGCCGGTCGGCGGGCAGGACGTTGGCCTTCATGTAGTCGTGGTCGGGCGGATTGAGCGTCCCCGCCAGATGTACCACCGCCTCGGCCCCGCGGATGGCGTCCCGGGCCGCGTCCACCGCGAGCCAGTTGGGGATGGAGCGGCAGCCCTCCACGGAGAACGGTTCACGAACCAGCGCGGTCGTCATGATGCCGTGCCGCACCAGTTCGACCAGCAGCCGGCGGCCCACTTGCCCGTTGGCGCCCGTGACGACGACGGATCGAGGGAACACACATGCCTCCTGCACCGAATAATCGGCGCCGACGGTTGGTTGTCGGCTGCTCCGCGACCATCAACTCATCGGTTGGCGGATGATGGTCTTCCATTTGGCCGGGGCGGCCTTGCGGATGTCGCTGAGGTAGATTTCGTGGTGCTTGCCCGCCGGCCGCCGGCCAAGGGATTCGATATAGCGGTGCACCTTTTCCACCGCCGGGCCCTCCGCCGAGAACGGCCCGACATGGAGGATCTGGGCACACGCGCCCTCGGCCAGCACCTCGAAGCGGAGCCGGTCGATGGCGGCGGGCGCCTTCTTGCGCCGCACCTCGGCCATGGCGCGCTCCACGAGCTCCCCGGTGACGAGGTCCGGCTGCATGATCAGGAGGGTCCACTGCCAGTGCGACTTGTCATGAATCGAAAATCGAGCCATGTCATCGGCCCACCACAATCCTTCCAGCGGCATCACGCCGTAGTCCACGGCCAGCGGACCCTTCTTCACCATGAACTTGACAGTGTACGCCACGGCGAATAACGCCTCCACCGCGGCGGCAAATTTCGGAGAGCCGTTGGGGTCGCCGGCGCCGTCCACCATCAGGTAACTCTGAGGCGGCACCTCGACCTGAACCACCGCTGTCGCGGACGGACTGTAGAGCGATTTCAGTTTCTTCCGGTAATCGATCTTCGGCATCGCGTCTCCTCTGGGGGGCCAACACCGGCGTCGGCAGTATAACATGATGGGGGGTGGAAAGACGCCGGTGGCGAACCGCGGTCACGACCCGATGATCGATGGCGATCATCGTTGCGATGATTGCGCTGCCGGTCGGACGAGGTTGGCGCCGAGCGTGGCCAGGTCAGCGAAGAAGTCGGGGTATGACTTGCGGACGCACTCCGCGCCGACGATGGTCACGGGACCGGCGGCACCGAGCGCGGCCACCGCCGCGGCCATGGCCATGCGGTGGTCGCCCCCAGCGTCCACCGTTCCGCCCACCAGCCGGCGGCCGCCGACCACCACCAGCACGTCCCCCTCTCGCCGGACATCCCCGCCGAGTCTCGTGAACATCCGGATCAGCGCCGTCGCACGGTCGCTTTCCTTGTGAGCCAGGCGGTCCGCGCCGCGCATTGCGCTGCGGCCACGGCAGTGGACCGCCAGAGCCACCAGGGGCGGGAACAGGTCCGGCGCGTCGGTCAGATCGACCTCAAAGGCACGCGGTTCCTCACGGGCGATCCGCACGCGGTCCGTTGCCGGCAGCCCTCCGGGAACAGCATCCCACTCGGGCGCCGCACCGGCCGCCGCCAGCGCGTCCAGGACCAGGCGGTCAGCCTGGGTGGAGGCCGGGTCCAGTCCCGTCACGACGATGTCACCGGCCACGGCCCCGGCCACCAGGAGAAAGGCCGCCCCGCTCCAATCCCCCTCCACGATATACTCCCCCGGCCGGTACCGCTGGTTGCCGCGGATGCGGAACTCTCCATACTCTTCGTGTCCGGCGGTCACTCCGAACGCGTGCATCACCGCCAGGGTCAGGTCGATGTACGGACGGCTGGCCAACCGCCGCACCGTCAGGACGGAGTCACCCGGCGCCAGGGGCAGGGCCATAAGCAGGCCCGTCAGGAACTGGGACGTAAGCGCTCCGTCCACTTCCACCGGTCCGCCCCGCAGCGGCCCCCGCACCCGCAGGGGCAGGTGCCCGCCTGTGCTCATACACTCGGCGCCCAGCTGCCGGAGCGGATTCTCGATGGGCCCCACCGGCCGGCGGAGCAGCGATCCCCGTCCGGTGATGGTCACCGCATCTGCGCCAAGCGCCGCAATGGCTGGGAACAGCCGCGCCGCCAGCCCCGACTCACGGCAGTCCAGCGGCACACCCGTTGGGGCGAGGCCGCCGGTCACGGTCACGCGATCCCGCCCCGCCGCCACCCGCGCCCCCAACGCCCGGGCCACCGCCAGCGCCGCCCGGGCGTCGTCGCAGCGGGACGGATTCCCGATGATCGTCCGCCCGTCCGCCAGCAGCGCGGCCGCCACCGCCCGGATCATGGCGCTCTTGGACGCCGGCGCCGCCACCGTGCCGCACACCACCGACGGCACCACCTGCACGTTCACGCCTCACCTCCGTTGCCTCTTCCGCAGCATTGCGGCAGGCCCCGAAACTGGCGGACGAACGCCGCCACGTCGGCCAGCGCCTCTTCGGCCGGCCGGCCCGGCTCCACCCGCCGGGCGATGGCGCTGCCCATGATGAATCCATCCACGTCCCGCAACGCCATCGCCTGCTCCGGACGGCTGATGCCGAATCCCACGAGCAGCGGCAGGTCCGAACGCATTCGGATCCGGGCTATCTGCTCCCGCAGCGCGGCGTCTGAGTCCTGATCGGTTCCGGTCACCCCCGCCACCGACACCAAGTAGACAAAACCGGATGCCGCCGCCAGGATCCGCTCCAGCCGCGCCGGTGGCGTGGTGGGCGCCACGAGCTGAATCAGGTGCACCCCCGCGCCGACACAGGCCCGGTGCAACTCGCCGCACTCGTCCACGGGCAGATCCGGCACGATGAGGCCCTGGACGCCTGCCTCGACAAGCCGCGCCGCAAAATCGGCCGATCCCGCCTGAAACACCAGGTTGGCGTACGTGGTGAGCACGACGGGCCGGTGGAATCCGGGCGGCCGCAGCCTTGCCGCCAGGTGGAACACGTCGGCGGGACGCACCCCGTTCTCCAGCGCGCGACGGCAGGCGGCCTGGAACATCGGACCGTCGGCCAGCGGGTCGCTGTACGGGATGCCCAGTTCCAGGATGTCCACCGCCGGAGCCAGCACGTCGATCAGCCGCCGGGTGAACGCCGCGTCTGGATAGCCGGCGTACACGTGGGCCATGAAGGCCAGCCGGCCGGTCCGGCGGCAATCATGCAGTCGTTGGGTCAGGTTCATGGTTGCGCCTCCACAGTCGCCAAGTCCTTGTCGCCCCGGCCCGACAGGTTGAGCACCACCACGTCGTCGGATCCGAGGTTCATCTTCAGCACATGAGCCAGGGCGTGGGCGGATTCCAGCGCGGGGATGATCCCCTCGGCGCGGGCCAGCAGCCGGAAAGCCGCCACCGCCTCGGCGTCGGTCGCGGTGACATAGTCGGCCCGGCCGGTCCGGTGCAGATGGGCGTGTTGCGGGCCCACGCCCGGGTAGTCCAGGCCGGCGGAGACGCTGTGCGCCTCCTCGATCTGGCCGTCGGCGTTCTGCAGCACCATGGTCCGGGCTCCCTGGAAAATTCCCTCGCGACCGCCGCCGAGCGAAGCGCCATGGCGGACGCCGTCGCCGCCGGCCTCCACCCCCACGAGCCGGACGCCGGTGTCTCCCAGAAACGCATCGAAGATTCCGATGGCGTTCGAACCCCCGCCCACACACGCCACCACCGCATTGGGCAGCCGCCCTTCCGTCGCCAGAATCTGCGCCCGTGCCTCGCGCCCGATGACCTTCTGGAAATCCCGCACCACCGCCGGGTAGGGATAGGGGCCCGCCACCGACCCCAGCAGGTAGTACGTGGTGCGGACGTTCGTCGTCCAGTCGCGGAGCGCCTCGCTCACCGCATCCTTCAGCGTACCGCGCCCGGGAGCGGTCTCCACCGGTCGCACTGTCGCGCCGCAGAGGCGCATTCGCTCCACGTTCACGCGCTGGCGGGCCATGTCCTCGACACCCATGTACACCTCTACCGGCAGGCAGAACAGGGCGCCGGCCATGGCCACGGCGACACCATGCTGCCCGGCCCCGGTCTCCGCGACGACGCGCGTCTTGCCCATGCGGCGCGCCAGCAGCATCTGCCCCAGCACGTTGTTGGTCTTGTGAGCGCCACCGTGGAGCAGGTCCTCACGCTTGAGATAGACTCGCCCACCCGCGGTCGCGGAGAAATTCCGCGCCAGGTACAGCGGTGTGGGCCGGCCGGCGTAGTCCGCGAGCAACTCCGCCAATTCTGCGCCGAATGACGGATCGGCCAAGGCCCGTCCCCACGCCGCCTCCAGTTCGTCGAGCGCGGCCATGAGCGTCTCGGGCACGAACCGCCCGCCGAACCGGCCGAAGCGGGTGCGGTCCTTGGCGGCGCGGGCGAACCGCTCCACGGCGATCGTGTCCTTGATCCCCGGCGCCGTCTCCAGGCCGGAGCAGGCGTCCACGGCGAAGGGATCCACCGGCAGGTCGGTCACCGTGTCGGGCCCGAGGCCGCCGGCCAGGAACACCTTGCCGGGCGCGCCGGCCAGCAGCCGGTGGTCGAACGAACGGCCAGTCCCGCCGAATCGCGCCCCGTCGCCGCCGTCGTACAGCCGGGCGAACACGCGGTAGCCGTCCGTTTCCGGCAGGCTCTCGCCCACGCGGAATGCCTTGATCACCGGCCGTTCCCAGCCGCGGCAAAAGGCGGCGCTCTCACAGCCGTGGAACTGAAGCACGTCGAGACCGACCTCTGTTGCGATGCGGCGCACCGCCCTCCGCGGCGCGTCCACGAACACGCCT
>JAGOHA010000115.1 GCA_017996395.1 Acidobacteriota bacterium | reverse complement strand
CCCGGCAGCGACGGCATGTGCCCGCCCGCCGCGCGGGCGGCGGTGGACGGCGCGGACCTGGACGCGCTGGTCCGCCTCGCCGTCGACGGGCGTTTCGACCTCGTGGTGGTGGGGCCGGAGGCCCCGCTGGTGGCGGGCCTGGCCGACCGGCTGACGGCGGCCGGCGTGGCGGTGGCCGGACCCGGCGCCGCCGCCGCCCGGCTCGAGGGGAGCAAGATCTTCGCCAAGGACTTCATGGCCCGCCACGGCATCCCCACCGCCCGCTACGAGGTGCACGACCAGGCGGCCGCCGCCCGCCGGTCCCTGGAGGCGGGCCGGTTCGAGTTCCCCGTGGTCATCAAGGCCGACGGGCTGGCCGCCGGCAAGGGCGTGGTGGTCGCCGCCGACCTGTCCGCGGCGCAGGCCGCCCTGGCCGAGATGATGGAGCGGCGCTGCTTCGGCGCCGCCGGCGACCGGGTGGTGGTGGAGGAGTTCCTCCGGGGTGAAGAGGCTTCGTGCATGGCCCTGACCGACGGCGGGCACGTCGTGCCGCTGCCTCCCGCCCAGGACCACAAGCGGGTGTTCGACGATGATCGCGGCCCCAACACCGGCGGGATGGGCGCCTATTCCGACGACCGGATCCTGCCGCCGGGGCTGGCCGACGCCATCCTCGACACGGTCATCCGCCCCACGGTCCGCGGCATGGCGGCCGAGGGGCACCCCTTCCGCGGGGTGCTCTACGCCGGGCTCATGCTCACCGCGGCCGGCCCCCGGGTGCTGGAATTCAACGTGCGGTTCGGCGACCCCGAGACCCAGGCGGTGCTCCCCCGCCTGTGCGGATCGCTGGCCGAGTCGCTCCGCCTGCTGGCCGAAGGCCGGCTGGACCGCGCCCGGCTGGAGACGGACCCGTGGCCGACGGTCTGCGTGGTGCTGGCCTCGGGCGGCTACCCGGGCGACTACGCCAAGGGCGTGCCCATCCGCGGGCTGGAGCTGGCCGCCCAGCACCCGCACGTGACGGTCTTCCACGCCGGCACGAGGCGCGAGGGGGAACGGTTCGTGACCGCCGGCGGCCGGGTGCTGGGGGTGACAGCGCGTGGCGCCGACCTGGACACGGCGGTGATGTGCGCCTACGAGGCTGCGTCCCAGATTCATTTTGACGGGATGCACTACCGCCGGGATATCGCCCTGAAGGGCCTGCGGCGATACCGCTGAACCTTTTCAGAAGCTTCGGATTCTCACCACCACCTTTCGCTTCATGCGCGCCGCAACAGGCGCTTCAGCAGGCGACCGATCATTGCGAATCCCCCTTGGGGAAGAGGGTCGTGGGTCCGCCGGGCCACCAGCAGCGTCTGGTCGTCCTGGGGCGGAGCGGCGGCGCGGAAGCGGTCCACCGCCGCCAGGATCGCCGGACCGAATGCCGCCGGTTCGCCCAGCGGCAGTTCGCCCAGCATCGCCCGCAGGCCGGGCTCGCCCAACTCGCTGCCATCGGGCCCCCGGGCTTCGATGAAGGCGTCGGTGGCGGCCACGATCAGGTCGCCCGGGTCCAGGTGCACCTCGAACTGGATGTAGTCGGTGTCCGGAATGACGCCGAGCGGCAGGTTGGCCACCCGGTGGAAGCCGTAGGTGCCCTTCTCCTGGCGGATCGAAGGCCCCGTGTCGGGGGTATCATGGTCCAGCGCCCGCCAGCCGCCCAGCCGAGTGCTGAAGTGGAAAGGGCGCGGGTGGCCGGCGTTGCAGAGGATCAGGTGACCGGTGGGGGCGTAGTAGGTCATGAACAGCATGGTGGCGAACCGCCCCACATGGACGTGCCGGCTGTACGCCTGGTTCACGTCGCGCACGAGCCGGGACTGGTCCAGGTAGTTGATGTGCTCCCGCACCAGGCGTCGCAGCATCCGGGCCGTCTCCTGGGAGGTTTCGCCGTGACCGGCCACGTCGGCCATGACCATGCGGGTGACCCGGCCCGAGCCGCATACGGACAGGAGGTGCACGTCGCCGCCGGCGTCCGTTTGGTGGGGCCGGCTGTCCACCCAGACGTCGAGGCCGGGGGAACGGATGAGGTAGCTGTCGAGATGATTGCCCCCGATCATGTCCATGCACTGCAGGACGGGTTCGGGCGCTTTCAGGATGTTCGCCATTGCAACTCCCGGGTGGCCGTCTGGCGGCGCGGCCGCCGCCGGGCCGGAGCGACGGTCCATCATGCCCCGCCGCCCACCATCATGTCAATCGCCAACCGTCACGGGTCCGGCAGGAACGGCTGTGCCGCCGTTTTTAGATGCACCGTCCGGCTGGAGGGATGGCGCGGCCGCGCGTGAATCAGGTCCGAATCCGTTGAGTTGAGCAGCACTTTATGGTGAAATACCCGCTGAATCCGTCCGGAGGTGTGCGATGGAACAACCGCTGGTGGGCGTGCTCATGGGCAGTTTGTCGGACCTCGAGGTGATGCGGGGCTGCCTCGACACCCTGGCCAAACTGGGCATCCCCTACGAAGTGGACGTCTCCTCGGCCCACCGCTCGCCCGACAAGACCGCCCGCTACGCCGCCGCCGCCCGGGCGCGGGGGCTGCGGGTGATCGTGGTGGGCGCCGGCGCCGCGGCCCATCTCGGCGGAGTGGTCGCCGCTCACACCACGCTCCCCGTGGTGGGCGTGCCCATCGACTCGTCGCCCCTGCAAGGGATGGACGCGCTGCTGGCCACCGTGCAGATGCCGCCGGGCGTGCCGGTGGCGGCCATGGCCGTCGGCAAGGCCGGGGCGCGCAACGCCGCCGTGTTCGCCGCCCAGGTCCTCGCCCTGGCCGACCCGGCCCTGGCGGCGCGCCTCGACCGCTTCAAGGCCGAGCAGGCCGACGCGGTGGCGGAGCAGTCCCGCCAGCTCCGTGAGAAGCTCGCCTCCGGCGGAGGCGCCTGAGCCGGCCCGTTTGTTCCCGAGGCTTCTGCGATGCGCTTCCACCTGCACTCGTTCGGCTGCCGCGTCAACCAGGCCGACGGCGACGGCTTGGCCGACGCCCTGGCCGCCGTCGGGCACGTCGCCGTGGACGACCCCGCCGCCGCCGACCTCATCATCCTGAACTCCTGCACCGTCACCCATCGCGGCGACGCCGACCTCCGCCAGACGGTGCGGCGGCTGCATCGCGCCCATCCGTCGGCCCGGCTCGCCGTCATCGGTTGCTACGCCGAGCGCGCCCCGCAGGACGCGGCGGCGCTGCCCGGCGTCAGCCTCGTGGCCGGCACCGGCGACCCGGCCCGGCTGGTCGCGGCGCTGGCCGAGGGCCACGCGGTTCCGAGCGCCGCCGGCACGGTTCCGGCCGTTGCGATGGATGTCCCCGTGGCGTGGCGGGGGCACACCCGGCCCATGGTCAAGGTGCAGGATGGCTGCAACGCGGCATGCGCCTACTGCATCGTCCCCGCCGTGCGGGGCGCCGAGCGCAGCGCGCCCCCCGACGCGGTGGCGGCCCGCGTCGCGGCGCTGGCCGCGGCCGGCGCCCGCGAGGTCATCCTCACGGGCATCCACCTGGGCCGCTACGGGCACACCCTCGCGCCGCCCCTCTCGCTGGCCGCCCTGCTGGAGCGGCTGCTGCGCGAGACGCCCGTCGGCCGCGTCCGCCTCAGCTCCGTGGAGCCGCTGGAGTTCGACGCGGCGCTCCTGGCGCTCATTGGCCGCGAGCCGCGGCTGGCGCCTCACTTCCACGTGCCCCTCCAGAGCGGGTCGGCGGCGGTGCTCGCGCGCATGGGCCGACCGTACACCCCGGACCAGTATCTCGCGGTGGTGCGGCGGCTGGTGGCGCTCCGGCCGCAGGCCGCCCTGGGCGCCGACGTGATCGCGGGGTTTCCGGGCGAGACCGAGGCGGAGTTCCAGGATACGGCGGCGCTCGTCACCGCGTCATCCCTGACCTACTTGCACGTGTTCCCCTTCTCGCCGCGGCCCGGCACGCGGGCCGCCGCCATGCGCGGCCGCCTGCCTGAACGGGAAGTGGCCCGGCGCACAAAGATCCTGCGGGACATCGGCCAGGCGAGCCGCCGGCGGCACCTGGAGGCGTGCCTCGGCCGCGCGCTCCCCGCCCTCGTCCTGCGGAGCGGCGGCCGGTTCGCCGGCAGCCAGGCGCTCACCGAGAACTACATCACCCTGGCCCTCGCCGAGGCCCTCCCGCCCAACACCGCCGTCGAGGTCCGCATCCACGCGATCGACGCCCGCGGGCAGGCGTCCGGAATCCTGGTTTGAAGTCGTGACGGAATCCCTCCGCGGGCTCCACGATCCCGGCCGGAATGGCCGGCCGGCAAGACCGCCGCGGGTCGCTGTGCCGTAAGCATCGATCACTCCAAATTGACACCCAGAAAAAGCCACCTATAATAAAAGCATATTGAAACCTAATCAGGAGTCGATCATATGTCCAAACCACGAGTCATGATGGTTGCGTGGATTGCCATCATCGCCCTCATGATCCCGGCGATGGCGGCGGACTTCGCCCACCGCACAATGGAACTGAAGCCCGCCCTCAAAGGGACCGGTGTCTGGCTGTACAAAGGCGCCCCGTCAACGGATCCGCAGAACGCGCTGGTGAAATCCGCGGCCCCCCGATCCGCCTACCGCTGGACTCCCCGGATCGTGAAAAACGGCGGTCTCAGCCTCCTGGTGTATGCCGACGACGCCTATCACGCCGCCCCCAACACGTTCACCGACCAGGCGCTGCAGTGGTGGAGCCTGGGATACACCGCATTCTACGACGGCAACTGGAGCGGGTTCGAGACCGCCCTGCAGAGCCAGCCCTGGGACATCGTCATCGTCGCCAACGACAATTACGGCCCGCAGAATACGCTGTTCGACCTCCTGGACGCACACGTGACCGGCGGGGGCGCCCTGTACTTCCACAGCTGGACAACCGGTGATTGGACATCGGCCAAGGCCATGGCGTACCCGTTCTTCGCCCACATGGGCATTGATTGGAACTTCAATGATTACGATCCCCCCGACCCGGTGCTCTGGTGGGATCCGGCGCACCAGTTATTCAATTTCCCCATGTCGGTGCCCGAGTTTACCAATCTGTCCGGTGGCCGCTACGGCACCTATGGCCAGCACCTGCACGCCCTGCCCGGCTTCGATACCGTGGCCGGATACACGCCCGCCCCCTCCGCGGGAGAAGCCGCCCTGGTGACGGGTAACGACGGCCGGACGATCTTCAGAGGATTCTGCGACGGGCAGAACGATGCCGACCTGGACACTGACGGCATGCCGGACGGCCGGGAACTCTGGATCAACATCGTGGGGTACTTCCTCGGGTTGGACTATGAGCGGTACGATTTGATTTTTGTCGACGACTACGGCCGCTCCAAGCTCTGCATCAACAGCGACACCGGCGACTACGTCTACCACGTCCTCACCGGCACCGGCGCCGGCGAGTACACCGGCACCGGCGTCTTCAAGCCCTACAACTACGGCTTCTACTTCTACAACCAGGACGGCAACCCGTGGCTCGTCTACGTCAACCACGCCACCAACATCAACCGGGCCACCGGCTACCTCAAGTGGGGCGCCAAGCGGATCAACTCCGTGCTTTACGACCGGGTCACCACGAACAACCCCACCACCTGCGACTGATCCACTCAGAATTGCGTTCGAATCCACAGGGGCCCGCGCCGCGCGCGGGCCCTTGTATTTTATTCATCGCTCATCGCGCAACCCGCCAGCGGCTTCGGGTACAAAAATGTGTTGCGCAACCGTTCATCCCCGCACATAATGGCCATATATTGAGTTTACAATGCTGTCGTTACACAGGAGAGGCCAAATGCTTCAGCGCAATACGAAGTATCTGACTATGTTCCTGGTCGCATGGCTGACCATGGGATTCTCGTCAACCATCCTGGGGGCGGACACCCTGCGTCACTCAACCAACTACGACAAACATCGGGCCTATACCGGCACCGAAGATCAGTTGTACCGGAAGGTGTTTGCCCTCGCCCCGTTGGCGGAAAGCCGCTCATCTGATTTGTTGACCGGCCTATATTTTGACCAGAGCGCCATCGCCAGCTGTTGCATCCCCGGCCTGCCCCAGACCATCCGGCTGGCGTTGTCCAACCGGACCGACAGCCCCGGCCTGGTCCAACTGGCTTACGGCGTCGATAGTCGGCAGGGCTTCATCACGGGTCCCGAGTCCGTGTACCTGGGCGCCTGGGATACGGCGGCCATCGAGGTGACCCTCGTGACCGATCCGGCCCTGCCGTCCGGCCAAACGGTCCGCGCCTCGATCCACGCTTTCGGCCCGGGGCTCACCGCGGCCACCGATATTCAGGGTTTGACGGCGACGGCGGTGTGGGAGCTGGCTCCCACCGAACCCAACACCGGCCGCATGGATAACGTCGTTGCCGTTTACAACGGCATGATCTGGTCGGTGACCGGCTGGGGCTCCTACCGTGAAGTGAGCGTCCTCAACCCGGACACCGACACCTGGTCGGTCATTCCCCTGTCCCGGCCGCCGTTCGGGGTCGGGATTGACCGCGCCCGCTCAGGAGCGGTACACGGCTCCAAGGTGTACATGTACGGCGATGCCGCCACCGCCGGATTCACCGGACTCTGGTCCTACAACATGGCGACGAATGTCTGGTTGAACGAGGCGCCCGGGGGAACCCCCCCACCCTACAGCGGAATCTGGACGCCGGCGTGGGCAACCGATCCGGAAACCGGATTGTTTTACATCACCGGTGGCGCCACCACGCCGGGCGGGGGCAACCTGAACACGGTCTACGTGTACAATCCCGTGACGAATGCCTGGCTGGCCCCACTGCCCAACTTCACCACGGTCCGGGATCACCATGCCGCGTTCATCTTCCGGCGGCCCAGCGACGGCCACAAACTGCTCTGCGTGGCCGGAGGCGCCACGTCTTATTTTACCTATCTGACCAGCACGCAGTGCTACGATTTCAACACGGGCACCTGGAACGCCGAAAACGCCGACGTGCCGCACCTTCCCTTCGACTGGTGGGGCATGGGCTACTGTCAGCTGGAGTGCCGGCCGCCTCAGCTGTGGTTGGTCGGCGGCGTCACCAACGGCACGGCGACCATTCACAACTACTCCTATTACCATGAAGTGGGAACCGACACCTGGGTCAGCGGCGGAACATTCCCGTCACCGGCAGCATACCGTCTGAATGTCGCCGTGCTGGATGGCACCATCTACAAACTGGGCGGCTCCACGGGGGGCTTCACCCCCACCGGCACAGCCAGCCGGATCACTCCGCCGTGCAGCACGTACGACCTGATCTTCGTGGACGACCACGGCCGCTCCAAGCTGTGCATCAGCAGCGACACCGGCGACTACGTCTACCACGTCCTCACCGGCACCGGCGCCGGTGAATACAGCGGCACGGGCGTTTTCAAGACTTACAACTACGGCTACTACTTCCACAACCAGGACGGCAACCCGTGGCTCGTCTACGTCAACCACGCCACCAACATCAACCGGGCCACCGGCTACCTCAAGTGGGGCGCCAAGCGGATCAACTCCGTGCTCTACGACCGGATCACCACGAACAACCCCACCACCTGCGACTGACCGTCTCCGCATCCTGTTCGAACCCACAAGGGCCCGCGCCGCGCGCGGGCCTTTTTTTCGTTTTTTCACGACTGTTCAGACCGGTGTAAGTTGAAATCGGTCCTGAATTGGTATGAATCGCTTGAACGATTCGTTCGTTTGTGCTACAAATCACAATCATCGCCTTCATCATTTTTTGGCACAAGGAGTCTCTATGTCCAATCCACGAGTCAGACCGTTTGTCGTGATCCTGGCTCTGCTGCTGATCGGCGTGACCACCTGCATCGCGCTGGGAGCGGACGCCAGCCGCCGCGGTCTCAATCTACGATCCGTCCAGCCGCGCGTGTCCACCGGCACCGCCGACCAGCCCTTCCGGATGGCCCCGGCCACGGCCCGGACGCTTCAGACGGCCGCGCCGGATCGGGCCACCGGCCTGAGGTTCGACCAGCCCCTGGTGGCCACCACCTGCACCCCCGGGCTGCCCCAGACCGTGACCCTGAAGCTGGCCAACCGGACGGGCGCCCCCGGCCTGGTCCGGCTGGAGTACGTCATCGACGACGCCCAGGGCTTCATCACCGGCCCCGAGTCCGTCTACCTGGGCGCCTGGGACGAGGCCGCCATCGACGTGACGGTGGTGGCCGATCCGGCGCTGCCGCCGGGCCAGACGGTTTCCGCTTCCGTCCTCGCCATCGGGCTGGGACTCTCCGCAGTCACCGACGTCCAGAGCCTGATGGCCCTGGCGGCGTGGGAGCTGATCGCCACCGAGCCCGACAGCGGCCGCATGGACAACGTGGTGGCCGCCTACAACGGTCGGGCCTGGTCCATCACCGGTTATGGCGCCAATGCCAACGTACGCGTCTACAATCCGGCCACCGATTCCTGGTCCACCGTTGCCGGCTCCGCGCCGTCCTTCGGCGTCAACTACGCACGATCCGGGGCGGTTCACGGCTCCAAGGTGTACATGTACGGTGACTCCACCACCGCCGGCTTCACCGGCCTCTGGTCCTACAACATGGCCACCAACGTCTGGATCCATGAGGCGCCCTCGGGAACCCCGCCGCCTTACCCCGGCATCTGGGCCCCGGCGTGGGTGGCCGATCCGGAGACCGGCATCCTCTACATGACCGGCGGCTCCACTATCCCGGGGACCGGCAACCTGAGCACGGTGTACGTGTACAATCCCGCCGCGAACGCCTGGTTGGCCCCGCTGCCCAACTTCACCACGGTGCGGGACTTCCACGCCGCCTTCATCTTCCGGCGGCCCAGCGACGGCCACAAGCTGCTCTGCGTGGCCGGCGGCAACGGCGCCGGTTGGGGGATCACCAGCACCCAATGCTATGATTTCAACACCGGCACATGGGGTGCGGAAAACGCCACCGTGCCGCCCCTGCCCACCGACCACTGGGCCATGGGCTACGGCCAGGTTTCGTGCGGCCAGCCGCAACTCTGGATGGTGGGCGGCGTGTTGGGCGGCGGCATCAGCAACCTGTCCTACTTTTACGACTCCGGCACCGGCATCTGGACGTTAGGCGGAAATTTCCCGCCATCCGCGGTCTACCGCACCAGCGCCGTGGTGCTGGACGGCACCATCTACAAGCTGGGCGGCGCGGTTGGCGGCTTCAGCCACACCGGCACCGCCAGCCGGATCGAAGTGTGCGACGTGTTCGACCTGATCTTCGACGACGACTACGGCCGCTCCAAGCTCTGCATCAACAGCAACACCGGCGACTACGTCTACCACATCCTCACCGGCACCGGCGTTGGCGAGTACACCGGCACCGGCGTCTTCAAGACCTACAACTACGGCTACTACTTCTACAACCAGGACGGCAACCCGTGGCTCGTCTACGTCAACCACGCCACCAACATCAACCGGGCCACCGGCTACCTCAAGTGGGGCGCCAAGCGGATCAACTCCGTGCTCTACGACCGACTCACCACAGACAATCCGGAAGACTGCGACTGACCGTCTCCGCATCCTGTTCGAACCCACAAGGGCCCGCGCCGCGCGCGGGCCTTTTTTCAGCCTCGGGCGAGGACGTACCCCAACCCTCCGCGGCGATTTCCGGTTGCATCGACCCGCCGGATGGCTTAACCTGACGGCGGACAATCTCCTGTCGCTACACACATCCTCTCGCGGAGGCCGCACATGACCGATGAGCGCAAGGCGTGGGTCATCTCGGTGGACATGGGTTACGGGCACCAGCGGGCCGCCTTCCCGTTCCAGCCCATCGCCGAGGAACGGATCCTCACCGCCAACAACGACCAGATCATCGCGCCCAGGGAGCACCGTTACTGGGAGCGCGCCCGCGGCGGCTACGAATTCGTCTCGCGGCTGCGCAACGCGCCCTTCCCCCTGCACCTGCTCTTCGACGTCTACGACCGCTTCCAGCGGATCTCACCGTTCTTCCCGTTCCGCGACCTGTCCAAGCCCACCACCACGGCGCTGTTCCTCCACCGCAAGATCCGGAGCGGCCTGTGCAAAAGCCTCGTCGACTATATCCGTCTCAAGGACCTGCCCATCCTGACCACCCACTTCATCCCCGCGCTGGCCGCCGACTATCACGGCCTGGAGCGGGTGTTCTGCGTGGTCACCGACACCGACATCAACCGGGTCTGGGTCCCCCCCAAGCCCAAGGAGTCGCGGATCACCTACCTGGCCCCGTCGCGCCACGCCCGGACCCGCCTCATCCAGTACGGCGTGCCGCCCGAGCGCATCATCCAGACGGGCTTCCCTCTCCCCGACTCGCTGGTGGGCGGCAAGGAGGGCCCCGTGCTCCGGCGTGACCTGGCCCGGCGCATCCCCAACCTGGACCCGAAGATGAAATTCCGGCAGAAGTACCTGCCGCTGATGGCCGCGGACCTCGGGATCGACAACATCACGGAGGAGTCGGGCCGGCCGCTCACCCTCATGTACCTCGTGGGCGGCGCCGGCGCCCAGCG
>JAGOHA010000114.1 GCA_017996395.1 Acidobacteriota bacterium | reverse complement strand
CACCAGGGGCTGCGCCCCTGGCTAATCCGGTCCGGCCCATTCGGGCCGGGATCGTGGTGCCATGCACGATCGAGCAGTCCCCCATCGATTCAAACTTCCAATCGGTTCTGCGGACCGGGAGCATGCGTCCGGTCTGGTGGATTGGGTGCGCATCTTCGAGAATCATTGAGTCACATTCGGGCGATCTTTCGCTGCGCACCGGTTCGCAGGTTTGGAAGAGTTGATCATCGATCATTGATGGATGATTGTGATCGTTGATGGCTGATCCGTCGCTTGTCTTCCGATACACCCATTCACCATAGCCCCTCTTCAATGACAAATGAGAAATGAAAAATGATCAATGAGAGATGATTGCCCCTGTGTGCCCTGCCTGTCTGAGTGGTGACAGAGGCTACGGCGTTTCTTGACTTCCCCCCGGTTTTCCGATAGCTTGGCCGCAGGCCGTCCCCACGACCAGCCGGCCCACTCCGCCGCGGGAGCCGCCCATGAGCGCCAACCGATCCGCCTTGCCCCCCGGAGCCCGCGTCATCCGCCTGTGCGCCCTGGAGGGCGGCGGCCCGCCGTCGCCGCGGCCGGGCGACCGCGTCATGGCCTTCCACATCCGCCGCTGGGCCCGCGACCGCTACCGCGTGGCCGACCACCTCTTCACTCTCACCGGCAACGTGGTGTTCACCGACTTCCACGCCGTCCGGCTGCTGGCGCAGGCGATGAACGCGCACCGCGACCTGGCCGGCTTCCCCGAGCGGGCCGTGCGCGCCGGCCATCTCAACGCCATGGGGCTCATCGACGAAATCCTGCACCACGTGGCCGCCCAGTACCGCGCGCAGCGCAGCGCCCGCGCCTTCACCGACGCACTGGCCCGCCTCGACACCGCGCTGGGGCGCGCGGCGGTGGACGCGGTGCTGCGGCGCTTCACCGAGCTCTTTCCGCCGCCCGCCGTCTATCGCGGCGAGATCGACGCGGCGGCCCACCTGGCCGGCGCCACCGCGGGCGTCTCCCACCGGGAGCTGGCCCTGGAGGAAGTGCTGCTTCTGTGGCTGGCCAACGCCAACCCGGCCTTCACCCCGTTCAACGAGCTGTTCAACGATGCGGAGCTGGCGCTCGAGACCCCCTACCCGCGGGTCATCGAGGCGCTGGCCGACTTCTTCGCCGAGCAGCCGGTGTTCGGACCGGACCACCAGTCGCTGGTGGTCATGCTCCGCAGCCCGGCGCTGGCGGTCCCGTACGACCTGCTGGGCCAGCTCGACTGGATCCGCGAACGGTGGGGCCTGCTCTTGCACGACTACCTGCTCCGGCTGCTGAGCGGCCTGGACCTGGTGCGGGAGGAGGAGCGAGCCGCGGGCGGCGGCGCCGGACCGGCCCAGGTGCTGCGGTTCGACGCGGCCGGCGGCTGGGCGGGCGCCGAGCCGGAACCCGAGCGCTTCACGCCGGACCGCGACTGGATGCCCCGGCTGGTGCTCATCGCCAAGAGCACCTACGTCTGGCTCGACCAGCTGTCGCGCCGCTACGGGCGGCCCATCCGCACGCTGGACGCGATCCCCGACGAGGAGCTGGACCGCCTGGCCCGCTGGGGTTTCACCGGCCTGTGGCTCATCGGCGTGTGGGAACGGAGCCGCGCCTCGCGGCAGATCAAGCAGATGTGCGGCAACCCCGAGGCGATGGCCTCGGCCTACTCGCTCGCCGGCTACGCCATCGCCGAGGATCTCGGCGGCGAGGCGGCGCTCGACAACCTCCGCCACCGCGCCTGGGGGCGGGGCATCCGCCTGGCGGCCGACATGGTTCCCAACCACATGGGCATCGACGCGCCGTGGGTCCGCGAGCACCCCGACTGGTTCATCCAGCTGGACCACAGCCCCTTCCCCGTGTATTCGTACAACGGACCGAACCTGTCGGGCGACGACCGCCACGGGATCTACGTCGAGGACCATTACTTCCAGCGCACCGACGCCGCGGTCACCTTCAAGTGGACGGACCGCCACACCGGCGCCACCCGCTACATCTACCACGGCAACGACGGCACCAACATGCCGTGGAACGACACCGCCCAGCTCAACTACCTCCTCCCCGAGGTGCGCGAGGCGGCGATCCAGGCCATCCTGAGCGTGGCGCGGCGTTTCCCGGTGATCCGCTTCGACGCGGCCATGACCCTGACCAAGCGCCACTACCACCGCCTCTGGTACCCGGAACCGGGCGCCGGCGGCGACATCCCGTCGCGGGCCGGGCGCGGCCTGACCAAGGCCGACTTCGACCGCGCCATGCCCAACGAGTTCTGGCGCGAGGTGGTGGACCGCCTGGCCGCCGAGGCCCCCGACACCCTGCTCCTGGCCGAGGCGTTCTGGCTCATGGAGGGCTACTTCGTCCGCACCCTGGGGATGCACCGGGTGTACAACAGCGCCTTCATGAACTTCCTCAAGAACGAGGACAACGACAAGTTCCGGCTCTCGGTGCGGAACGTCCTGGAGTTCAATCCGGAGATCCTCAAGCGGTTCGTCAATTTCCTGAACAACCCCGACGAGGAGACCGCCGTGGCCCAGTTCGGCAAGGGCGACAAGTACCTGGGCGTCACCCTGCTCATGGTCACCATGCCGGGGCTGCCCATGTTCGGGCACGGCCAGATCGAGGGCTTCAGCGAGAAGTACGGCATGGAGTACCCGCGGGCCTACTGGGACGAGCGTCCCGACGAGGGCCTGGTCCAGGCGCACGAGCGCCTGATCTTCCCCTTGATGCGCCGGCGCCACGTCTTCGCCGAGGTGCGCCACTTCCTGCTTTACGACCTGTACACCGCCGCCGGCGCCGTGGACGAGAACGTGATCGCCTACAGCAACCGCCACGGCGACGAGCGCGCGCTGGTGGTGTTCCACAACAAGTACGCCTCCACCGCCGGCTGGATCCGCGAGTCGGCCGCCTACCTCGACGGCGCCGCCGGCGAGGCGGAGCGGCGGCTGGTCCGCAGGTCCCTCGGCGACGGTCTGGGCCTGGCCGACAGCGACCGCCACTTCGCGATCTTCCGCGACCACGTCACCGGCCTCGAGTTCATCCGCGCCAGCCGCGACATCCATCGGCAGGGGCTGTTCGTGGATCTGCACGCCTACCAGTACCAGGTCTTCCTCGACTTCCGCGAGGTGGACGATTCGGCGCACGGCCACTACGCCCGCCTGGCCGCCTTCCTCGAGGGGCGCGGCGTGCCCAGCATCGACGCGGCGCTGCAGGAGCTGTTCCTCCAGCCCATCCAGGGGGCGTTCGAACGGCTGCTGGAGCCGGGGCGCCTGCGCGCCGGCCTGCCGGACGCGCCGGCCGGGGCCTGGGCGGCCGATGACGCGACGCTCGACGCCCTTGCCGCCGACGCCGCCGCGCTGCTGGCGGAAATCCGCGCCTTCAAGCGCGGCGCGGGCGATCCGGCCGCGGCCGCCGCGGCGGTGCGCGCCGATCTGGCCGCGGTGTTCGGCCTGCCCGAGCGCCTCGCCCGCCTCGCCCGGCTGGACGATCCGGCGGTGACCGGCGGCGCCCGCCACCTGCAGGCGGCCTGCGAATCGACGTGGATGACCGGTCTCGACCTGGCGCTCTGGAGCGTGCTCCGCCGCCTCGGCGACGCGCTGGGCGCCCACGATCCCGAACTCAGCCGCAGCCTGCTTCACGAGCTGCGGTTCGCCCGGCTGGTCCACCGCGCCGGCGAGGCGCTGGGATTGTCCGAGGAGGACGTCCGGCGGCGCCTGGCCCTGGTGCGGATCCTGCTCAGCCACGCCGGCTGGATGGAGCGCGCCGCCGCGGCCGTCTCCGCCGGCGCCGGCCTCCCCCTGGCCGAGCTCGTGGCCGACCCGGACCTGCCCGCGTTCATCCAGGTGAACCGCTGGCAGGACGTCCTCTGGTTCAACCGGGAGTGCTTCGAGGAGCTGGCGGATCACCTGCTGGCGGTGGCCGTGGTCGCCGCCGCCGCGGCCCGGCCAGGCGAGCCGGCCGCCACGGCGGACGCGCTGCACCGGTACTGGCCCGTCCGGCAGCGGCTCCAGGCGGCCATCGAGGCGTCGGGCTACCAGCTCCAGCACCTGATGGATCTCGCCGGCGGCCCCGGCGCCCACCCGGCGACGGGCTCCGGCGCCACGACCGAATGAGCCGCCGGCCGGGGCGGTCCGGCGGCCGATTGCCCACTTGCCATCAAGACACGCGCGCCGGATCGCGTACAATCGCGTCCGGTCCCAGCCCCATCACCGACATTGTCAAGAGAGGAAAATCATGATCCATCGTTTCGTCCGACCGCTGATTGCCGGCTGGTTCATCGGCCTGCTGGCCGCCGCCGCGGCCGCCCAGGCCGAGCCCCGCCCGCTGCTGCTCCCCGAGATGAGCCACCCGGAGATCCAGGAGTACCTCAAGACCAGCGACATGCTGCTCGTCCCCCTCGGCTCCATCGAGCAGCACGGCACCCACCTGCCCTTGGGCACCGACAGCTACGAAGCGCTGGCCCTGGCCACGGAGATTTCCCGCCGGACCGGGATCGTCGTGGCGCCGCTGGCGTGGGTGGGCTACAGCGAATACCACAACGGCTACCCCGGCACCGTCAGCGTGAGCACCGACACCCTGGCCCGGTTCCTGTTCGAGTGCTGCGAGGGGCTGGTGCGCCAGGGCTTCCGGCGGATCCTCTTCTTCAACTACCATGGCGGCAACAGCACCGCCCAGGCGCTGGTCATCCAGCGGATCAACCACGGGACGCCGGCCGTCGCCGTCGCCATCGGCGTGGGCGGATCGCTGACGGTCGAGGCCGAGGAGGAGTTCTTCGACTGGCACGCCGGCGTGAGCGAGACGTCCATCATGCTCCACGTCCGCCCCGACCTGGTGCGGCTGGACCGCGCCGAAAAGCCCGTGCTCCGGTTCACCCCCGAAACGGCGGCCCTGCTGGAGAAGGCCAGAACGGACCCGCGCCTCGAGGCGGTGCTCTCGGGCCGGCTCGGCGTGCCGGCCGTGACGGGCAAGGGCGGCACCAGCCGGGAGCTGTCCAGCACGGGCGTCTGGTCGTTCAGCGATCCGAAGGCGGCCACCGCCGCGCGCGGCGCCAGGGAGTGCCAGGCCTGGGTGGACGCCGCGGTGAGTTTCATCACCGCGTGGCGCGGAGGAAGATAGGAGTTGGGAGATAGGAGATAGGAGTGAACAGTGAACAGTAAACAGTGAATGGGGAACAGCAATAGGGGAGAAGGGGCGAGAGCGGTTTTCGCGGCTCGATTTCCGCAATCCGATGTCCGATGTCCGATTAGGATGACGATTACTCAGTTACTCCCGATTTTTTGCCAATTCTTGGCAGGATTTTCGCCGCGCCATCGGACGGGTTGTCCACCCCATCATCGACCGGCACCGTCTCCGCATTCACGACGAAAATAGCCAGGCGCAGCCCCGCGAACGCGGGGCAGCGCCTGGAAAGAAAGACAAATAGTATGGATCGCGCCCCGCGGCAGTGGGGCGCGGAGAACGGGTTGCCGCGAACACCGCACTTCCCCGCGCCCCGTCCCCGGGGCGCGCATTCTGTAAACACCATCGCTTGTCCAGGCGCTGCCCGGCTGCGCCGGGCGGCGCCTGGCTATTGTCTTTGAAACTGGACGGGCTTGCCGGAGACCCGGCATTGCGGCACAGAGCTGGAGTGAACGATCATGCCCCATGGGTTCCGGATCCGCCGAGCGGTGGTTGTGCGCCCTCCAGTCGACCCGCGTGGCGCGAGTCGCCGGAGGGATCCCGTCGGCTGTCCAAGACCGCGGTGCGCACGGTGCGGGAAACACGACGCGCCCATCCACTGCCACGCCGAATGCTTGGTTCCGGCTACGCCGGGTTGGGATCACGATTACGAGTACGATTACGAATTACGAGCACGAAGCACGAAGTCCGATGTCCGCATTATGGAGCGAGCCTCGAGTCTCGAGCCCCGACTTTCGATCTCCGATGTCCGAACCCGGGACCCAGGTCCCAGGTCCCAAAACATAAAATTGCCATTGTGCACTGTGTGCCTGGTGGTGACACGAGTTGAACCCCGATCTTTCGGCGCGCGATCATTCCGATATCGGCATCAGCGGGCGATCCGTGCGATAATCAGCCCGACCGTTCCCCCTCTCCCAGGAGTACCGCATGAGCGACACCGACGCCCCGACGCCCGATGCCGCCGCTGAGCATGCCGCGACGATGCCGCCCGCCGCCGCGCTGGCGGAACGCGTCCGCCAGGCCCGGGCCAAGTTCCTCGCCATGGCCACCACGTACGGCCTGGGCGTGTTCAACGACAACTTCTTCAAGCAGGCGGCCATGCTGCTGGCGGTGGGCGCCGGGCGGACCGAGCTGCAGGGCTACTCGCTCGCGATCTACACGCTGCCGTTCATCCTGTTCGCGGCCCCGGCCGGGTGGCTGGCCGACCGCTTCGCCAAGCGGCGGGTGGTCATCGGGTCGAAGGCGCTGGAGCTGGCGGCCATGCTGGCCGGCGCCGCCGGGATCATCACGGGCAACTGGTGGCTCATCTTCACCATGCTGGGCTTGATGGGGCTGCAGTCCACCCTGTTCAGCCCGGCGCTCAACGGCTCCATCCCCGAACTCTACCCCGCGGAGTACGTGACCCGGGCCAACGCCATCCTGCGGTTCTTCGTCACCGCGGCCATCCTGGCCGGCGTGGCCACGGCGGGACTGTCCCTGGATCTGGCCGGCACCGGACCCGGGGGCTTCGCCATGGGGCGGCTCGCCGTGGGCGGCGTCGTGGTGGGCGTGGCGCTCATCGGACTGCTGGTCAGTCTCGGCGTGCCGTCCCGACCGGCCGCCGATCCGCGGGTCGCGTTTCCATGGGCCGGCCCGCTCATCAGCATCCGCAACCTGCGCGACGCGGCGCGGGACCCGCTGCTGGGGACGACCATCGCCGCGAGCGTCTTCATCTGGTTCCTCGGCTCGCTGCAGATCCTGCTCATCAATCCCATGGGCCTGCAGCAGTTCGGCCTGGGCCCCGCCGTCACCAGCTACCTCATCGCCGCGCAGCTCATCGGCATCGGCGTAGGCGGCGTCATCGCCGCGCGGGTGGCGAAGGGCCCCCGCTGGCACCGCATCATCGGCCCCGCCGGCGTCCTCGTCGCGGCGTGCATGGGCGCCATCGCGGCCGTCCCGGCCCTGCCGGCGGGCGCGCAGGTCGCGGCGCTGTTCGCGCTGGCGGGCGGCGTGGGCATCGCCGGCGGCATGTTCCTGATCCCGGTGGAGAGTTTCATCCAGGTGCGCCCGCCGGCGGCGCGCAAGGGGGCGGTGTGGGCCGCCACCAACTGCGGCGTCTTCACCGGGATCCTGGTGTCGGGCCTGGTGTCCAACGCGCTGCTCGCCGTGGCGCTCCCCACCGCCGGTTTCGGACTGGCCGCCGTCGCGACGCTGTTCGCCACCGCCGTGCTCGCGGCCGCCTACCGCCGCGCGGAAGGACGGCCGACCTTCCTCACCCGGGCGCTCACCCAGCTCGGCCGCGGCCTGCTGCGCCTGCGCTACCGGATCCGCGTCGAGGGGATCGAGACGGTCGCCGCGCGGGACGGCGGCCCCATCCTGTTTCTGCCCAATCACCCGGCGCTCATCGATCCGGTGATCGTCATGCTGGAGCTGTTCCCCCGCTTCGCGCCGCGGTCGCTGGCCGACCGCGACCAGGTGGACCGCTTCCTCGTGCGCCGCCTGGCGGACCGCTTCGGCGTCCGGCCCATGGCCGACCCCGGCCGGTACGGCGCCGC
Organism: Acidobacteriota bacterium; assembly: GCA_017996395.1. Lineage (GTDB taxonomy): Bacteria > Acidobacteriota > JAAYUB01 > JAAYUB01 > JAAYUB01 > JAAYUB01. Next base: position 2,782 of record JAGOHA010000114.1, on the reverse strand, counting down.
GGCCCGCGACGACGTGGCCGCCGCCCTGGCCGCCTGCGCCGCCGACCTGCACGCGGGGCGGCACCTCATCCTGTACCCCGCCGGCCGGATCTACCGCAGCCGCCACGAGGACCTGGGCGGCACCAGCGCCCTGGAGACCCTGCTCCGTCAGGCGCCCGACGTCCGGATCGTCCTGGTGCGCACCCGCGGCCTGTGGGGCAGCCGCTTCAGCCGCGCGCCGGGGCGCCATCCCGACATGGCCGCCGGCCTGCTCCGCGGACTGAAGGTGCTGCTGGCCAACGCCGGGTGCTTCGCGCCGCGGCGCCCCGTCACCATCGAGCTGTGTGAGCCGGCGGATGTGCCCCGCACCGCCGACCGGACCGTCCTGAACCGCTACCTCGAGACCTTCTACAACGCCGACGCTCCGCCCAACACCTACGTGCCGTACTACTGGTGGGAGCGGGGCGGCATCCGGACGCTGCCCGAGCCGACGCCGCCCCGGCTTTCCGGCGCGGTGGCGGACGCTCCCGCCGCCACGCGCGACATCGTTCTGCGGCATCTGCAGGAGGTGAGCGGCGTGGCGGCCGTCGCCCCCGAGCACCTGCTGGCGCGCGACCTCGGCCTGGACAGTTTGGCCCAGGTGGACCTGGCGGTCTGGCTGGAGCGGGAGTTCGGCCACGCCGTGGAGCAGACCGACGCCCTGCGCACCGCCGGCGACGTGATCCTGGCCGCCTGCGGCCAGGTGGCCGCCGCCGGACCGGCGGAACTGGCGCCCATCGCCGCCGGCTGGTTCGCCCGCGCCGCCGCCGCCGAGCGGATCGCCGTGCCGGCCGGCGGACACATCGGCGAACTGTTCCTGGCCCAGGCGCGCCGCACGCCGGGACGGGTGATCGTCGCCGACCAGACCAGCGGCGCCAAAACCTATCGCGACCTCGTCACCGCCGTGCTGGTGCTGCGGCCCGTCGTCGCCGCGCTGCCGGGCGAGGCGGTGGGCATCATGCTCCCGGCGTCGGTGGGCGCGGTGGTGCTGTACCTGTCCGCGCTGTTCGCCGGCAAGACGCCGGTCATGGTGAACTGGACCGCGGGCCCGCGCCAGATGGCCCACGCGCTGGCGCTGGCCGGCGTCGAGCGGGTGCTCACCGCGGGCCGGCTGGTCCAGCGCCTCCAGGCCCAGGGGATGGACCTGTCGACGATCCAGGACCGCCTGGTCCTGCTGGAGGACGTGGGCCGGGCCATCCCGCTCCGCGCCAAACTGGCGGCGGCGCTGCGGGCGCGGCTGGGCCGGCATGGCCTGGACCGCGTGGCGCCGCGGGACCCGGCGGTGATCCTCTTCACCAGCGGCTCCGAGAGCCTCCCCAAGGCCGTGCCGCTCACCCACGCCAACATCCTCACCAACGCCCGCGACGTGGCGGCCAACTTCGGCCTGTACCCCGACGACCGGGCGCTGGGCATCCTGCCGCCGTTCCACTCGTTCGGGCTGACGGTGACGACGCTGCTGCCGCTGCTGACAGGACTGCGGGTGGTGTACCATCCGAACCCCACCGAGGGGGCCGTCCTGGCCCGCCTCATCGCCGCCTACGGCGTCACCCTGCTGGTGGGCACCCCCACGTTCCTGCGGGGGATCGTCCGCGTCGCCGACGACGCCCAACTCGCCACGCTGCGGGCGGTGATCTCGGGCGCGGAGCGGTGCCCCGACGAGCTGTTCGACGAGGTGGGCCGCCGCTGGCCGAAGCTGATCATCGTCGAGGGGTACGGCATCACCGAGTGCTCGCCCGTGGTGGCGGCCAACAACGAGCACGCCCCGCGGCGCGGCGCCATCGGCAAGCCCTTGGCGTCGGTGGAATGCGCGGTGGTGGACCTGGACGCGAACATCCGCGTCCCGCCCGGCAGCGGCCGCGCCGGCATGCTGCTGGTGCGCGGGCCCAGCGTCTTCGGCGGCTACCTCGGCGCGGACGTCCCCTCGCCGTTCGTGGAGTTCGAGGGCCGGAGCTGGTACCGCACCGGCGACCTGGTGACCGAGGACGCCGACGGCGTGCTCGCGTTCCGCGGCCGCCTCAAGCGTTTCGCCAAGCTGGGCGGCGAGATGATCTCGCTGCCCGCCGTCGAGGAGGCGCTGGCCCGGGCGCTGGCTCCGGCGGCCGACGAGCCGGTGCTGGCGGTGGAGTGCACGCCGGTCGAGACCAATCCGGAGCTGGTGCTCTTCACCACGCTGGGCGTGGACCGCGAGGCGGCCAACCGGGCGATCCGCGACGCCGGGCTGTCGCCGCTCCACAACGTGCGGCGGGTGGTGCGCCTCGAAGCCATCCCGCTGCTCGGCACCGGCAAAACGGACTACCGCTCGCTCCGGGAACTGCTCCGTTCGTGATCGGCATCGTAATCGGCATCGTAATCGTCATCGTAATCGTGATCGTAATTCGTAATCGAGGTTCGAGACTCGAGGCTCGTTCCCGTAATGCGGACATCGAACATCGGACTTCGGGCAGTCCATCTTCACCACAAAGTCACAGAGGACACCGAGTCTTTTTATATTGTGAGCCAGTATCTTATTCTGTCTCCACTACTCCGATTTCACCATCCTTTCAATGCCCAACGAGAAATGAACAATGCAAGATGAGCGATGAGCATGGCCGCTCCTTCGCGTCCTTGGTGACTTTGTGGTTAATCGGTGGAATTCAAACTTCGGAAATTGGACCCGGGTTCTGGGTTCTGGGCCCCGAATCACAAAACCCGGATCCTGGTACCCATTCACCAATCCACCGTTTTACCCATTCACCCATTCACCATCCCAAATGCCAAATGACAA
>JAGOHA010000013.1 GCA_017996395.1 Acidobacteriota bacterium | reverse complement strand
GGAGGGGTCCGTTGGGTGCGGCACGGTCCCGTTCGGCTGCCAGTTCACCGCCGCCGCATCAGTTGATCGGAATCAGCCAGCTATCGCCGGAGATAGCCACTGCAGGCAAAATTTTGGGACAGCCTCGCAGGGGAGCGGCGGCCCGCCTCCGCCCTACACCACCCGGGCCTCGGATGTCGCCACGACTAACCAAACTGCGGGGTTGACCACGGGAACCCAGTCGATCGTCGCCGGAGCCACGACGAATGCATGGCAGATCGCCGATGTGTGGCCCGAGCTCGCGCCGACTGGAGCCGGTGCACCGTACTTTCAGTTCTCTCTGGACACGAGCAACTACGGCGGCGTGGGAATCGTGTTCGACTACGACATGCAAACGCCGGGCGATTGGGCCAGCGGTGGCGGTGCAAACCACATCTATGTTTACAGCAGCACGGATGGTGCGGACGACACCTACACCCTTGCGGGGAGCTTCATTGCGACCAAGAACGGCTGGCGCACCGGGACCAGGATCCAGGCTTCGACCACGGGCGTCAGCGTCACGTACTTCCGCATCACGGCCGACAGCAGAGCCAAGAACGCGACCACCGCACAACTGAAGCTCGACAACGTCACCATCGACGGCTGCCCGCGGCTCCTCCTGCCGACGCTGACCAAAAACTTCGCGGACGAATCGATCTGCCAGGGCAACTATAGCGAACTGACCTTCACCTTCACCAACCCCAACCCCACCCCGCTCACCAACGTGGGCTTCCTCGACACCCTGCCGGAGGGCCTGGAGGTCGACATTTCCAACGGCGTGATATCGGTCGACTGCACCACCGGCTCCAGTTCCGGCCATACCATTACCGCCGAGCCCGGCAGCAGGATCATCAGCATGAGCGGCGCCACCCTGGCCGCGGACTCCAGCTGCAGTTTCTCGGTGTACGTCAAGGGCACGACCGCCGGGAGCTACACCAACACCAGCGGCAGCATCTTCTCCGACGAAACTGGTGCCAACACCACCGACACCGGCTACGGCACGGACAGCCTGACGGTGGTCGCCCCACCGGTGATCAGCAAGACCTTCGGCACAACCAACCTGATCACCGGAGAGACCACCAGCCTGACCTTCACCATCACCAATCCCAACGGCGCCACCTCGCTGACAGGCGTAGGCTTTACCGACACGCTGCCGGCCGGACTGGATGTTACTTCCGACACTGTGGATCTTCCCTGTAGTGATAGTGGAACTCTCACCCTGACGGATAACTATCCGAACCCGGATACGATTGTATTGAGCGGTGCCAGCCTGGATCCGGGTGAATCCTGCACCTTCTCGGTCACTGTCACCGGAACCACCGCCAACACTTATACCAACACGGTGCAGGTGACCTCCACCAACGGCTGCACGGGCAACACGGCCTCCGCCACGGTGATCGTCAGAGACCTGATCAGCTCCCTCGCGTTCCAGAAACAAATCAGCACGTCGCCAAGCGGGCCCTGGTACGATTACATGTCAGTCCTCATCGACACGCCGCTTTACTACCGGTTCCTCGTGGAAAACACCGGTGAGACGGAGTTGACCGGTGTGGAGGTGGCCGACCCGATCCTGAATCCCACAAGTCCTTACACCGTGTGCACCTTCTCCTCGTCGATCCCGGTTGCGGACGCCTTCGACGATGATCACATCGACACCTGCACGTTCCCGTCCTCCCCCTCTACGATCCTGGCGGTACTCGGCGAGCACACGAACTGGGCCACGGTCACCGCCGACGGCGATCTCGAAGATTCGGATGACGCCACGTATTACGGTCAGAATCCGACGGCGGTGGTCATCGGCCGAGTCGCCCTCGGCTACGCGCGGGTCACGGACTTTCTCCGCAGCATCGGCGTGCCGGAGATCGGCATCGCCGAGCTGCAGAACATCCTGCGCGTCTGGGCGCCGGATTCCCCAGCCGGGGAGAGCGCCGACCGCCAGGAATTGCTGGACGCCCTGATGGATTATCTCGATCCGGACGGTGACGGCCGGGTGGTGGTGTTCCGCTGGGAGACGCTGGAGGAGCGGGGCACCGTCGGGTTCTTCGCCGAACGGCTCGCCGACGGGGCCTGGGTGCGCATCAACGCGGGGATGCTGCCCGGCCTGATCGCCTCGCCCATGGGGGCGGAGTACTGGCTGGCGGACCCGGGCGCCTCCCCGGGCAATGACTACGTGTACCGGCTGATCGAAGTCGAGGCGCGCGGCACGACCCGTGAATATGGTCCGTTCGACCTGCGGGTCGACACGCCGCAGCAGTAACGGGAAGGAGCGAACATGAACGCGAAGGGAAAAACCATGAGGAACATACGTCAACTGCTGCCGATGGTCGTCTGCGGGCTCGTGCTCGCGTTGACACCGGTCATGGCTGAATCGACGCCGCCGGCGAGCGGGAACTCCCACGAGCTGGTTTGGGATTCCTGGCAACCGCTGGCCGGCGGCTACATGGCGCGGCGCCGCGTGCCGGCACGCCTGGAGCTGCCCGTCGAAGCGCGGCGCGCCCCCGCCACGCAATCCCGCGCGCAAGCGGATACGTTCAACAAGGCCTCGAGCGAACTGTCGCTCTGGCTCTACACCGGTATGCCGGGCATGTACAGCGTGGGCCTGGACGAGGTCGCCGCCGAAACGGGCATCAGCGCCAAGGCGTTGCAGGCGGCCGCGAAGTCCAGGCGGCTGGGCCTGACCAACGCGGGGCGGGACGTGCCCTATTATTACGACTCAACCTACCAGCGACTGCTGTTCGCCGGCGAAGCCTACACCACCTTCTACACGGACGAGAACGCTTACCGGTTGGTGACATCCCAAAAACCGCATCCGCGCCTGATCAGCGCCACGAATGTTCGCCCGACGGAGCTGCCGCCCGGCCAGCATCAGCCGTTTCGCGAGGTGCTGCAGTTCGTCGAGGAGACGGACTTGATGTACTTCACCTGGCTGTACCCCGGCGACCCGGACGCCCGGTACTGGTTCTGGGACTACCTGTACGGATCGTTCAGGCCCCAGATTCAAATCCCTCTTCATGTTCCGAATCCGGCGGCAGCCGGCACCGCCCGGTTGCGGGTGAAGTTGCATGGTTTCACCAACCTGTATCCCGGCGACGAGCACCGCGTTTATGCCGCCCTGAACGGTGTCCCGGTGGGTTCCGAGCTGGTGTGGGACGGCCTGGCGCCGGCGGAGCTGGTGGCGGAGTTCAATCCGTCGCTGTTGCATGCCGACGGCGAAAACACCCTGACCCTCCACAGCGGATATGATGCGGCGCATCCCAACCCGGGGCAGGTGCTGGAGTCGGTCGCGGTGGAGTACGACCGCCTGCCCGTGGCCACCGACGGGCAGCTTTGGCTGCGTGACGCGACCCAGGGGTTCCAGGAAGTGACGGGTTTTTCGAGCCCGGACATCCTCGTGGTCGAGTCGCCGGTTCAAAACGCCGTTTTGCGGAGCGACGCCTACATTCACCCGAGCGACGATGGAACGTGGGCAGTCACCTTCAAGGCAAGATCAGGCAAGGACTATCTGATTGCCGAAGCGCCGGCGTTCTTGGGTGCGGCGTTCGACGCCCGTCCGCAGACTAATCTTAATGCGTCCCGGCAGGGGGCCGACGTGCTGATCATCGCCCCGCGCGAGTTTGCCGGGACCGCGCAGGACCTGGCCGAGTTGCGGCGCGCCGGTCACGACGAGGCCGCGGTCGTCTGGCTGGACGACATCTACAAGTCTTTCAGCGCCGGGCGGGTGGATCCTTACGCCATCGGCCAATTCATGGACTGGGTTCGGACCGAGTGGAGCCGGGTCCCCGCGGCGGTGACGCTCATCGGCAAGGGTTCGCTGGACCGGAAGGATTGCATGGGGTACGGGGACAATTTCCTCCCGGTCCTCATGACCTCCAACCCCTGGGCGCTGGCCGCGTCCGACAGCCGGCTGCTTGGGATCGACGGCGGCGTGGCGCCCATGGCCGTGGGCCGGATCGCCATCACCAACGACGGCGAGGGCCGCGCCTACGTGAACAAGCTCCGCGCACACGCGTCGAGGGATAATACCCAGGCGGCGGAACGGGCCGTCGTGGTGGCGGACAATCCGGATTCCGGCGGCGCCTTCCACAAGGACGGCGACCTGTTGGCCATACGATTGCAGGACCTGGGGGTGTGGTGGGTCGAGACGCTGTATCATCCCACCGACCCGGTGCGCGCCACCCTGATCCAGTCGGCGGCCTGGGAGACCGGCCTGGTCTCCTTCAGCGGCCACGGTTCGGTGGCGCAACTGGGCACCAACTCGGAGAAATTCCTCAAAGCCAACGATGCCTCGGCATTGCGCAACGGTTCCTGCCCGGTGTTCCTGGCCCTGACGTGCGCGGCGGGCGATGATTCCCTGCCCGGCGTCCGGTCGCTTTCGAGCACCCTGGTGCTGAACCCGCAGGGGGGTGCCATTGCCTCGCTGGCGGCCTCCGGGTTGTCGTTCAATTCGGATTCCCACGTTCTGGCCCATGCCTTCATCCAGTACCTCTACGGGAGCCACATCAACGTCGGGGAGGCCCTGGTGGGCGCGAAGCAGGACACCGCCGGACAGATCGCGGTGTTCATGGCGCCGCTCTATTCAATCATCGGCGACCCTTCCGTGTACCCATGGTAGGGATGCAGAGGATGGAGCACGGACAGCGGTTGGCGACAAGCCGGATCTCAGATGCACCCGGCAACCCTTACAGATGCTTAAGAAGAGGAAGAAGAGTATGACCGAAAGCAATTTCAACGAAACCGGGTCAAATCAAATCCGGTCATCCAGGAATCCGGGGGATTCGTCTCCCGGTGAGATGCGACGGCCCTATACTCCGCCGCGCCTCCTCAGCAGCGAACCCCTTGAACTCTCCGCGGGGACTTGTGATCCGGCGTATGGGGGTTTCGGAAAGACTTATCCTTCACAGACTTGTAACAAATCAGGCTCGTGAAGACAGGAGTCATGGTTGAAAGATCTCAACCGTGGGGTCCGGAGTCCATCTGTCTTCACTTGCCCATGTGCCGGGTGTCGATCCAGGGATTGACCCCCGGGCAACGGCAGACCATTTTTCAAAACTTCCAGCAGTATGTCCCCGGCCCCGGCGAGACGGCCGGCGGGAGTGATTTGATCTGCCTGGCCGGCCGTCTGGATGGACCCATCGGGCTGCCGCCGGAGCACTTCGCGGCCAGCGGTCAGTACGCGCCGCTGAAACGGCGCACGAGCGGAGGGATCGAGATTACGGGCTTCGATTTCAGGGCGCAGCTTGCCGGCGGCGGAGCGGAGCCGCTGCGGGCTTCCCTGGCGGTGGCCGGGGAGGAGGATCTGGGCCGGCCGTTCGCCCTGGAGAACTTCCTGCGCATCGTGTTCGCCTACCATGTCCTCAACCGGGGGGGGCTGCTGCTGCACAGCGCCGGCGTGGTGTATCGGGGCGCGGCCTACCTGTTCAGCGGCCGCTCCAACGCCGGCAAGTCCACTCTGTCCCGGAAAGCGGCCGCGGCCGGCGCCGCCGTGCTGAGCGACGACATCAACCTGGTGTATCGGGAAGACGATGGCTATCACGTTCACCGGGTGCCCTTCACCGGCGAATTCCGGCGTCCCGGGGAGAGCTTTTCCGGATCCGGGACCTTCCGGCTCGGCGGCCTCGCCCTGCTGGAGAAGGCGCCGGCCCTGACCGCCGTCCCGGTGCTACCCGCCGAGGGCGTGGCCGGGCTCCTCACCGGTTGCCCGTACGTGAACGACGATCCCGAGGAGTTGCCCGCCTTGATGGATATCTTGACGATGCTCGTGTCCCATGCTCCGGTGATCCGCCTCGGCGTTGCCCGCGACGACTCCTTCGAGGCGATCATGGCGGCCCTGCTGAGGTGCAGTGAAAATGTCTGAACCAACCCGAGAATACAAAATCCGCCTGTCCAGCCGGGTGCGCTTCCGCGACGTGGCCGGTCAGGGGGTGCTGGTGCACCTGGAAGAGGGCCGGGTGCTGGTCGTGAACGACGTGGGCCTCTTCATCGTCCAGGCGCTCGGCCGGCAGGCGATGACGGAGTCGGAACTGGCCGCGGCGGTGGCGCAGGCCTTTGTTGTCGATGCGACCCGGGCGCAGTCGGACGTCGCCCTCTTCCTGGAGCAGTTGCGCGGGGAGAAGGCCCTTCAGACGGTCGGCGGGCCGGACGGCGGTCCAGCCGGGGGGTGAGCGGGGATGTACCGCCATACGGTGTTGAAAGCGGTCCGGGCGAATCGCCTGCTCCACGATGTGACTCTGGAGCTCACGTATTGCTGCAATTTTAACTGCTTCTACTGTTACAACGACCGGGACCGGCAGGGGACGCCGCTATCGCTGCCGCAGTACCGGGTCCTGCTCGAGGACCTGGCCCGCATGCAGACCCTGTTCCTGATGCTGACCGGGGGCGAGCCCATGGTCCACCCCCATTTTTTCGACATCGGCAACATGACCCGGGAGCTGGGTTTCGTGGTCCGGATCCGCACGAATGGCCACCTGTTAAACCCGCGCAATGTCGAACGGCTGCTCCGCGAGGTGGAGCCGTACATTGTCGAAGTCACCCTGCACGGAGCCACCGCCGAAGTGCATGACCGGCAGACCCGCGTCCCCGGCAGTTTCGAACGCCTGACGGGCAACCTGCGTCACGCGCGGGTGGCCGGCCTGCGCTGCGCCACGGTGGTCACGCCCACCGCCTGGAACGAGCACCAGATCGAGGCGATGATCGCACTGGGCGACGAGCTCGGGGCGCCCCTCCGATTTCAGGGGCCCGTGGGCCCGCGGGACAACGGCGACCGGGAGCCTTTGTCCATCCAGCCCAGCCGGGCCACCTGGGACCGGATCGAGACCCTGATGGCGGAGCGCCGGAAAAATGTCTCGGTGGAGCCCGAGTGTTCTGTGTCCAAAGACTCCCCGGAAGCCGATGCCGAAGAAATCGCCTCCTGCAGCGTGGGTTTGGCCGGCGTCGATATCGATCCCTTCGGCAACGTCCAGCCCTGCATGCACGTTCGGGAAGTTGCGGGGAACCTGCACCAGCAGTCCATTGAAGATATCTGGAACCGCTCGCCCCTGTTCGCGCAGGTCAGACAGCGCGCCGTCGCCGCGGCGTCCAGATGGAACGGGGAACGGCCCCGGCAATTTGGCTCGCCGTTGTTCTGCATGGCCATCGACGAGATGTGCGGCGAGGAAGATGGGAGGCGTGTCGGCCCATGAATCCGGACCAGTGGAACGCCGCAGCGGGTCCCGGAGGCTGTCTCGCCGAGGCCTTGACCGAAGGCGACGAAGCGGTTTTCCGCGTGGCCGGGGACTGCATGTCGCCCGAAGTCGACGATCTGGCCGCGGTGCGGGTGAAGCGCGCCCGGTTACTCGTGCCCGGCGATCTGGTGGCGTTTCGCGATCCGCAGCGCCACCGTCTGGTGGTCCATCGGTTTCTGGGGTACGTGCGGCGCCGGGGGGAGTGGCGGCTCATGATCAAGTCGGATCGGGGCGCGGGGCCCGATCCCCTGGTGGCGACCGCCTGCGTGCTCGGCAAGGCGATCGCCCGGGACGGCGAGGCCGTCCGGGTTTCCGTGGCGAAACGGTTGCAGGCGACGGGCCAGTATGCCGCCTGGTGTCTGCGGGGCCTTATCCGGCGGGCGCGGCCAACGGAAAAGTAGCGCCCGCAGTAGCGCCCGTCCGCCGGACGGGCGCCGTGACACGCAGCAGAAAGTAGCGCCCGTCCGCTGGACGGGCGACGTGACACTCGGCAGGAAGTAGCGCCCGTCCGCCGGACGGGCGCCGTGACACTTGGCAGGAAGTGGCGGGATTCCGATTCACACTCACCGAGACTCTGCACGAACCCGTGGGCGAATCGCTCAACCGTGCCGAGGGAACGGGCCGCGTCTGGAGTGCGGCGGCACGACGCCGCTCTGGATGGGCGCGGAGCGCGCCGGGTAAAATCCGGTTAGACAATTGAACGATCACTTGATGAGTTGCGGTGATCCAAAGACGCTGTGCGTCCATCCAAAGCGCAGTCAAGCCTGCGCACTCCAAAGATGCTGCGCATCCATCCAAAGCGCAGACATGTCTGCGCACTCCAGACCGCCGTGGCATGCCACGATCAAGACACGCGGTACGCCGCATTCGATGAATGCGGCAAGACGGCAGGCGTGAACGATATGTTCAACACCGCCACCGGTACAGCACGGAATATCCTGCCGTCCGCAAGCGATTTGGCGCCATACGCCTTCGGTAACATCCGCAGGCCGCGGCAGGATCCCGCCGCGCGAGCGGCTGCGGAGTGTAGCCCGGACCGAAAGGTCCGGGTTTGCGGATAGCACAAGCAATCTGCCAGCTCCGCAGGAGCGGGGGAAGTCGGAGTCGGGGAAACCGCGACCGGCGATTCATCCATGCCCCAACCCGAACCGGGTGCTTGGATCCCGCCGCCGCTTGCGCGACTGTCCCCTCCCGGTAGATTATCGTGGCCACCCGGACCTCTCGGCCCGGGCTACATGCCGCGGCCGCTGGCGCGGCCCGGCAGCCCGACCCATCATCAATCGGCATCAGCTGTCCTTTCCCGACGACAGTAGCCCTACGAAGCCCCGCAAACGTGGGGCAGCGCCTGGCTGTTTTGGTAGCGATTCGGCCGACGCTCCGACGGGTTGACCCGGGCGGGAGCCGCGGGTATGATGGACGGGACCATGTCATTCATCTCGATAGAGTCCAACACGACAATGACCGGGCGACGGCGGGCAGCGGCCCGCGCCGTCCGCGAGGAGGAAATCATGCGCCAGAGGAACGGTGCGCCGCTGCCGGCGGTGATGCTGACCGTGCTGATGACCCTGCTGTGGGCCACCCCCGTATCGGGCGGCGGGATCGATCCGGAATTGCTGGCCGGGATGAAGGCCCGCGTCATCGGGCCGGCGGGGATGAGCGGCCGGATCGCCGACATCGAGGCGGTGGAGGCCAACCCGGCGGTGGTGTACGCCGGCGCCGCCACCGGCGGCGTCTGGAAGTCCGTCAACGGCGGGCTAACCTGGACGCCCGTCTTCGACGACCAGCCCGTCGCCGCCATCGGCGCCGTGGCCGTGTTCCAGCCCAACCCGGACATCGTTTGGGTGGGTACCGGCGAGGGGAACCCGCGCAATTCCGCCTCGGTGGGCAACGGCGTCTACAAGTCCGTCGACGGCGGCCGCACGTGGAAGCACGTGGGGCTGGACGGCACCGAGCGGATTCATCGCCTCGTGCTGCACCCCACCGACCCCGACGTGGCCTACGCCGCGGCGATGGGCCGCGAGTGGGGCGAGAACCCGGAGCGCGGCGTCTTCAAGACCGTCGACGGCGGCAAAACCTGGACCCGGGTGCTGCACGTGGACGCGCGCACCGGCGCGGCCGACCTGGTCATGGATCCGGCCAACCCGGACAAGCTGTTCGCCGCCATGTGGCAATTCCGCCGCTGGCCCTACTATTTCCGCTCGGGCGGCCCCGGCTCGGGGCTGTTCGTGACCCACGACGGGGGCGGGAGCTGGCGGCGCCTTCAGCCGGCTGACGGCCTGCCCAAGGGCGAACTCGGCCGCATCGGCGTGGCCGTCTGCCGATCGCGGCCGGAGGTGGTGTACGCCCTGGTGGAAGCCGAGCAGAGCGCGCTCATCCGCTCCGATGACGGCGGCCGCAGCTGGCGCACCGTGAACGCGGAGCCCAACGTCGCCCCGCGCCCGTTCTACTACGCCGACATCGCGGTGGATCCGGCCTGGCCCCAGCGGGTGTACAGCCTGGACTACGTCGTCCGGGTCTCCGACGACGGCGGCAAGTCGTTCGAAACCCTGCCGGGCGCCCGCTTCGAGAACATCCACGGCGACTACCACGCCCTCTGGATCAATCCCCGCGATCCCGAGCACCTGTACGTGGGCAACGATGGCGGGGTGGCCGTGAGCCGCGACCGCGGCCGCACCATGCGCTTCGTGGGCAACCTGCCGCTGGCGCAGTATTACCACATCGCCGTGGACACCGCGATGCCGTACCACGTGCTGGGCGGCATGCAGGACAACGGTTCCTGGCGCGGTCCCGGCTGGGTCATGGAGCAGGGCGGCATCCGCAACCACCACTGGCGGATGCTGGGCTTCGGCGACGGCTTCGACGTGCTGGCCGATCCCGCCGACCCGGCCGCCGGCTACTCGATGTACCAGGGCGGCAACCTGGGGCGGTGGGACATCCGCACCGGCGAGTGGCGCCACATCCGGCCGCCGGAGCCCGCCGAGGGGAAGCTGCGCTTCAACTGGAACGCGGCGCTGGCCGTCGACCCGTTCGACCCGGCGGTCGTCTACTATGGCAGCCAGTTCGTCCATCGCTCCCCCGACCGGGGCGAAACGTGGCGGACGATCAGCCCGGATCTGACCACGAACACGCTGGAATGGCAGCGCCAGGACGGCAGCGGCGGCCTCACTCCGGACGTCACCGCCGCGGAGAATTTCTGCACCCTCGTCGCTCTGGCGCCCAGCCCGGTGGCCCGGGGCGTGATCTGGGCCGGCAGCGACGACGGGCGGATCCACGTCACCCGCGACGGCGGCGCCACCTGGGTCAGCGTCGAGGGGAATCTGCCCGGCGCGGCCGCGGGCGCCTGGGTGCCCCACATCGAAGCGTCCGCGTTCGACGCCGCCGAGGCGTTCGTGGTGCTCGACGACCACCGGCGCTCCAGCTGGACCCCGCACGTCTACAAGACCACCGACTACGGCCGATCCTGGACCAGCCTCGTAACGCCGGCGCTGCGCGGCTGGGCGCTGGTGGTGGAGCAGGATCCCGTGGACCGGAACCTGCTTTTCCTCGGCACCGAATTCGGGCTCTATATGTCGGTCGACGGCGGCCGGGAGTGGCTGCCGTGGTGTCACGGCGTGCCCACGGTTTCGGTGATGGACCTGGTGATCCACCCCACGGAGCATGACCTGGTCATCGGCACCCACGGCCGGTCGGCGCTGGTGATCGATGACATTCGTCCGCTGCGGGAGCTCGACGCCGCAACTCTGGCCAAGCCCCTGCACGTGTTCGCCGCGGCCGACGCCCGCCAGTACTGGCGCGACGCCGAGGCCGGCGGCTTCGGCCTGGGCGATGGCGAGTTCCGGGGCGAGAACAAACCGTACGGTGCGTTTCTCACCTACAGCCTGAACCTGCCGGGCCTCCCGCTCCCCGACGCTGAAAAGGAGAAGGCCCGGCTGGCGGCGGTGCAGGCGGAAAAAACCAGGGGCGCGACCTGGGAGCCGGCCCCCGTCGCACCGAAAACCGACACCAGCCCCGAGGAAAAACCCGACGAGCCGCCGCAGGTGGTGATCCGGATCGCCGACGCCACCGGCCGCGCGGTGCGCACACTCAAGGGGCCGGCGGTCCTCGGAGTGAATCGGACGGTGTGGGACCTGCGCCGCGACGGCTTCCGCGAGCCCGCCCAGCGGGGCGGTCGGCGCCGCTCCGGAGAGCCGGCGCCCGGACCCGAGCTGCCGCCCGGAGCCTACACGGCGACGGTGACCTTCCGCGATCAAAGCGCCGCCACCACGTTCCAGGTGCTGCCCGACCCGCGCTCGGCCAATACGCCGGCGGACTGGGCGCGTCGCCAGGCGGCCATCGAGCGGATCGGCCGGCTCCAGGAGACGGCCGCCGCCGCGGTGGACCAGGTCGCCGACGTCCGCGCCGACGTGGAGGCGGTCATGGAGCGGGTGCGCGCCGCGGAGATCCGCCGGCTCAAGGCGGCGCGGCTGGAGCCGGAGGAAGGCAAGCTCGCCGAGCTGCCCCTGGTCATGAGCGGGCGGTCGCTCAAGGCCCGCCTCGACGAGCTGGAGCGCCGCTTCCAGCAGCCACCGGGCACGGTGGGCATCGTCGGCGGGGTGCGGGTGATGGACCGCATCGGCAAGGCCATGGGCGCCGTGACGTCGTCCTGGGCGCCGCCGAGCCCCACGCATGCGGCGTACATCCAGGAGGCCGAGGGGCTGCTGGCGCCGGCGCTGGAAGCGCTGAACACGCTCATGGCCGGGGAAGTGGCGGCGTTCCGGCAGGCGGTGGCCACCGCCGGCATCGGACTGCTCCAGGCGCCGGCGCCGCTGGCATTGCCGGCGCCGGAGGGACGGTGAATCGGTGAGGCGGTGAATCGTGAATGGGTGAATCGGTGAATGGGTGAATGGGGCAGGGTTCTGAGACCCAGAACCCAGGACTCAGGTCCCAGGACCCAGGTCCGATTTCTGAAGTCTGATGTTCGCATTACAGGAACGAGCCTCTAGCCTCGAATCTCGAGCCTCGATCACGATTTCGATTACGAATTACGATCACGATTACGAATTACGATCACGAAAAGAACGAGCCCCGGGCCTCTAGTCCCGAGCCTCGATCCTTGTTTCCGGCCGGCCGCTGCGGCCGGCGAACAGGACGAGCAGCAGCACACCGAGAAAACAGCTGATGAGCGCGGCGATGAGGAATCGCTGGCGCAGCGTGGTCCGGGAGTCCCCCCAACTGCTGTAGGCGATGTTGTAGCGGACCGACAGCCGGTGGCGGCCCCACTCCTCGATGTGCGGCACGATGATATCCAGGTAGGTCCGATTCTGAACGTCGCGCATCAGCCGGCCGTTCAAGTCCAGCCCCTTCACTGCCAGGAGCGCCTCGGGCTCGGTGATCCGCGCCTGCGGTTCCCGGCTGCCGTCGCCGGGATTGGCCGAATCGAAGAGAATCCGCCCCTCCACGTCGATGATCCACAGGTGGTTCAAGTCCGTGCGGAGCGCCATCACGTTGCGGATCAGTTCCAGAAATTTGTTGTAGCCGGAGCTGTGGTAGGTATCGTAAGCCGCGACGACGGACGGGGTGGTCAGGCGGGCGTAGCCGATGGCATCCTGGTTGAACTGCTCCTGGATGGGCCCGGACGTGAGCCAGACCAGCAGGCCCGTGTGCACGGCGAGCATCAGCAGGTAGATGCCGATGATCCGAAATATGAAGCCGGTGACACGCATGATGGCTCCTCCCAAACCCGGCCTGTGATCACCGCCGGCTGCGGGGTCCGGGATGATTTCCCACCCGAACCCAGGATCCCCAACCGGCTCAGCGGCGCCGACCGATCTCGCGCACCTGCAGGGTGCTGTCGGCGCGGGGCTGCCACTGCAAGTCCTGGCGCAAGCCGTAACAATGGCTACGGGTGTACATGGGGATATACGGCAGATCCGCCATGACCAGCCGCATGGCCGCCTGCAGGAGTTCCTGCCGTTGGCGGGGATCAAACTCGCGATCGGCGGCCTGCGCCAACTGGTCCAGCTCGGGATTGGCGTATCCCACCACGTTTTCGGCGCCGTATTCGCCGTCGGCGCTGTGGCTGTGCAGCTGGCTGTTGAACAGCTCGCCGACGTCGCCGGAACTGGGAATGTAGCCAACCAGGAAGAACGACGACTCGCCTCGGGAGATGCGCGTGTAGAGTTCGGACCAGTCGCGCAGAGCCAATTGCAGGCGTACGCCGGCATCGGCGAGTTGGCGGCTCAGGAGCTGACCCTCCGCCATAGCCGCCCGAGACAAGTCGAGGGTGAGCGCCAGCCCGTCCCGGTAGCCGGCGGCCTGAAGCAGCTTCCGCGCCGCGTCCGGATCGTGGCGGATCACCGGCAGGTCGGGCGCGAAGCCCACCACCGACGACGGGACGAGCTGCGTCGCCACGGTGGCGAAGTGCGGGTAGACACTGTCGACGAGTTCCTGCCGGTTGATGGCCAGGGAGATGGCCTGCCGCACGCGGCGGTCGGCCAGGGGATTGCGGCGGGGGTCGCCCCGGACGTCCAGCCCGAGATGGGAGACCGACGAGCCGTGCCAGGTGAGGATGGCCAGATGGTCCTGCCACTCGACGCCCTCCGCCTCCGCCACCCCCAGCTCGGCGTCCAGGTCGATGTGTCCGTCGATGAGCGCCTGGGCACGCTGGTGGTCGTCGCCGATGAACCGCCAGGTGACCGTCTGGAACTCCGGCGCCGGACTGCGGTATTGCGGGAAGTGCGCCATGGTCAGTTCCTGGCGGGGGGTGTAGCGGATCATCCGGTAGGGGCCGGTGCCCCGGACGTCCCGGTCCGGGTGGAATCCCGCCGGAACAATGCCCACCAGGGCCAGCATGCGAATCAGGACCGGCTGGGGGCGCCGGGTGATGATCACGATGGTCCGGTCGTCCAGCTTGCGCACCTGGTGCACCACCGAGAGCATGGTTCGGTACACCGAATCGGGATGGGTGCGCGCCCGGTCCAGGCTGTAAATCACATCTTCCGGTGTCAGAGGCCGGCCGTCGTGAAACCGGACGTCGCGGCGCAGGGTGAATACCCAGGTCCGCTCATCGGGATTGTTGTATCCATCCGCCAGGACCGGCACCACCTTCAAATGGGGATCGAAGCCGACCAGCCCCTCGTACATGTTGCTCAGGATCGAGAAGGTGACCACCTCGTCCTGGGTGTGGGGATCCAGGCTCACGGGCCCGGTGGCCAAACCGATGACCAGCGCCGGCGGCGGTTCGGGCGCGCAGGCCGCGAGCGCCGACACGAGGGCGACAGCCAGAAAGTAAAGGAGCCGTTTGCTCATGGCGTGGGTCGGCGAACCTCCTTGGCCAGGATCCGCATGTCGAGCCGCGGCTTCCACACCACCGCCGGCGAGACTCCGTAGATCTCGTCTTCCACGAACAGCGGCACGCGCGGCATGTCCTGCATGATCATCACCATGAGCCGCTGCATGGTGTGAAGCCGCTGCGGCTGGTTCAGCAGTCCGCCCAGCGTCTCGATCATCCGGTCCACCTCCGGGTTGCGGTAGCGGCCGCGGTTGTCGCGGCCGTAGACGCCGGTGGTGGAATGGAACAGGTCGTCCATGAGATCGGACGCGTCGCCCGAGGTGGAGTTGAAGCCCGCCAGCCAGAACGGGGCCGTGTCCGCCGCCGCCCAGAAGGATTGCCGGTCCCGAATGTCCAGCTCGAGCCGGATGCCGGCCGGGGCCATCTGCCGCTGCATCTCCTCACCGAGGCGCGCCCGGACGCCCGACATCATCAGCGTCAGGGTGATGCCCCGGGGGTGGCCGGCCCGGGCGAGCAGTGCGCGGGCCTTGGCCGGGTCGTACGGCAGCTCCGGCAGCGAGGGATGAAAGCCGAACACGGCGTGCGGCACCATCTGGTTGGCCGGCTGGCCGAAGCCCAGCAGGATTCGCTCCACCAGCCGGTGGCGGTCGATGGCCAGGGCCACGGCTTCGCGGACCTCATGCCGGTTGAACGGCGGCCGGGTGGTGTCCATCACCAGCTGGCGGATCGCCATGCCGGGCCGGTTCTGGATCATGCTTTTCTGCTGCGGATTGCGCTCGATGTCCCGGGCCAGTTCCGGGCTGATGTCGGACACGATGTCGGCCCGCCCGTCCAGCAACATCTGGACGGCTTCGGTGGGCGTGTTGTACCGGGTGATGGTGAGCCGCGGAAAGACGGGCGCTCCGCCCCAGTAGCCGTTCCAGGCGGTCAGTCGGACGGCGTCGCCGGTCAGGGACTCGAACTGGTACGGCCCGGTGCCCACCGGCTGCCGGGCGAAGGCCTCGGTGTCGGCCTGTTCCAGGCGGCGGCGCGGGACGATGAAGGCATTGGTCAGCTTGTGGAGCAGGATGGGGCTGGGCTGGGCGGTGACCACCTTGACCGTGTCTTCGCCGACGCGCGCGATGCTGGCGATGGTGGAGCAGTTGCTCTTCAGGGCCGAGGTGGGGTGGCTGCGGGCGCGCTCGAGGGAGTAGACCACGTCATCGGCCGTCAGGAAGGTGCCGTCGTGGAACCGGACTCCGGAGCGGATCTTGAACAGCCAGGTCAGGTCGTCGGGATTCTCCCAGCTCACCGCGAGCAAGGGTGTGATTTTCATGTCGGCGTCGAAACCGGCCAGGCTTTCGAACATGTTCATGAGGACCGAGGTGGTGATCACTTCCTCGCGAGTGTGGGGCATGAGCGTCAGGGGCAGACCCCTGTGGGCGACCACCAGTTCGGTTTTCTCGACGGCGGGCGGCGCGCAGCCCGTCGGCCCGAGCAACAGGACCAGTGCCAGCAGCCCCGCGATCCGGCTCGTAGTGCCCATCATGGCTGTCTCCCCGCAGGAGGTGTCCGGGCCGCCGCTCCCGGATGAAACGCCCCGCCCCCCGGTCGAAGGCGTGAGCCTGCGGGGAGGCGCGTAGGCATAGTGTCGGTTGCGATCTGATTCTAGCTTAGTCTCTTGGGGAAGTCCTGTCAATCGTCATGATGGCGGGTGCGGGGCGGGATGGGCGAGCGCCCGGCCCCTGGGTGACCGGGCGCTCGCCGCAACGATGCCGCGGCGGGAGCGCCGCGTCAGCGCACGGTGATGTTGCCGCTGACGGTGTTGAGCTTGATCTGCCCGCGCCCCGCGCCCAACTGGCCCCGGAGCTGGGTGGAGATGCGGGCCTCGTGCTTCTCCACCTGATCCAGTTTCGGCCGGCAGGCGATGTCGCCACTCAGCGTGTTGGCGTGGAAACGGGCGTCCGCCCCGCGTCCCAGTTCCAATTCCAGCTCGCCGCTGACGCTGTTGAGGGACAATTGGCTGTCGTAGCTGTCCGGGCAGCGGCACACGGCGTGGCCGCTCACCGTGTTCAGCTTGACGCTGCCCGCCACGCTGTCGGCGGACAGGTCGCCGGAAACGGTGTTGCCCTTGAGCGCGGCGGCGCGGGGCACGTACACCTCGAAATGCACGGCGCCGTGATCGCCATGGACGGTGCTATCGTGCTTTTCGTTGATGCGGAGCCAGCCTTCGCCTTGCTCGAATTCGGGCTGGACGTAGTCGCCGACGATCTCGGCCTTCACCCGGACTTCGTCGGAGCGGTCCCAGGCGATGACCGTGATGTTGCCGGCCACCGTGTTGATCTTGACGGAAACGTCCTCGCGGACGGCGAAGGTTTTCTCCACCGTCTCCGCCGCCGAAACCATCGCGGTCAGGGCGGCTGCCAGCATCACCACCAACAGAACAGTGCGTGTCATGGAGCTTCCTCCCTAATGGATTTGCCCATGAGACGCCGGGCGCCAAGTTAAAGGTTGCATGGCGGGCGGTCTGAGGGATCGGGAGCCCGGGGGAGGACGATCAGGTCGATGTGTCGCCGGGTGGCTCCAGGTCGGCTTCGGCAATGGCCCGGAGCCGGCGGAACAGGGCGCGTCCGGCGCCGGCGGGTTTCCCTTCGCGCCGTTCCCGCTGGGCGGCCAGCACCAGCCGGCGCAGCTCCTGCCGGTCGGCGTCCGGATGCGCGGCCAGGAACTCGTCGAGCGATGGATCCCCCGCTTCCACGAGACGCTCCCGCCACTCCTCCAGCCAGTGGAATCGGGCGGCCTCCCGGCGAGCCGCCTGGCCATCCTGCGCCGCGAGTTGGCGGAGGGGCTCGGCTTCGGGTTCCTGGAGCAACCGGCGCAGATAGCGCAGATGCCGGCGGCGGGCGCCGAACGCGGTGATCCGCCGGCCCTCCGCGACAGCCTGTCGCAACGGCTCAGGCAGTCCCAGGCGGTCCACGGCCGCCGGATCCAGCCGGAGCACGCGCTCCACCACCGGATCGAGGGCCAGCACATCGCGCTTGCGCTGGGAGCGGCTGGGCGGGCGGGGATCGTCGAGCGGCCTGGGTGTCATGCGCCTCCGGATGATGCCCTGGCGGGCGGGAGTATTATGGCGCAAGTGCGGCGGCGGGCCAACGGGTATTTCGGGTCGTTTGTGGGTCGTGCCCGCCGGGCGGTCCGCCGTTTACAGAACCCCACGGGCGGGGTAGAATAATTTTTTCGTAAGGCGGCATCTAAGCAGCTGGGTGTCTGAACGATGGACCCCAGCCAACAGATGGCCGGCGTTCGTTGCGCGCGCGGCGGACGGCCAGAAAACCATGGAGGTCAGGAGCATGAAACCGAGACGAATCCGTGACGGCGTGCTGTGGATGGGCGCGGTGGACTGGAACCGCCGGCTGTTCGATTCGCTGATCCCGCTGCCGGACGGCACCAGCTACAACGCCTACCTCGTGCAGGGCACGGATAAGACGGCGCTGCTGGACACGGTGGATCCGCCCATGGCCGGCGTGCTGGAGCGCCAGCTGGCCGGCGTCGACCGGATCGATTACCTCATTTCGCAACACGCCGAGCAGGATCACTCGGGCACCATCCCCTGGGTGCTGACCGAATACCCCGAGGCCACCCTGCTGTGTTCCGCCAAGGCGGCGCCCATGCTGGTGGATCACCTGGGTGTCCCCGGCGAGCGGATCCGCGTCGTCGCCGACGGCGAAACCCTGGCGCTGGGCGGCAAGACCCTCCGCTTCGTGTACACCCCCTGGGTGCACTGGCCCGAGACCATGGTCACCCACCTGGCCGAGGACCGCATCCTGTTCTCGTGCGACTTCTTCGGTTCCCACCTGGCCACCTCCGAGTTGTGCGCCGGCGACAACCCGTACGTCCTGGACGCGGCCAAGCGATATTACGCCGAAATCATGATGCCGTTCCGCAAGCAGATCCAGAACAACCTGAAGAAGGTGCGGGCGCTCGAGTTCGACCTCATCGCGCCGAGCCACGGCCCGCTGTTCGACCAACCCGAGCGGATTCTCGCCGCCTACGAGGACTGGGTCTCGGACCGGGTGGCCAATGTCGTGGTCATCCCGTACATCTCGATGCACGGGAGCACCGAGATCATGGTGGATTACCTGCTGACCGCGCTGGCGGAGCGGGGGGTGCGGGTGGAGAAATTCGACCTGTCGGTCACCGACATCGGCAAGCTGGCCATGTCGCTCGTCGATGCGGCGACCATCGTGATCGGCACGCCCACGGTGCACATCGGCCCCCACCCCAGCGTGTTTGCGGCCACCCACCTGGCCAACGCGCTGCGGCCCAAGCTCAAGTACGCCGCGGTCATCGGTTCCTACGGCTGGGGCACCCAGGCGGCGGAGCAGATCGCGGGGCTGATCCCCAACCTGAAGGTGGAGGTCCTCGGCACCGTCATGTGCAAGGGCGTCCCGCGTGATGAGGCGTTCGCGGCCCTCGACGCCCTGGCCGCGGCCATCGCCGCGAAGCACGCGGCGCTGTAGCCCCGCCGGCGCGCTGCGCGCCGCCGCCCCCTCCTCGGGAATCGGCGGCGGCGGGCGGATGGCACCGCTATTTCGGCTTCTTCACTTCTTCGATCTTGCGGGCCACGGCCGCCAGGCCCACCACGATGAGACGGGCGCGGTTGGCGGCCGGGTCTTTCCGCTGGGGATCCAGATCCATCGCCTGTTTGAAGTCCCGGCCGGCTTCCTGGGTCCGACCCAGGCGCATCATCACCTCGCCCCGGTTCACCAGGACGGAGATGTCGTTGGGCGTCATCGCGTGGGCCCGGTTCAGGGTGGCCAGCGCCTCCTCGTTCCGGCCGGCCTTGACGTAGACTGCGCCGAGCGATCCCTGCACCGTCGCGTTGTCCGGGTCCACCGCGGCGAGTCCCTCCAGGATCGTCAGCGCCTTGTCCACCTGCCCCTGGCGATAGTAAAAGGATCCCAGCTGCAGCAGGTCGGTGACGTCCTGGTCGGACATCTTCATGACTGCCTTGAGGGGGATCGCGCCATCCAGCTTGCCGTCCTTGAAATTCTGGTAAGTGGCCATGTTCGCCTCCTGTGTAGCGTGTTCGTGACCGGCGATTCACATCTTGATGTTGCGGATGATGGACATGCTCATGTCGTGCAGGTCCTTCTGCAGGTTGCTGAGCAGCTCCGTCATCTGGGTGTACTTCGACATGGCCAACTGAATCGCGTTCAAGTCTCTCTCGTAAGTCTCACTGCCGGGAACGAGGTTGTTGATTGCCTGCTCCAGTTCGTTGTACATCGAATCCGCCTTCTCGGCCATGGTGCTGACGATATTGTTGGGACCGCCGCCCACCCCGCCGCCGGCGCTGGCCGCGCCGCCGACGCCGCCCTGCGCGATGCTGAAGGGAACATCCAGCGGCAGGATGCTCATGGGCAGCGGCGGCATCGGACTGGCCTGGATGGGCCCGAAGCCGCCGATCATGCTGCCCACCATGTCGGGAACGGTTTGCAGCGGGCTGAAGAACATGTCGGTGATCCCGCCCGCCACGTCACCCACCACGCTGCCGGCGGAGCTGATGCCGTCACCCATCCAGCTGATGGCGTCTCCGACGAAGGGAATGCCCACGCTGTCGATGGCGTCGCCCACCATGTCGATGGCGCCGCCGACGAAATCCGCCACGCCTCCGATCACGTCGCCCATACGCACCTCCTGTCCTCGATGATGGATTATCTTTATCTGTTAGTCGACCCGATCGGCCGTTTTGACGGAATAATTAAAGTTTGGCAAGGATCCTGACTGTCCTTGTGCCGGATGTGTGGGGCCGACCGGCGATCGGGACATGCGCCAGGTCCCGGGCGTGAGGTCGTATAGAAATCTTACGGTTCTGAGGAGATTGCGATATAATTTGAGACACTGTTCGTGTTGAATCACTGATATCGGTGATGTTGGTTGAGTTGCTTGGAGGGTGTTATCCCGTCGGCCCTGGCGGCGGGCGCTGATCTGAGCCGTGCCTGCACGCCCAGCCGTGAACCGCGGGTTGAAAAGTCGCGGACCGGCTCTTCCGCCCTCAGATCCGTGAACTTGAGATTCTGTCCGTTTGAAACAGATCGCTTTCCGGGAGGGAAACATGAAACAACATGGGTCGCGGTGCCTGACGTGTCTGCTGATGGCGGCGGGGTTGCTCGCCGCGTTGCTGCCGGCGCAGGGCGACGGGCGGGAGATGCGACGGAACATCTTTCGCCTCGGGTTCACCCTGGGCGAGGCCAACGCCCTGATGGAGAAGCACCCGAACGATCCGAACTACCGGCGGATGATTTCCACGACCGATGATCTGGCCATCCCGCTGTTGCGCCTCATCATCGCCGATTATCAAGCCCCTTTTACTCCGGACGGATTGAACTACGTGATCCAGCGGCTGGAAGCGTTTGATGCGCAGGCGGCGGGGATGAACGGCGAACAGATCGCCGCTTACTTTGAAAGCACCAGGGGCGTGATCAAGCAATCCCTGGCGCTGACCTACGGGATGGAAACCCAGGGGCAGTTCAACACCGAACCCACCTGCGACTCCTGCCTCATGGATCTCGGCTACCACCTGGGCCGGTTGGCCGTATTCGCCGCGGATGTGGGCAACAGCAACCGGAGCAGCGCGCTGAGCGGCATCAACCAGGCATTGATCACGGGCCGGCATTGCGTGGAGCATCTGCGCTGCGCCTTCCTGAGCATGGAGGACTGGGACAGCCTCAACGTGCCGGCCGCCGCCACGGGCCAGCAGGTCTACCAGATCCGCGCCCAGTTGGAGGAGCGGATCTTCGGCCTGGTTTCGTCCGCCGTCGCCCCGTTCGGCATCCCCTCGTCGCCCCGAATTGCGAGAGACCCGTCCGGGAAGTGGCACTATGACAAGATCATCATCACGCGGGAGGGCAACCAGTACGTAGCCAGGGCCTATTTAGGTTTTACAGAATCCTCCAAGCGACAATATGGCGTGTTCGAGGGAGTGGTTTGGTTTGTTTTCGACGCCCAACCCCGGCCGGTGGCGGGTTTCACCGGACCGGTCTTCGTCGGCAAGCACATCTTCTATAATGATCAACACACGCTGCGCATGACGGATTGCTATTTTGAGTTAGAGACGAAGCAGACTTCGGCCGGCAAATATTTCCAGGTGTTGCGATTCCACCAGACTACTCCAGTTGGACCAAGCAAAGGTTCCTACTTCAGGGAATTCACCGAATGATGATCCCCCAAGGATCCGGATAGCCGGATCGGACATTCGGGATGGGGTGTTCGCTACTTCACATTTTGCGATCTGCCCACTCAGCAGATTGAGAGGAATAGATGGCCGCCAGACCCGCCGGGGAACTGCCGTGCGCGCCAGGTGTACCAGGCCGGGTTGATCCGGACACCTATGGTTGAGCCGTCCCTTACAGCGGTCGCCTAGAAAGTGACGCCCCGGGCGGCCAGCCAATCGATGCAGTCCTGCCAGGTCGCCGGGCCAAACACGATGGACGTATAGCCCGAGGTGGTGAGCTTGTAGGAGGCGGGGCCGTCGCCCGAATCGCAGGCGATGGCGTACCGGTAGGTGCCGTCCATCTCGCTCCGGGCGCCCACGTAACAGTCCTCACTCACCGGCCACCAGCGGTCGTTGGACGATTCCACCCAGGCGACGCATTGGTCAAATGTGGCGGGGCCGAAGGCGATGTGCGGGAATCCGGACTGGATCAACACGCCCATGGCGGAATTGGCCACCTGGTCGCAGGCGATGGCGCAGTAGACCCGGTTCACCCGGTACTTGCTGGACCGGGTGCCCACGTACCAGACCGCCGCGGCCTGGTTGCCCCCGCCTCCGGCGGTGAAGACTGAGCCGAATCCGCTGCCGCGCCGCCCGCCGCCGCCCCCGCCGCCGCCGCCCCAGTTGCCGCCGCCGCCGGAAGCCGGGCAGACCATCACTTTTTGGATGATCACCATGGCGCTGGGTCCGGCGTAGTTGTCGCCGAAGACAAGTTCCACCCGGCCGGTCAGCGTGGATAACTTCCCGGTACGGCTCAGCATCACCTGGCCGCCCTGGTTGTCGTAGTTGCCCCGACACACGGTGAGCTGGTAGTCGCCCGATGGGTTCACGTGCAGGTGGGCGAACAGCCACTGCTTTTCCGGCAGCACCACGCTGCCGGCCCAGGAGTGATGGGTGGTCATGTGGGGCACGCTCACGCCGGTGAACAGCGTGGGGAAGACGGCCATGTACTTGCCGCCTCCGTCCACGCCGAACACGAGGAACACGTCGCCGCCCCCCTGGAGGTTGAACTGGCTGGCGGACAGCACATGGTTGCCGTCATAGCGGCCGTTTTGCAGCCGGCCGTTGGTCCAGTTGTCGCCCCGGACCAGCAGGCTGTCCTGGATCGTCTCCAGCCGGCCGAACTTGTTCGGCCCCTGCAGCCAGTCCTGCGGCGCCAGCGACAGGGTGGTGCAGTTGGTGCCCTGGCCGGCGATCGGCGGGAGCATCAAGGCGATAGCGATCGCGAAAACCGTTCCGATTTTCATGATGGCTTCTCCAAGTGATTTTTTTCATTGTTGGAGCACCGAGACCGGATGTCAAGAAATTCTGTCTCTCAGAGATGTTGAATCCGCATTCTCGGCCGATGCGGCCATTCTTGACAGTCCGCCGGATTTTCC
Source organism: Acidobacteriota bacterium (assembly GCA_017996395.1). Lineage (GTDB taxonomy): Bacteria > Acidobacteriota > JAAYUB01 > JAAYUB01 > JAAYUB01 > JAAYUB01. The sequence goes on along the minus strand of JAGOHA010000013.1, from coordinate 24,911 downwards.
GTACCCTCGATCTCGGACACAGCATGGACGATCCCGTATATCTGTTTCTGAGCCGGTTCGCCCGCGTGGCGTGCGACGCCGAGCGGCGCCGCGAGCTGCGGGATGCCGCCCGGGATTTCTCCGCCCGGATGCCGGAATGGGCGGGCGTCGCCGAACAGGCGGAGGCGCAGGGCATGGCGCCATTGCTGCTCCACCTCCTCCGCCAGGCCGGCGGGGCGCCGCCGCCCCGCGTGGAGCGGGTGCTGCAGGGGCTGGCGCTGCAGCACCGCGCCGCCAACGCCGCGCGGTTCGGGGCGCTTCGCGAAGCGCTGGACAGCCTGGCGGGCGCCGGCATCCCCGTGCTGATGCTCAAAGGCGCCGCGCTGGCCCACCTGGTCTATCCGGAACCGGGTCTGCGGCCCATGGGCGATCTGGACCTGCTGGTGCCCCCCGACGTGCTCGCGCCGGCGCTCGAGACGCTCCGCGGACTGGGCTATCGCGACCTGCCTCCCAACCCAGGCGCCCTCTGGCAGGCCGAGCACCGCCATTCGCCGCCGGTGCGCCGGATCGCTGGCGGCACCCCGGTGGTGATCGAGCTGCACATGGATCTCTTCGCGCAATCCGGCGAACGATCGCCCGACACCGGGAACGTGTGGGCCGATCCGCGCCCCGTCCCCCTGCCCGGCGGTGCCGACGTCCGGACGCTGGGGCACGAGGCCATGCTCCTCCACCTGTGCTGGCATCTGGTCAACATCCGCCATCTGGCCGACCAGGTGATCCGGCCCCGCCTGATCTGGATCGCCGACATCGTCAGCTACGCCGAGGGGTATGCCGAGGACATCGACTGGGCGGCGCTCTGCGCCCGACGGCCCTTCATCCGGTCGACGCTGGCCCTGCTCCATCAGCTGATTCCGCTGTCCGCCGGCCTGCGCGACCGGTTGGGCGTCCGGGAAGCCGGGCGCCGGCCCCGGGGCGTGGGCGAGGGCTACCGGGGCTGGCCCACCCGCCCGCTGGCCTCGCCGGACCGGGACCGGCTGAGTCTCTTTCTCTGGGACACCTTCCATCCGCCGGAGTGGTGGTTGCGCCTCCACTACGGGCTTGGCCCCGAGGGGTCGCTCCTCTGGACCCGTTGGTTCCGCCACCCCGGCCGGATCGTCGGTGGTGTCGCGCATAAGCTGATCCGCCAGTATCGCTATTCCCCCGCGAGGTGACCGTTCATGAACCGACCCCGACCCGCGCCCGGCTACCGCCTGGAACCCATCGGCGATGAGGCGGTCCTGTATTTTCCCGGCGATAGCCGGGTGCTCTACTGCAATCCCACGGCGCTGCTCATCTGGCATCTGAGCGACGGCACGCGCACCGTGGCGGAGATCATCGCGGAGCTTGAGGCGGCCTATCCCGAAGCGGCCGGCGTCATCGGCGCCGACGTGGAGGCGACCGTGGCCACGCTGGCCGACTGCGGCGCCATCGAGTGGGTATGAGCGCCGCCAGCCGATACGCCATCCGCTTCGCCGGCGGCGCCGTCGATGTCGAGGCGTTGGGGCCGGCGGCCGGCGCCATCGCCGACTTCATCTGTGCGGCACTTCCCCTGGGTGGTGACTGTTCGGCGGCCGCAACCGTCTTCCGCCTGAGTGAGGATCCGGCCACCGGCGAGCTGGCCCTCTTTCAGGGCCGGCGGCGCCTCACCGCGAGCGACGACCGCGGCTGGCTGGCGGACCAGTTGCTGCGGGGCGTCTGCACGGCTCTTGCGGACGGGGCTTCGGCGGCGCCGGTGTTCCACGCCGCCGCCCTGAGCTGGCAGGCGCGGGGGGTGATCTTCCCCGGCGGGACCGCGGCCGGCAAGTCCACGCTGGCCGGCTGGCTGGCGCTGCAGGGGTGGGCGTACCACTCCGATGAACTGGTCGCCGTGTGGGCCGACGGACCGGCGCTGTGCGGGCTGCCCCGCCCCCTGAGCCTGAAGGGAGCCTCCCTCCGCCTGTTCGCGCCCCGCCTGGATTTCAGCGCCCCCGGCGCCGGCATCATGGTGACGCCCCACGGCGCCATGGTCGCCCCGTCCATGCTGCGAGGCTCCGGTCCGGGACCGGCGCCGCTGGCGCGGATCATCTTCACCAGCTACCGGGCGGACAGCGACTGCTCGTTCCAGCCGCTGTCGCCCGCCCGGGCCGCCGTGCGGTTGATGGGCTGCCTGGTCAACGCCCGGAACCTGCCGGACCACGGGTTGGCCGACACCGTCCGTCTGGCCGAGCGCATTCCCGCCTATCAATTGATATATGGCGGCTGCGCCCAGTTGAGCGAGCACGGCGAACGGTTGTGGGCGGAGCCTCCCGCCCGAGCCTGACCGAGCGCTCCCTTCCTCAATCACACCGCCACGACGCCGAGGCGCGGAGAATTCTCAAGAGTCCGATCTAAAACCCAATCCCTGCTTTGCGTCTTGGCGTCTTTGCGTGAGCAGCAGTCATTCCGGTTGGGCGAGCACGGCGAACGGTTGTGGGCGGAGCCTCCCGCCCGAGCCTGACCGAGCGCTCCCTACCTCAATCACACCGCCACGACGCGAAGGCGCAGAGAATTCTCAAGGGTCTGATCAATAACCAAAGCCCTGCTTGGCGTCTTGGCGTCTTTGCGTGATCAGCAGTCGTTCCGGATTCGTCACGGATGCAGGATTTCCAGGTTGGGCAGCGCCCAGCAGCGGTGACCCATGTCGCGCGCCAGAACAGCCAGGCCCTCGGTTTCGATGTGGCCCTTGTAGCTCGTGGCAGGGAACACCAGCCCTTCGCGGTGAAGGTCCGCCCGGATGAGCAGCATGGTGCCGCCCACGCCGTCCACCTCCACGCACGGGTGCTGCCGGAGTTCGGACAGGTACAGCCGGCCGAATCCCTTGGGCGGCTGCAGGATGCCGTCCAGGAGGTAGGGCGACCAATCGAGGGCTTCGGCGCCCGGCTTGAGCTTGAAGGTGTTGAGGTCGAAGGTCTCGCGGGTGTCCAGCGCGAGGCAGTGGGGCACGACGATGTCCCGGTCCGCGGCGAGGAGCTGTTCGATGACGTCCGCCGGCCACGCGGCCACGTCGGCGTCGATCCACAGCACCCACTCCTCGTCCGCCAGCGCGCGGGCCAGCAGATAGTTGCGGCTGCGGGCCAGGACCGACCGCCGCCGGTACTGCTGGCCGGGCTCCCAGCGGGGCTGGTCGGAGCGGTAGTGAAAATGCCGCCGGAAGAGCAGGGCGCGGGCAAACTCCGTCTGCAGCGCCGGCAGGCGCCGGCGAAGCCAGTCGGCGGTGCCGTCGCGGCTGTCGCTTTCCAGGAAGGCAACGGACAACTTCGCGTGCGGGTACGTCAGCTCCGCCAGGTTCGCCACCAGCCGCGGCAGGAACGGCTCGGCGTCCTTCACCGGGATCAGGATCAGGACGCGGGGCGGCGCGCCGCCGCGCCGGGGCCGGCCGGGCGGTGATGTCTCCGCCGGCACAGACTGCGTGGCGGGCGAGGCGGAGGCCGGCTCGGCGGGCTGCGGCTGCGGCACTGCCGGCGCCGACTCGGCGGTTTGTCTGCCGGGGGGTGCAGCCGGCGGATTGGGTTCGCCCAGCAGGTCGAGCCGGAGGCGGTGCCCGAGCTCCGCCAGCATCGGCTCGTAGATCTCGCCGTCGAACCGCTCGCCCGCTGCCCGCCAGTGCGCGTCCCAGTGGGCGGCCTCAAAGGTGTTGGCGCCGTGGAACACGTAGACGAACAGGTCCGGCCGGTCGAGCAGGGCGACGCGGCCCTCGCGGACGACGCGTTCCACGGCCGGCGTGTCCTCCCCTTTCGCCTGATCCGGGTACGGCGGCAGGCTCGCCCGGGCGCACAGCATCGAGCCTTCCCACAGCCGGGCGCACGACACCGCCAGGCGGCGCTGGTCAGGCCACCAGATGGACTGGCGCTCCAGGAGGCAGGCGTCCGTGCGGAGCGCCAGGACAACCGCTAGCTGGAGCTCCAGCCGGTCGGGGGCCGACAGGTCGTCGTCATCCCACTGGGCGAGGTAATCGCCTGTGGCGGTCGCCACAGCCAGGTTGCGCAAGGCGCCCAGGGTCATGGTGCCGGCGGGGAGCCGCCGGTGGACGATACGCGGGTCCGCCGCCGCCGCGATCCACCGGGCCAGGGTGTCGTCCTCCCCGTCATCCAAGATCACCAGCTCGCGCTGGGGCCAGCTCTGCTGCCAAAAGCACTGCACCGCCCGCCAGGCCAGCGGCGGCCGGTTTTTCGTCACCATGAGGCACGACACCCGGGGCGGCTCGGTCGCGCGGCGCAAGGCCGCCCGGCCCGGTTCCGCCGCCAGCCGGACGGCGGCCTGACGGTCTCCGTTGACCAGCAGCGTCACCGCCAGCGGCGGCGCCGGCGGCTTCGCCTTCTGCCGCCACCAGCCGCCCCGCCAGTGGTGGATCCCGTACGCCGTCCGCCGCACCCGGTCCTGTGCCTCCGGCGGCAGGTCGGCCCAGGCGGTCTCATTGTCGATGGGATACAGCAGTTCGGGGGGCACGAGCCGGATCGACTCCGGCGCCGGGAAGGATTCGAAGGCGCGGGTCAGGAAGAACGGCCCCGTGGCGTCCAACGGGCCGGAACAGCGGCAGAAGACGGCCAGTTTGGCGAACACGTGCTCCCAGAATGGATGGCCGGGCACCGACGCCATCCAGGCGTTGGCCACGATCCGGTCCAGCTTGCGCTCCCGGGCCTGGGGCCGGTCCCGATGCGTCGCGGGCTCCAGGCCGAGGACGACGGCATGGTCCGCCAGCAGCGGCGCCTGCGACCGCAGGCACTCGAAATCCAGGTCCGCATAAACGCCGCCGTAGCGGTGGAGGATGAAGTAGCGCGCCGCGTCCGCGCGCATGATCGGTTCGGGGTAGGCGTCGTAGACGGGCAGGAACCAGGGATAGTGCCGGCGGATGAGCTCGCGGTTGTCCGGATCCGTCCAGAGGTGGAGGGTCCAGCCGGGGTGATGGATCTGCCAGGTGCGCTGGAAGGCGGCCAGTGCCGCCGGCACGGCGGCGTCCCGCCAGGTCTGGTGGATGATCCGGGGAATGGCCGGCGGCGGCGATTCAGCCGTCCGGTCGCCGGCGGCAGCCGGCGCGCGGCCGAAGGCGTGGACGGGCGGCGGGTGGGGATTGGCCAGCGGCGCGGCGGATGCTTTCGGATCGCCGACCGCCGGCTCGGGCCGGGCCAGGTAGGTTTCGATGAGGCGGCAGGCCGTGGCCAGGCCGTCTTCCGCGCCGATCCGGGCGCCCAGCGCGCGGGCCCGGTCGCGGGCTGACGGGGTCAGCACCTTGTCCCGGAGCACCGCGGCCAGTCCGTCGGCGGTCATCCGGAAGGGGTGCATGGCCGCGCCCGCGCCCAGGTCCGCCACGCGGCTGGCGTTGTACACCTGATCGTTGCCGAACGGTTCGATGAGCAGGGGACAGCCCTGCCGCAGCGCCCGGGCGATGGAGCCGATGCCGCCGTGCTGGATGGCGGCGGCGGCGCGGGCGAAGAGCCAGTCGTGGGGCAGGTCGTCGGCGAACCGCACCGCCCGGCGGTCGGTGCCGGGGGGTAGGTCGCCGTCGGAGAAGCCGGTCCAGCCCCGCTGGACGAGGAGGGGCCGGCCCAGGCGGCCGGCCGCCGCCACGTGGGCGGCCAGGATGGCGCGCGGATCCTCCAGCGGCTGGCTGCTGAACGCCAGCACCAACGGCCCGCGCGCGCAGAACTCCCGCAGCGCGTCGTCCGGTTCCCAGCCGGACCACGCCGGATCCTCGAAGAACCAGAAACCGGTCTGCTCGAGGCTGGCGCGGGGCTGGAGCTGGTTCAGGTCCGGGCGGCTGAACCAGGGGCTGCTCCCCAGGATGACGTGGCGGGCGAACATCCAGCCGGGGCCGAACGGGGGCGGCGGCTTCGCCACGCCCAACCGGTCCAGCACGCAGGTGATCATGTCGCTGAGGATGCCGTGCTCCTTGAGCCGCGCCTGTTCGCAGACGGCCCGTTCCTCGTCCAGGGCCGGCTGCCAGAACGTGTACGGGTTCACGGAGAGGGTGAGCCAGGGAATGCCCGTCGCGGCGTGCGCGAGCAGGCCCTGCACCCGGATCGAGGTGGCCAGCAGCAGGTCCGCTCCCCGGCACAACTCGGCCAGCTCCCGGACCTGGAGCACGAGCGCCTCGGGCTCCATGAAGCGGGCGTTGGGGTGGGCGACCGGGTCGGGGTGGTTCCAGTGGTCCCAGGCCCAGGCGTTGGCCCGGGCCTCCTCGGGACCGCGCTCGATGTCCGTCAGAGCGACGGCATCCAGGCCGGCGCGGCGGGCGTACGCGTGCATGGCCTGGTTGATCGCCAGGCGCACCCCGTGGCCCCGGTCGGCCAGCGCCCGTCCCAGGGCGATGAAGGGGAGGTGGTCGCCCAGGGTGCCGGAAGTGTAGATGACGATGTTGGCCATGATCGGTCGGCGGAAACGATGCGCCCGGCCAGCGGTCGGCCGGGCGGCGGGGCGCTTCCCGTCGGAGGGAACCGCGAAAGGACTAGGTTGGCAGATCGAACAGATAACCGATCAACTCGTTGCTGTTCCGCGATCCCACCCCCATCCGCACGCTCATCGTCGAGTTGATGATGCTGCAGTTGAACGAGAACGGGAACGACACGTTGCCCACCGAGGCTGTCCCGCTCCGGAAGGCGCCGGGAACGCCGCTGATGGGGGTGCCGTTGAAGATGAGCTCGCCGCAGGGCGAGACCGAGACGTACAGGCTGGCGGAGTCCGTCACGCCGCTGGCCGGGTCCTCGTAGTCGAAGGCGGCCATCCGGTCGAACAGCGGCTGCTCGCCGGCGCGCTTCGGCGGCGTGAGGATCCTCAGATTGGTAAGCAGGATCATATCCAGGGAACCCTGCGCGTGGACGGGCAGTTCGACCATCTCCACCACCGGCCGGGTCCATTCGCGGGGCAGCACCTTGAGCGCCGCCGCCGCGCCGCCGGCGGCCACCAGCGTCCGGAGCAGCCGCCGCCGGCCGGCCCCCAGGTCGGCACTCGATTCGGGGAGTCCATCGTGTTCGTCGGCCATGATGCCTCCAGGCCCGATTCGATTACATGGAAGGAAAATTCTCTCCACTATTATCACAGTTGCGGTCAGTTTGTCAAACCTTTGGCCCGGGGTTATAATCCGATCCGGTCTCGGTACAGGAGGACCGCGGTGCGAATCGACCTCGACACGCTCCTGCGGACCGGCACCCTCCCCGGAGCGGAGGGGTGTCTGGACCACCGCCACGGCACCGTCCGCCGGGTGGTGGCGCTGCTGGCCCGCCGTCCGCCGGCGATCCTGGTGGAAACCGGGTGCCAGTCCAACCGCCTCCTGAGCGCGCACGGGATGTCCACGACCATCTTCGGCGCGCTGGCGGAGCGGCATCACGCCGTGCTGCACACGGTGGACATCGATGCCGACAAGATGCAGCGGTGCCGGGAGCTGACCGGCGCGTACGCCGCCCACATCCGGTACACAGTGGGCGATTCCGTCGCCTTTCTGTCGGCGTTTCAGGGGATCATCGATTTTCTTTACCTCGACTCGTACGATTTCTCCCCCGAGTGCGGCGAAACGTCCCGGGGGCACCAGCTCGCCGAGATCCGGGCGGCGCACGACAAACTCGGTCCCGGCGCCGTGGTGCTGCTCGACGACGCGAACGTGCAGCGCTACTTCCACTTCCAGCTGGACGCATTGGACGCGCAGGGGAAGACCCCGTACGCCCATCGCTTCCTGTTGGAACGGGGAGCGGTGTGCCTGGTCGACTACCCGAACGCGCAGCGGCTGTACGTGTTCGGTTGACCAGCCTGTCGGATCGATGCGCGCGCTCAGGCCGCCGGCGCGTCCGGCCAGGAGGGACGGATCCAGCGGGCGGCCGGGTGGTCATTCACCAGTCGCCCCAGGGCTTCCAGAAACCGGCCGGCGTCGGCGTCCAGGGCCCAGTGGTGGGTCAGCAGGCCGACGGGTGTCGCGCCGTCGATCAGGCCCAGCCGCCGGGCGCGCAAGGCGCCGAGGAGCCGCCGCACGGCCTCCGGCGCGCCGACGAAGCCGGGCGCGTTGCGCCATCGCACCAGGTCCACGTTTGCGCAGATGAGGGCGACACCGGGAGCGATCTCCGGCAGGTGCTGCCCCGCCGCCAGCATGGACACGCAGCGGATCCCTGTCTCCGGCAGGCGCGCCGCCACCCGCTGGGAGAGCGAGTGCCACGGCGGCACCAGCACCGGCGGCACCCGCGCCGCGCCGAACAGCTCCATCAGCCGGGCGCGACCTCGCGTCAGCTCGGCCAGGACGACGTTCGCCGGGCGGCCGTCGCCCAGTTCCGACTGGCCGCCGGCGGGTTCGTGGTTGACGTGCGCCCAGCCGTGCTGAAAGATGGACAAAAGGGCAGGATCGCCAGTCGCCTCAAGCAGCCCTGGCTGGGTGGCCGCCGGAATCACCGACAGGCTGACGGGAATGGCAAGGCTTTGGGAGATGGTCAGGATCCGGTCCAGCTCCGGCCGTGGGGCGGAGACGTCGTCGTCGCGCCACCAGAGCGCCGCGCGGCGGCCGGCCTCACCCCACCGATCCAGTTCGGCCGCGAGCGCGTTCACGACGACGGATCCATCCGACCGGCCGGCGGGATTCGGTCCAGAATGGCGCGGGGGTGTCCGCGCCGGTGCAGCAGGTGGGGGTAGCGCGGCGGCTCGTAATGGTTTTCGGCGGTGAACGGCTCGGCGAACTGCCCGGCCGCAAGGTCGCTGCGGACGAAGAACGCGTTGACGCCGGAGTAGTCGCAGCCCACCAGGCAGTACCCGAGGCGGCGGCCGAGGAGTTCGAACGCCTTCAGGCTGGCGCCGGCGTTTTGCGAACCATCCCACGCCCGGTCGGCGGCATAGTGAACCTGCCAGTCGATCGCCGGCGGGATGGCGGCGTTGTACTCCACCACCACCGCCCGCGGCGCGAACTCGTGTAGCGCCTCCCAGACGTGGTAGGTGTTCTGGTCGATGTCCAGGGAGAGCAGGTCGAACTCCGGCGGCACGTCCAGCTCGCGCAACAGGCCGGCGGCGTTGTCCCGGTCCATGGCGGTGACGCGGTACGCCAGGCAGCCGTCCCGGAGGTCCGTCCGCGACGTGACCGTCGCGACGAACGCGTCCCGAGTGTCGATCCAGCAGCCCGTCCATCCCTGGGACAAGAGGAACGCTGTGTTGTTCTCGGTGCCGTCGCCGACGCCCACCTCGACGAACCGCCGGGAGGTGGCGCCGATGCGCCGGAAGATCTCGTGGATGATGCCGTCCTCGCCGTTCTGCGAATTCACCTGGAAGGCGTGGCGTGGCAGCCGGAGCGGCTCCTGATAGCGGGGTTCCCGCTCCAGCTCCTCGCGCTGCCACCGGATTGCCTCCATGTTCCGGACCGCCTGAATTTCCCGCCGGACCTGGTCCAATTCGTAGAACAGGGCCTGGGTGCCTTGCCGGTACTCCTCCCGGCCCCGTTCGGCCGACTCGAGGAGCCGGGCCAACAGCTCCTCCTGCCGGCTCAGGATTTCCGCGATCGGGCGGTGTTCCGGATCCTGCCGTCCATGGTCGGCCACTTCAGGTGTGGGGACGTCTGGCATTGCGGCCTCCCGGCTCATGATCTTCGGTATGCGGGGGAGCGATGCCGCCAGCATAGAATCCCCTCTGTTCCCGGTCAAGAATTTTCACCGTTCAAACTGCATGGCACAAACAGGGCTTTGCCAGGACGTGATCGGATGTCCGGTGTGAATTCCGGAAGATTGCAGTCGGGACAGGTTGAGCAGGATTGGCCAGACAGGCCAACGGCCCGCTGACGCGGGCCGTTGATAAGTGGTACGCCTGGCGCGAATCGAACGCGCGACCCCTGGTTCCGGAGACCAGTGCTCTATCCCCTGAGCTACAGGCGCAAATAGAGAAGACCTTTTACCATGAATCGGGGAGGGAATCAAGATCAGAGTTGGGAGATAGGAGATAGGAGTGAACAGTGAACGGTGAACAGTGAATCGTGTGTGGTTGAAAACTCGTGATCGTAATTCGTAATCGTGATCGTAATCGAGACTCGAGGCTCGAGATTCGTTCCCATAATGCGGACATCAGACTTCGGACATCAAACTTCGGTTATATGATGTGGCATGCAACTCCCTGGTCCAAATTTCAGCATCCAGCACCCAAGATCCAGCACCCAGTGCCCCCAGTACCCAGTGCCCAGCACCCGATCGTCCTTGGTGCCTTTGCGTCTTGGTGTGATGATCTACGCGGGCCGGCCGCCCGGCGCAGACCCGGCTTGCCCCGAACGGTGATGTGATAGTATGATGGCATTCCCCGATCACGAAACTTGGCATGCTCGTGGGGCGAGGGGAGACGCGCGATGCCCGACATTGTCATCCTGACGGCCCGGTTCGGCAACGGCCACTACAGCGCCGCCGCCAACATCGCCGAGGCCCTCCGCCTCGAGCGGCCGGACCTGAGCGTGGAGATCGCCGACGCCTACGACGCCGTGCAGCCGTGGCTCTACCGCCTGCTCCAGCGGCTGTACCGGCGGGTGATGAACCGCCACCCGCGGACCTGGCGCCTCTTCTTCCTCCTGGTGAGCCGCCGCGGCGCCGCCGCCGGCGCGGCGCTCCGCAACCGCCGGATGCGGGCGTTTTTTGCCACGTTCGTGGAGCGCTTCCAGCCGAAGGTGGTGGTCACCACCTACCCCATGTACAGCGCGGCGCTGGGCCGGTTGTACGGCGATGGGCCGGCGCGCCCGTTCCGCGTCGTCTCGGTGGTCACGGACTCCATCACCATCCACCCCACCTGGACGGAGGGACCCTCGGACCTCTACCTCGTGGCGGACGAGCTGACCGCCGCCCATCTGGTCCACGGCGGGATTCCCGCGGAGACGGTCCTCGTGACGGGATTCGCCGTGCCGCCGGTGTTTGCGGAGAAGGCGCAGGCCGCGGCGGCCGCCGCTCCCGCCGTCACCGGTGGGACCGCGGCGGTCGGACCGCGAATCCTCCTGCTCCCCAACCTGCCGCGGCGAGAGCTGTTCGAGGTGCTGGCGATCCTGGGGAGCCGGCCCGAGGCGAAGCTGGTGCTGTCGATGTTCAGCCGCAAGGAACTGATCCCGGCGACGGAGCGGTTCGCGCGGACTCTGCCTGCCGCGGTGGAGGTCCACCCGTGGATTCAGGACGTCAGCCACAAGCTGTTTGACATGGACCTGGTGGTGACCAAGGCAGGGGGCGCCCTGGTGCACGAGGCCATCGCGGCCGCATGTCCCATGGTGCTCGCCCAGGTCACGCCGGGGCAGGAGGAGGGGAACGCCCGGTTGGTGGAGGCCATGGGCCTGGGACTGGTGGCGCCCGATTACCGTCGGCTGCGCAAGGCGCTGGCGTTCCTGCGCGACACGGACTTCGGCGCGCTGCCGGCCATGCGCCGCAACCTGCTGGCCATGCGGCGCCTCGATGGCGCCCGGTGCATCGCCCGGGTGGCCGCATCAATCGCCGGCGGCGCCGAGCCGCCGGCCGCCGCAGCCGGGGAGCGCACCGCCCGGAGTTAGTCGATTTCGAACGCCAGCCGCATCACCACCTGGTATTCCACCGCCTTGCCGTTGACGATCCGGCCGCGCATCTCGGCCACCTCGAACCAGTTCAGGTTGTGCAGCGTCTTGGACGCCTTGGCGATGGCGTTGTCGATGGCCTGCTGGTAGCCCTCGGTGGAGACGGCCGCCACCTCGATCCGCTTGAACACCTTCTCGTGGCCCTTCGGCGCGGCGTCATGCTTGCCCTTGTTCTTGCCCATACGCACTCCTTCGGCGACAATATCGGTTGGGTCTATCGTACCACAAGCCGCCGGAGGAACCGTGGCCGGGATGGTCCTGATCCGCATCATCTGGAACCTGGCCGTCGGCGCCTGGCTCGTGATCACCGCGCTCCGCTTCGATTACTGCCAGTACCGCCGCCTGGGACGGCGGTGGTTCCGCTTCTCCGGGGAGAAATGGGCCTTTTCCCCCGAAGAGCGAAAGTGGTTGCACCGATTTATGATGGGCCTGGTGGCGGGACTGCTGGGCAACGCGGTGATCGCCGGTGTGGAGTTGATCGCCCTGGCGGCCGGGGCGCCGTGACATTCTTCGGGCGGGGGTGAGTGTGGAATCGCGTCGAGGGCACATCGAGATTGTCGCCACCGTGGGGCCGGTGAGTGAGGATTCCCGCACGCTGGCGGCGCTCCGGGTGGCGGGGGCGGACGCGTTCCGTCTGAACCTGGCCCACGCCTCGCCGGAATGGCTGGCCCGGACGGTGGACGCCGTCCGTCGAGCGGCGCCCGAGGTGGTGGAATCGCGGCTTATCGCCGATCTGCCGGGGCGCAAGCCGCGGACCGGAGCGCTGGAGCGGCCGCTGACCGTCCGGCCCGGCGACGCACTCTGGCTGGGGAGCGTGGCGGCGGCCCCCGCCGGCGTTGCGGTGGTGCCGTTCGACCTCGGCGCGGTGGACCCGGCGCCGGCACCGGGCGACACCCTCCGCCTGCGTGACGGGCAGGTCCGCCTCGCGGTGGGCGAAGTCGGACGAGATGGCTTGCGGACGCAATGTCTCGACGCGGGTGAGCTGACGAGCCGCATGGGAATCACCTGGGGCGACGGCGAGGCGCGGCTGCGCACGGAAGCGTGGGCGGGGGCGCTGGCGGCGTGTTGGGAGCTGGGCGTCCGCCGGTACCTCGTCTCTTACTGCGACGGACCGGCGGACCTGGCGGCGGTGGCCGAGCGGTTCCCCGGACCGGCGCGACTGATTCCAAAGATCGAGACCGAGGCGGCCGTGAGCGCGGCTGCGGCGCTCATCGACGCGGCGGCGTGCGGCTGCATTGCGCGCGGCGACCTGGGTACCCAGGTGCCGCCGGCCCGGTTGCCGGGGATCGAGCGGCGGTTGCTTGAGGCGGCCCGCGCTGCGGGCAAGGGCATGCTGCTGGCCGGCGGCCTCCTGCCGTCGGCCGCCGCGGGCCGGGCGGTGACCCGGGCGGAACGGGCGGCGCTCCACTACGCCCTGGCGCACGGCGCCACCGGCTTCATCCTGTCAGAGGAAACGGCCGTGGGGCCGGCGCCGGCGGCGGCGGTGGCGGAGCTGCGCGCGATCGTCGAGGCGTGGGAGGAGCAGGGAACCGGAGAATGGGTGAATGGGTGAATGGGTAAATAGGTACAGCTCCCAAGACCCAGAACCCAGGTCCCAGAACCCAGGCCCCAGGTCCGATTATCGAAGTCCAATGTACGCGAAATGAGAACAAGCCCCGAGCCTCGAGCCTCGATGACGATTACGAGCACGATTACGAATTACGATTACGATTGCGATTGCGATTGCGAAAAACACTAAGAGGCGAAGAGGGATTCGACGAAGTCCTCGGGGCTGAAGTCGATGAGGTCCTCCATCTTCTCGCCCACGCCCACGTAGCGGATAGGCAGCCGGAGCTCGCGGGCGATGGCCACGACAACGCCCCCCTTGGCGGTGCCGTCGAGCTTCGTCACGATGAGTCCCGTGACACCCGTGGTCTTGAGGAATTCGCGGGCCTGAACCAGGCCGTTCTGGCCGGTGGTGGCGTCGATGATGAGGTAGACGTCGTGGGGGGCGCCCGGCACCCGCTTGGCGGCCAGGCGGTGCATCTTCTCCAGCTCCTTCATCAGGTTGGTCTTGGTGTGGAGCCGGCCGGCGGTGTCCACGATGACCACGTCGGCGCGGTCCCGCGCCGCGACGTCCAGTGAATCGTGCAGCACCGCGGCGGGGTCGGCGCCCTGGCTCTTCTTGATGAGCGACGCGCCGGAGCGCTGGGCCCAGATCTCCACCTGCTCGATGGCCGCGGCGCGGAAGGTGTCCGATGCGCAGATGACCACTTTCCGGCCGGCCTGGCTCAGCCGGTGCGCCAGCTTGCCGATGGTGGTGGTCTTCCCCACGCCGTTGACGCCCACGATGAAGACCACCCGCGGCTGGCCGTCCGGCGGGACAGTCGGCGCCGGTTTGGCCGAACCCGGCCCGGCGGGGACCGCCGGCGCTGCGGGGGGCTGGGTGAGGATCTCGAGCAGGGTGCCCTTGATCAGGCCGGCCAGGGTGTCGAAATCGTGCAGGGCGTCGCGGGAGACCGCCTGCCGGACGCGGTCCAGGATCTCCTCGGTGGTCTTGACTCCGATGTCGGCGCCGATGAGGATGGTCTCGAGCTGCTCCAGCGTCGAAGCGCTGAACTGCTTCTCGCCCAGGACCAGGTTTTCGATGCGGCCCACCAGCTGGTCCTTGGTGTTCTTGACCGCGTGTTTGAGCTTGTTGAAGAAGCCGGTCACCATGGTGTCACGTCCCGTTCAGTATTCGAATATTTCGCCGTGGTAGAGCGCCTTGCGCTCGCCGCCCCGCAGCTGCACGCCGAGCGCCCCGTCGTCCATCAGGCCGCAGGTGGTGCCCAGGAGCGGCCGGCCCCGTTCGAAAAACTTGACCTTGCGGCCGTGGGCGAACGAGGAGGACTCCTCCCACTGCCGGCGCAGGTCCGGCCAGGCGCCGTCGCCCAAACGGCTGAGGTTTGCGTCGAGACAGCCCAGAACGCGCACCAGCAGATCGTGCCGGGAGACGATGGTACCGGCGGCCTGGGCCACCGAGACGGCGCGGGTCCGGATGTCCTCGGGGAACGCCGTCTGGGCCACGTTGATCCCGATCCCCACCACGAGGTGCCGCAGGGTGTTGTCCTGGAGGCTGGACTCCACGAGGATGCCGCCGAGCTTGCGACCCTGCCACAGGACGTCGTTGGGCCACTTGATGTCGAGGTGGCGGGCCAGCGCCGGATGGGCCTGGGCCAGGGCCTGGGCCACCGACAGTCCCGTCACCAGGGTCACGCAGTGTGCCTGCGGCAGCGGCACCATGGGCGCCAGAAACAGCGAGGCGTAGATCCCCTGGCCGGCCGGGGAGTGCCAGGTGTGGTCCAGGCGACCCCGCCCGGCGCGCTGGGAGTTGGCCACCACCAGGGTGCCCGGCGGGATGTCGCCGGCCTCGCCGAGCGCGCGGGCCGTGGAGTTGGTGGAGTCCACCGCTCCGAAGCCGCGGACGTGGCGGATGTGGCGGAACGATTCCAGCTCGCACGCCATGGGCGCATAGGGGCAGCTGTCCGGGCTTCCCGGGGTCCGGGACGATGCGGCGCCCGGATGGGAGTTGGATTGCGGCGGATGCGACTTGCGGTTCATGGTTGCTACGTCTCGCCGGGAGGCGGCGAAAAGATCACATTATACCTAAAATCGGCGGCGCGCCCAGCCACGGCTCCGTCACGGGCCAACACGCAGTCCGTCGATGGATGGCGCTGTGGGGGACGGATTGCACCGGCGGATGCACGGGCATGCGGCTGTCCGGGTCGTCACCGCGCGCCGCGGCCGGCCGAATCAGAACTTGCCTTCGCCCTTCAGCCGGTCCAGCTCGTTGCGGATGATGGTCTCGGACAGATCCGGCACCACTTCCCAGGCGATCTCCCGGACCACTTTTTCACTCAGGCGCTCGATGACCATCCGGGCGATCCGGGTGACCAGGTCTTCACTCAACTCGGTTGCGGCGGTCGGGGCCGGCGCCTCGGCCGGGGCTCTGGCGGGCATGACGGGCGCCGCGGCGGGGAAACTGACCACGGGAGCAGCGGGGGCCTCGGCTTCTTCGTACACGACCTCTGCGGGTGGCGCCACCGGCTCGGGCTCGGCCACGGCGGCGATCCGCGGGGCCGCGGCGGCCTCGCGCTCACGGCGCACCGCCTCCTCGAGACTGTGCTGCCGCGCAATGAGGCGGTCCAGGCCGATGAGCTCGAAGATGCCCAGAATGTCCTCGTCGGCGGGGCGCTGGATGCGACGGGCCAGCGGCGGCACCGCCAGCAGCTCGGGCTCGGCGGCGGGCGCAAACGCCACGGCGGGAGCCTCCGGGATGAACAGCTCCTCTTCCACAGCTTGCGGCGGCGCCGGCGGGACGATGAGCTCCTCCTCGGGTTCCAGGATCACCTCGTCGGGACCCAGCGCGGCTGCCGGCGGGACGGGCGCGGAGAGCAGGGTGCGCTCCAGATCCTGAGGCACCGGCTGCCGGGTTTTCAGGGCCGGGATGTCCAGGATCTCGGGGGGGGCGACCGGTTTGGGGGGCTGGGTGCGCCCGAGCCGCTCGTCCAGCTCCGAGAGCTGGATCTGGAACGTCCGGTCGGCGTCGAGGGTGGGCGGCATCACCGGCTTGGCGGGCGCCGGCTCGGGCTTGGGCGCGTTGGCCACCGACTGCCGGACCAGCCGGATGAGCGACGTGGTTTCGAACGGCTTGGTGACGTGGGCGTCGGCACCCACGCGGGCCGCCTCGTTCTTGTCGAACGGCTCGAACGTCCCGACGAGCAGAATGACGGGGATATGGCGCAGATGGGGTGTGCGCTTGACGAATTCGCACACCTCGTAACCGGTTTTTCGGGGCATGAAGATGTCGGCCAGGACCACGTCGGGCCGGATCTCACCTATTTTTTCGATTGCGATCTCGCCGTTGCCGACACAAATGACTTCGAAGTCCTCCTCGGCGAAGGTCAGGCTGACCACCTTCTGGATGGTGATGCTGTCGTCGGCGAGCAGCAGTTTGTGGGCCATCAGCGCCTCCTCATCCGGATTGGCGGACTTTCATCTATTACATCACAACTCGAAAAGTCACTCAAGTAAATTTGTGGATACATACAGTTAGGAGAAATCCCCGGGATGCGGGCCGGCGACGGTCGGTGGGAATCAGCCTACTTGGATTCCTTCGAAGCCGATTTCTCGGCCTTGCCGGCCTCGATCTTCAGACGCTCCCGCTCTTCCTTGTCGCGCTGCTTCTCCATCTGGCGCCACGGCTCATCCTTGCCGAGGCCGAAGGAGCCGAAGACGGCCTCCCGGGATCCGCCGAACAGCGATTTGCCTTCCTCATAGTATTTTTTGTTCTCTTCGGCCAGCCGCTGGTCCACTTCGGGTACCGGTTTCTCGAGCTTGCGCAGGCGGTCGCGCGCCTCCTCGAAGTATTTGCTGAACGGGAAGCCGCGGGCGAGCTGGGCGTAGTAGATGGTGCTCTCGTCGAAATTCTTGAGCTTGTCGAGGGAGTCCGCCAGCAGGAAGAGCGCCTCGTCGCGGTAGCGGAAGTGCGGATACTGGGCGACACACTCCCGCAGCCGGGAGGCGGACGCCTTGGTGAAATTTTTACGGTGATAGAACTTGGCCTTGAGGAAATTGCTCATCGCCAGCGTGTCCTCGATGTACTGCAGGCGCGCCCGCATCTCGTTCGCCAGCGGCGAGTCGGGGAACTCGTTGAGGAAGTTCTGCACCTCAACCCGGGACCGCAGCGCGTAGGTGGTGTCGCGGTTCGGTTCCTTCATCATGTGCATGTTGATCTTGATCACGTGGGCCTGGGCGTCGTCGGCCAGATCGGAGGCGGGGAAAAAGAGCTTGAAGTCCTTGAACGCCTGCTCCGCCTGGATGAGGTTCTCGATGCCCCCCTCGCGCAGGTAGGAGTAAGCGATGTAGTACTTGGCCTTCTCCAGGTAGGGGGACTCGTCGTAAGTGTTGATCAGGGTCTGGAACGACAGCCGCGCCTTGATGAACTGGCTCTTGGTGAGGAATTCCAGACCGTTCTCATGGAGGGTCTTGTCTGGCAGGACCGCCTGCTCCTGGAGGCCGGCCTTCTTGCCGCCGCAGGCGGTGAGCAGGATCAGGCCGGTCAATCCGGCTGCGAACAACCACTTCTTCCAGGGCAAGGCAGGACCTCCACGGGGCGAATGGCAACGGCCGACTATTGTAGCATAGCCTGCAAGTCCCGGATAGCGGCAGCCGGATCGGGCGCCCCGAACACGGCCGCGCCCGCCACGGCGATGGTCACGCCGGCCTCGACGAGCTGGGGGAGCGTGTCGGGGCCGACGCCGCCGTCCACCGAGATGTCCACGTCAAGGCCCTGGCGGTCGATGGCATCGCGCAGGGCCCGGATCTTGGGCAGCACTGTGGGGATGAACTTCTGGCCGCCGAAGCCCGGATTGACTGTCATGACCAGGATGAAATCCAGCCAGGGCAGGATCTCCTGCACGGCGGCGGCGGGGGTGGCCGGATTGAGCGCCACGCCGGCGCGCCGGCCGGCGTCGCGGATCCGGGTGATGGTGCGGTGCAGATGGGGATCGGCCTCGACGTGGACGCTGAGCATGTCGGCGCCCGCGGCGATGTAGTCGTCAACGCTCCGCTCCGGGTTGGCGATCATCAGGTGGACGTCGAGGCGGAGGGAGGTGATCCGGCGCAGGGCGCGGATCACCGGCGGGCCGATGGTCAGGTTGGGGACGAAATGGCCGTCCATGACGTCCAGGTGGATGAGCGCGGCACCGCTGGCTTCGACCAGGCGGACGGCCGACTCCAGGTTGGCGAAGTCGGCGGACAGCAGTGAGGGGGCCAGGTAACGTTTTCGGTTCATCGGGACACCACCAGCGTAATGGGCGAACTCCGGCTGAACGGATAGCCGGGTTCGGGATAATGCATCAGGATCAGGCCCGGCCGCTGCGTGAAGGAGACCTCGTTCTCGGTGGGACGCAGCAGGAAGCCGTTCCGGTTCAGGAAGGATGACACATCGTGGGCTTCGAGACCGCGGAAATCCGGCATGACATAGTTGAAGTCGCCGGACGGGACATTGACGAGCAGGTTCACGTACGGCGTGGCGATGTTCCGCTCGCCGGCCACCGGGATCTGCTCGACGATCTGCTCGCGGGGCGAGGCCAACAGGGCGGCGCGGCTGATCAGCCCGATCCGCAGGCCCACCTGGCCCAGCACCGCTTGCGCCTCCCGGAGGGTCATGCCCACCAGGCGGGGCACCTCCACCTGCTTGCGGCCTTCGCTGAGGACGAGCTTGACCTGTTTGCCCACCTTCACCCGGCTGCCTGCTTCAGGCGTCTGCTGGATCACCTGACCAGCGGGAAAATCGGATGAGAAGCGCGTGCCTGTGATCATGCCGCCGAGGCGGTTCTTCTTGAGCAAATCCAGGGCCACATCCTTCTCGATGCCGGCCAGGTTGGGCACGGCCACCTCGCGCCCGCGGATGGTGATCAGCATGGTCACGAACGCTCCGATGAGCAGCAGCGCGAGGGGCAGCGCGGTCAGGATGGCCGCCTTGGTGATTGTCAGCAGGAATTGTTTGATTCTGGACATGGGTTGCCCGTCCGTGAATGACCCGTAATCATTAGCACATCTGGCCCGCGGCATCAAGGGGTTTCAAGTCCGGCCGCCCGCGGCGAGGATGGCGAGCGGTCGCAGCGGCAGGCCGGGCCCGCCGCCGCTCCGGAGCCAGCTCTGGGTGCGCGGCGAGGTGATTGCCACCGCGCCGGCGCCGGTCGCGCCGGCCAGATGCAGCCAGCGCCGCGCCAAATCGCGCGCGGCGAGCGGATCGATGGGTGCCAGCGGTTCGGCGCGCAGCCCCCGGCTCTCGGCCGGCGGCGGCCGCCACGCGGCCGGGGCCAGGGCGCGCCACTGCGCCAGCCAGTCCCGCCAGTCGGCGGCGGCCATGGGCACGGGCGCCGGCAGCGCGGTGACAGACGGAGCGTCCAGCCGGATCGCCGCGCCGCCGCCGAGGAGCCAGCTCTCCAGATCGATCACCTGGGCCGGCGCGCCGTGCGCCCGCCACAGGGCCGCCAGCTCCGGCTCCAGAAAGAGCAGCGTGGTCGGCATCGGGGCGCCGGCGAACGCGGCCTCCAGGGCGGCCCGCAATCCTCCGGTGTCACCCCGCCAGTGCAGCCGGACGGGACTGGGGCCGCGAAGCACCTGGACAACCGGGTCGAGGCCGCCCCGGTGGAAGAGCGCCGCCGCGGCGACCAGCGCCGGTCCCCACACCGCGCGGCCCAGAGGGCTCACCAGCAGCGGCGCCGGACGGCCGACGCCGGCCGGTGTCACGGGCGGTAATGATGCCCGCGGCCGCGGGGGCAGGCGCGGCGGGGCGGTCCGGTTCCGCCGGACGGCGCGAACAATGAAGGCGGCCCGGCGCGCACCCGGCCGGCCGGGGATCGGCGCCAGACCGCAGGCGTGCAGGGCGGCCCTCGCGGCGTCCATGATCCGCATCAGCTCAAGGCCCGAGGGGCAGGCATCCTGGCAGCGAAGGCAGAGCAGGCAGCGCCAGAACAGCCGGGTGGCGGCAGGCGACGGAGGGAACCCCGCGCCCAGATGCCAGCGCAGCACGTTGAGCTTGCCGCGGATGCCGTCTTCTTCGCGGCGGGAGAGCTGGTACAGCGGACAGTCCGGCAGGCATTTGCCGCAGTTGACGCAGCCGGCCAGCGCCTCCTGCAGGGTCGTCCATGGGGCATCGCCGGTGGTGATGTCCGGCGGCCGAGTGGGTGGCGCCGTACGGCCGCGGCGGCTCATGGGGCGCCGCCCTCGCCGGCGAGCACGGAGCCGGTCGACAGCGTGCGGATCCGCTGGGCCAACCGCCGGAACAGGCGGCGCCGCAGGGCGGCGGTCTGCTCCGGTCGTCCGTGCTGTGCGGCGAACGTTTGGACCGCCGGCTCCAGCGCGGCGTAGGCGCGCTCCATCACGGGCAGGACCGCCGCCGTCTCCACCGGGTTGTACGGGATGAGGACCGAGTCGAGGCCCAGGCTGCCGAAGATCGCCAGGTAACGGGCGGTCACCTCGTCGGGGCAGCTCTTGCGGCAGCTGCCGAACTTGACCTCGTAGCCGAGCAGGGTCTTCATGATCCCGGCCCGGCAGACCCGGCCGGGCAGATCCACCCGGCGGGTGCGCCGGCCGATGACCAATCCGGCATAGAGATCGTCCAGCCCCGGCTCGATGAGTGTTTCGATGAGGTGACGGGTGTACAGGCGCGGTGGTGTCATGGTCGGTCGCGGGAGCAGCCCCTCGGCGGCGGGGTCACGGTTTGACCGCTTGGCGCAGCACTTTGTGAATACGGGTGTTGTCCATCACGCCGCTCAGGTCGCTGCTGCCTGCGCCCTGGGCGAAGACCGCCACCACCGCAGCCGAGTGATCGTCCGAGCCGTAGCCGCCTCCGGCGAACGTGTTCGCGGGCAGGGCGACGCCGGGGCCGAAGGATGGGGCCGGTCCGCGAGGGGATGGTTTGCCGGGTTGGCGCACCGCCAGCTCACCCGTTTCATGATCGGCGGTCACGACGAGCAGCGCGTTGTTCCAGGAGCTGTGGGCCTTCACCCATTCCTGAACCAGTCCCACGCAGCGATCGAACTCCAGCACCTCGCCCACCGCCCGTTCCAGCGAATTGTCGTGATTGGCCGTGTCGATGGAGCCGCCCTCGATCATGAGGATGAAACCGTCCGGGTCCGAACCGAGCCGGTCCAGGGCCGCCGAAACGAGATCGGATAGGTGCGGCAGGGCGGCGGTGTCTTTGCCCCAGTCCCATTCGTAGGGCAGGCGCTCGCCGCCGAACACGCCCAGCAGGGGCAGCGACCGGGTGGATTGGAGCGCTTCGGCGCTCGTGCAGACCGTGTAGCCGGCGGCGCGGGCCCGCCGGGCGAAGTCGGGCGGCAGATGCCGCCAGCGGGCGGTGGTGCCACCGCCCAACACCAGGTCCGGCTTGGTGCGGAGCAGCCAGTCGAAGATCTGGTGGTAGTTGTTTCGCTCGGGGACGTGGGCGTACGCCGCGGCGGGGGTGGCGTGCGTGACCGGTCCGGTGGTCACCAGTCCGACAGCAAGTCCCTCACGGGCGGCTTCCTCGAAAACCGTGGGGAGCACTTCGCCGTCCGGAGCCACGGAGAGATCCCCGTTGAGCACCTTCCGCCCGGTGTACAGCGCGGAGGCCGAGGCCGCGGAATCGGTCGTCAGGCGGTCGGCCGAATGCGTGTAGGCCAGGCCGGTGACCGGGAGGGATTCCATGACCAGGCGGTCGTCCAGCGAATCGGCCGTGGCCCCGAACCGGAAATAGTGGGCGTGCACCCAGGAGTTGATGCCCATCCCGTCGCCGATCATGAGGATGACGTGGCGGGGGGGTTTTCGAAACGGGCTGCCGGTGAGCGCCCACAGCGCCGACAGGGCGATCAGGAGCAGCACGGAGCCGATTATGGGTTTGAGAACGCTTTTGGTCATTCGTTGCCTTGACAGAATCGAATTCACTGCATCGTGCAAATCGGAGCGTCGGGCCACCGGTTCCGAACAGGGGCCGCGGCGCGGGAGGCGCCGGGCGGGAGATCAGCTGGGTTGCGGCGCTTTGGGGGAAGGCGGCCCGCCGGACGCCGCCACGGACGAGACGGCAAGGATGCGCGCGCCGTACCGGTTGTGCTGACCCTCTTTCCAGACGATCTGGATGCTGACGTCGGAGGTGTAATCCTTGCCCTTGAGCGAGACGTAAAGGATGTCGCCGTCCTCGAACCGGCGGTGGGAGCGGAAACCAATGCCGGCCACGCTGATATCGACCACCTCGATGTCGGTGTCGATGTCCTCGCCGCGGGAATTCAGTCCGCGCATCCGCAGCGGCACGTTGAGCACGTACCGGGGGTAGCCGCGCTTCTCGTCGAGCGCGTCGTTCAGAAAATCGGAACTGATCAGATCATCGTCCATAACAGGCGGCTATTATATCGGAAACGGCGGGTGATTGAAGGAAAAATACTGGCATCGGACGAATTCTGCTACAATTGGGTTTCCCGCCGGATCCGGACCCGCAGCCGGTCGCGGGGCGCCGCCGGGAGAAGTATCTACACGAAGCGAGGCAGCCATGGATGCGTTTGATGTTGTCGTCATCGGCAGCGGTCCCGGGGGGTATGTGGCGGCGATCAAGGCCGCCCAGCTCGGCCTCAAGACCGCCATCGTGGAGAAGGACGCCACCTTCGGGGGCACGTGCCTCAACGTGGGCTGCATCCCCACGAAAGCCATGATCCACAGCGCGGAGCTGTACGCCCACATGGCCCACCTGGGCGACCACGGGATCGTCGTCGACGGCTACCGCTTTGACATGGACCGCATGCACCAGCGCAAGGACAAGGTGGTGACCGGATTGACGAAGGGCGTGGCCTTTCTGCTCAAAAAGAACCACGTGACGACGTTCCGGGCGCACGCTGCGTTCGAAACCCCTCACACCCTGCGGCTGGAGGCCGCCGCCGGCGCCGCCCAGACCATCGAGGCCCGGCACGTCATCATCGCCACGGGCTCGGAGCCCAAGCAGCTCCCCCACATCCGTTTCGACGGCCGGGTGGTGCTCTCCAGCACCGACATGCTCCGCCTGCCGGAGCCGCCGAAGTCGCTGGCGGTGATCGGGGCCGGGGCGGTGGGCGTGGAGTTCGCCTCGATCTACGCCGCCCTCGGCAGCGAGGTCACGGTGATCGAGATGCTGCCCCACCTGCTCCCCCTCGAGGACGAGGAGGTGTCGGCGGAGTTGGAGAAGGCGTTCAAAAAACGGAAGATCCGTTACCAGGTGGGGGCGATGGTGGAGGCCCTGAAACCGGGCGCCGACGGCGCGGTGCTGACCGTCAAGGACGCCGTCGGCAAAGTGGCGGAAACCGCCTTCGAGAAGGTGCTGCTGGCCGTGGGCCGGGCGCCCTTCACCGCCGGCCTGGGGCTGGACAAGGCGGGCCTCGAGACCGCCCGCGGGTTCATCCCGGTGGACGCGTTCGGCCGGACCCGCGTGCCCCACATCTACGCCATCGGCGACGTGATCGACACGCCCCAGCTGGCGCACGTGGCGTCGGCCGAGGGGATCCTGGCCGCCCGGCACATCGCCGGCCGGCCCGCGCAGCCCATCAACTACCGCAACATCCCCGGCTGCACGTATTCCGCGCCGCAGGTGGCCTCCACCGGCCTGACCGAGAAGAAAGCCCGGGAACTGTTCGCCGAGGTCAAGGTGGGCAAGTTCCCCTTCGCCGGCATCGGCAAAAGCAAGATCGAGGACATGACGGAGGGCTTCATCAAGATCGTCACCGACGCCAAGACCGGCGAGATCCTCGGCGTACACATGATCGGCGCCATCGCCACCGAGCTGGTGGCCGAGACCGTGCTGGCGCTCCAGCTGGAGTGCACCGCTGAAGAGCTGGCTGCGGCGATCCACCCTCACCCGACCATTTCGGAGGCCATGATGGAAGCCGCGCACGCCGCCCACGACGCGGCGATCCACATGTGACGCCGGGCCGGACGGATTCGACCGCTGACGGAATTGTTCTCAAGGAGACGCCCCATGCCGACGCCGAAGAGCCGGAACCCGATGCCCCGCCGCGGCAGCCTGCTGCTGCTTCTGCTGGCTCTGGCCGCCACCGCCGCTGCCGCCCAGTGCCGCCCGTTGATCCTGATGACCAACGACGACGGAGCGGGCGCTCCGGGCCTGGAGGCGATTTACCGTCAGCTGAAGGACGTCGCCGACATCTACGTGGTGGCCCCGGCTGAAAACCAGAGCGGCGTCAGCCACCAGATCGACACCTATGATCCGATCTACGTGAAGCCCTATGCCATCGACGGCCAGACGGTGGGCTGTTCGGTGGCCACGACGCCGGCCACCTGCGTGATCATGGGGCTGGAGGTGTTCCTGCCGCGCACGCCGGACCTCGTGGTGTCGGGGATCAACCGCGGCTCGAACCCGGGGGCCGTATCGTTGCTGTCGGGCACGGTGGCGGCGGCCCGCCAGGCCGCGCTGCGGGGGGTCAAGGCGATCGCGCTGTCGGTGGACGTGACGGACCCGCCCAATTACGACGCATTCGCTGCGGCGGTCAAGCCGCTGATCGTCCGGATGCTGACGGCGGCACTTCCGGCCGAGACGTTTCTCAACGTGAACGGACCGGCCCTGGCGGTGTATCCCAAGGGACTCCTCGTCACCAAGGCCAGCCGGGTGGAATTGATGTGGCAGTACGAACGGGTGACCAACATCCGCGGCCGGGACCTGTACTGGGTGAAGGGGGTGCTCGACCCCCGCAGCTATCCGGCAGACACGGACTGGGGGGCCATGCAGGCCGGGTACATCTCCGTCACGCCCATGACCTGGAGCTACGACCACGGCATCGATCTGGACGCCCTGGCCCGCGGCCTG
>JAGOHA010000113.1 GCA_017996395.1 Acidobacteriota bacterium | reverse complement strand
CAAGCCACGGCGGCCAGGTCCCTCAACACGGTGCGGCGCGGCTCGCCGATCCGCCACGGACCGGCCAGCGGGCGGTTGTCCCACAGCTCCACCATCCCCGGGCCGCGGCGGAAGTGGAATTGGATCCTCCGGTCACGATAAGCCGTCCGCCAGTCCGCCACCAGGTCCTGCAACGGACCCGCCAGGTCGCGCCGGTCCGAGAGCCGCCCCGGCCAGTCCCACTCGAAGTGGAAGGCCAGTTCCGCCAGCCGGACCCGGTCGGGGGGGTAGACGTAACGGTACAGCGGCGTGGGGCGGACGTCCCGGATACCCCAGCGCGCCGGGTCCTGGAAGTAGGGGCTGAAGCGCTGCAGGAACACCCGGCCGGCCTTGAGGGGCGGCTGGAGATGGGTGAGCAGCCGCGCCGCGGCCAGCGTCTCGGGGTAGTATTCCGGCCGCTCCCCCGGGATGCCGAACAGCAGGTGCCAGGTCACGGCGATGCCCTGCTCGGCGCACCACTTGAGCAACTGGATGTTCTGCAGTGCGGAAGTCCCCTTGCCCATGAGGCGGAGCATGCCGTCATGGACGCTCTCGATGCCCGCCTCGACGGCGCGGACACCGGCGGCGCGGAGCTGCGCCACCTGGCGCCGGGTCAGGGTGGGACGGATGTCATAAAACAACCGGAAATCCAGGTCGTCCCTGCCCAGCCGGGGCATCAGCTCCCGGAGCTGGCGGGGATCCAGCACGTTGTCCACCGCCTCGAAGTCCAGACAGTCGTGGCGGCGGGCCTGGGCGCGCATCTCCCGCCGGAGTCGCCGCGGCGGCTTCGCCCGGAAGGGCATGGCTTGGCCGTTCTGGCTGCAGAACGTGCAGGGCGACTTCTCGCCCCACCAGCAGCCGCGGGCGCCTTCGTACAGAATCCGGGGCTGGATGCGGTCGCGCAGCCCCTGTCGCCGCAGCTCATCGAAAAACTCGGCGTAGTCGGGGACCGGCGCCTCACGGAGCGGGACCAGCGGCGCCGGGGCGGCGGTGAAATGGAGGCCCGCTGCATCGCGGCACGACACGCCCGGTAGGCCGCGGATCGGCTCGCCGCGGCGCAGGCGCCGGATCAGCTGCGGCAGGACCTCGTCCCCTTCGCCGTCGACGACGGCATCGAGCCACTCGAACGCCCGCAGGTTCTCCCGGCCCATGGGGCCGGCCAGGTTGGAGCCGCCCATGACGATGCGGACGCCGGGCCAGCGGTCCTTGATCCGCTTGGCCAGCAGCAGGCTGGCGACATGCTGGACGAATACCGACGTGAATCCCACCACGTCGTAATCCCCCCACGGGATCTCGGAAAGACACGCGTCCAGAAACGGGGGCAGAATGTCCCGGACGATCGCCTCAGTATCCATGGGCAACTGGTCGAGGATGGCCAGGATGTCGCGGCCTTCGGCCCGGGTGATCCGGGCGAGATCGTTGGCCAGCTCACCCGGACCGAACGCGCCGAACAGGTGTTGGGAGAACAGCCAGTCACCCAGCAGGGTGACGTTGGAAATGGACTCGTACAGCCCGGGGTGCATCCGTCCGGCCAGGCGGACGTTCAGGTGGTATGTGTCCGCGGCGATACCATGCCGCCGCAGGGTGCGCTTCAGCACGCCCAACGCGATGGAGCCGCGGCGAGCCGAGGCCCACGGCATGCACACCAGGGCAACCCGGGGCATGGACGGGACGACCCGCTATTTGCCGCCGTCGAGGCGGTTGCCGTCAAGACTCTGCTTCAGGCCGCAGAGATCGCGCACTCCGGTCTCCATGCGATCCAGGGTGCCGAGTTGCTCCCGGAGGCGACCCAGGGTGTCCAACCCTTCAGCCGACCGCATGTCCCGCAGTCCGGCCACGTCGCGCAGCGTGTCGTCGAGCCCGCTTAACAGCGATGGTAAGCCGGTATCGCCGATCACTCCGGCTGGGGATGAGTCACCAGCATCTCCGGGCATGGCACGCCGGCCCACCTCGTCCAGTCTGCCCGGCAGGGTGCGTCGGCCCACCTCGTCCAGTCCGCCCGGCAGGGTGCGGCGGCCCACTTCCTCCAGCCCGTCGGGCATGGCACGCCGGCCCACCTCGTCCAGTCCGCCCGGCATGGCGCGTCGGCCCACCTCTTCCAGGCCGTCGGGCATGGCGCGTCGGCCCACCTCTTCCAGGCCGTCGGGCAGGGTGCGTCGGCCCACCTCTTCCAGGCCGTCGGGCATGGCGCGTCGGCCCACCTCTTCCAGGCCGTCGGGCAGGGTGCGGCGGCCCACCTCTTCCAGACCGTCTGGCATGGCGCGTCGGCCCACCTCTTCCAGACCGTCTGGCATGGCACGCCGGCCCACCTCGTCCAGTCCGCCCGGCAGGGTGCGCCGGCCCACTTCAGTGAGACCATCCGGCATGGCCCGGCGGCCCACTTGCTCGGCTCCGTCAGGGATACCGCGGCGGCCGACCTCATCAAGCCCACCCGGCAGGGTGCGGCGACCCACTTCCTCCAGTCCGTCGGAAATTCCACGGCGGCCTACCTCGTCCAGACCTCCGGGCATAGCCCGGCGACCCACTTCGTCGAGTCCACCGGGCAGGCCGCGCCGGCCCACTTCCTCGAGTCCGTCCGGGATGCCGCGGCGACCCACCGCGTCCTGACCGGACAAATCACCGGCGCCGGGCGTCACCAAGGAAAGCCCGCCGAGCAGCGGATTGAGCAATCCGTCCTGGCCGATGAGGCGATTCAGCAGTCCGCCGTCGAATACGCCGCCCAGTGATTGGGCCAGCCCGGCCATCGGATCGAATCCCGGGTCGGCCAGGATGTCCCGCACGGCGCCCAGGTGGGGCGATGCGCCGGCCACGGCGCTGAGAAAATTGGCCGGTGACGGGAACTCGGCCGCGCCGGCCACCGTCGCCTGGCCTGCCGGAGGGACCAGTCCCGGTGGCGCGAAGCTCTGGATGATCTGGTCCAGCGGAACCGACGCGGTCTGGGCCAGTGTGGCCGAGACGCCTTGGGCGACCGAGTCCAGGCCGGAAGCCAGCGCCTCGAAATTGGACAGCTGCATGAAACCGGACAGGGGACCGATTGACATGATACGCCTCCTCGCGAGCGATGGGCTGCCAGATGATTATCGATGATACGCCAGAAAAGTTGCCTGGAGGAGGAATTTGTGTTCTCCCGGAACGAGAGGGTTTCCGCAGACACCCTGGCTGACGTCGGCCGGGTAGTGCCGATCGAGGAAGGCGTCGACTGTGCTCCGGTTCGCGCCCGCGGGGCCTAGCGCCTGGCGCACTCCAGCATGTAGGCGACCGCATCGAGATCCACGGCGCCGGTGATCTCCTCCACCGAGCGCGTCAGGTCGGGACGGTGGCTCATGATGGCGTCCTTGATCATGAAGGTCCGGTACTCCAGCCCCTTGGCGTCGAAATAGGTGTAGAGCACGCAGCCCACGGCGCTCAGGCCGCAGAGGAACACCGTGTCCGCGCCCTGGTCGCGCAGGATTTTCTCCAGATCGGTCTTCTTGAACGCGCTGGGATAGTTCTTGATCACCTTCAGATCGCCCGCCTGGACGGGGACAGTCTTCGGAAACTCGAACGGCTCGGATCCCGGCGGCGGTCCCTGCTTGGGATCGGTGTGGTAGACGTAAATGATGGGATAACCATTCTTCCGGAACAGGTCGATGGCGGCGTCGATCATGAACATCCCGATGCCCCGGTGCGGTTCGGGGACATAACCGAGGTAGGCGTTCTGGATGTCGATGACCAGCAGGGCCGGCTTCCCCTTGGCCGGTCCCGCCGGCGCCTCACCGTCGGCCAGGACCGGCGCCAGCAGCGCCAGGGCCAGCAGCGCGAACATCAGGGGTCGTTTCATGGTGTCCTCCCGATCGGGTGTCGATTGTGGCGGATGGTTTCCGTCGTATGGCTCTAGCATACGAATTCAACGCGGGCTGGGTTTCGGCAGCCGTCGAGGGATCGCCGGGAGTGGTTGCGCGGGTTGGTGCGGGTCGCGTACAATTTGGAAGCGACGACTGCACCCAGGAACTCTGATTGTGGGGTGTCGCCGCGGAGGTGAGAGATGACGGACGCCAATGTCCCGGGACGGGACGCCCGCTGGATCGACATCAGCCGGCCGCTGGGACCCGCCACCCGGGTGTGGCCGGGCGACCGCGCGGTGGAGGTCGAGACGAAGCGGAACTCCGTCGGTGACATCACCTGGCGCGTGTCCCGCCTGGCGCTGTCGGTTCACGCCGGCACCCATCTGGACGCGCCCGGGCACATGCTGCCCGGCGCGCCGGGCATCGGGAGCTTTCCGCCGGCGCTCGGCTGCGGCCCCGTCCGGGTGGTGGATACCGCCGGTACCGCCGTGGAAGAGGCGGCCGCTCGGCGGTCGCTGGGGGCCGAGCGGGTGCTTTTCAGGACGGGCACGTCACCGGCAGGGCGCGAGTTCGAGGGCCCCTTCGCCTTCATCACCGCGGCCGCGGCGCGTATTCTGGCTGACGGCGGTGTCCGTCTCGTGGGCATCGACACGCCGTCGGTGGACGCCTTCGGCGACGAGGCGGCGCCCGCCCACCGGATCCTGTTCGGCGCCGGGATCTATCTATTGGAGAACCTTGACCTCACGGCGACGGCGCCGGGCGAGTACCGACTCTGGGTGGCGCCGCTCCCCTTGGGCGACCTCGATGCCTCCCCGGTGCGCCCGTGGCTCCTGGCCGAGCCGTAGACCGCGCTCAGTGAACAGTGATCAGTGAACAGTGAGCAGTGAGAAATGAGGAGACAGGAGACAGGAGATCGGAGTTCCTGGTTTCTTCGTGCTCGTAATTCGTAATCGTGATCGTAATCGTGATCGTAATCGTAATCGTGCTCGTAATCGCAACCCGGCAGAGCCGGAACCAGAGGGGTATGATCGTTCACTCCAGCTCCCTGTCGCAATGCCGAATCTCAGGTAAGCCCTTCCAGTTGCAAAGATAATAGCCAGGCGCAACCCCGCGAATGCGGGGCAGCGCCTGGGAAGCGGAATCTAAAAATTGTGGCGCGCCCCTGGACAGGGGCGCGGAGAATCGCGGACCGAATCTTCGGAAAAATTCCCTCCTGCCGAACGCGCCCGGATTCAATTGGCCGGACGGATATTAGGCGTTTTCGGTGAGTGCCTCTCAGGTCCCAGCCGTCCGGTGGTACATGGAAAATTTGGCGGTACACCACCAGCGGGTATCGGCGCGAGAGGAGTTGGTTCAGTGGCTCCGCCTGCACCACGTCGCGGTCGATGAACGATATCTGCTGTGATCATCTCCGCGCCCCTTATCAGGGGCGCGCGATGTCAAAAGAAATCGATTTTCCAGGCGCTGCCCCGCATTCGCGGGGCTGCGCCTGGCTATTCTCGTTGTGAAAGCGTGGATCGTGCCGGTCGATGATGAAACGGGCGAGCGGGGGAGAGGAACCGGTGAAATGATCCAGCCAAATAATGGCAGAACTTCGGGAGTGACTGAGTAATCGTACTTGTGCTCGTAACAATACAGCAGTCCGTCACGAGGCGATATTCCGCTCTCAGGGCTGTTTCAGGGCTTCCTTGGCTTGTTGGCGTTGACCTGTCCGCTCCTGCACCAGCTTGAAGGCGAGATAGTATTTGTAGATGTTGCTGACGTAGGTCACCGTCTCGCGGCCCACCCGCTTGGCGACGATGATCTCGACGTTGTGGAACCACTTGTTGGGATCGAGTCCGGCGGCCGCCGCCTCCCTCTGCAGCCGGGCGATCCGGTTGGGGCCGGCGTTGTAGCACGCGAACGCGAACAATCCTTTGTTGACCTGATCCATGGGCGCATCCTTGAAATACTCGTCCATCATGAACCGCATGTACTTGACGCCGGCGTGGATGTTGCGGTCTACCTTCTCGATATCGGGGATGTTCACTTCCCGGGACCGGGCGGTGGTGGGCATAACCTGCATGACCCCGATGGCGCCGACGGGACTGCGCACCCCTTGGTCCAGCCCCGACTCCTGGTACGCCTGGGCGGCGATCATCAGCCAGTCGAAATCGTATTGGCCCGCGTATTTCTGGAACAGCGCGACGAGGGCTTTGAACTTCTTCACCTCCCGCTCGTTGGTGGAGTTCTTGATCCAGCGGGTGTCCTTCAGGTAACGCTGCAGGAGGGTGTTGGCGAACAGGGTGCCCATCTTGTGGGACTTGACGAAGGCGTTGACTTCCTTGGCCAGCCCGGGGCTCCCCTTGCGGAACGCCGCCGCGATGTCGCCGCCGGTGTTCACCGTCAGGTCTTCGTTCAGCCGGATATCTGGATAGATTTGGGCCCAGAATGTCGCCAGGTGATTGTCCACAACCGTGGCCGGCAGGAGCCCGGCGTTGACCATCTCGAGGATGTCCTCGTCTTCCAACTGCTCGTCGGCCGCCCGGAGCATGAGTTCAGGCTGCCTGGCTTTGCGCCGTTCGGCATTGACCGCCTGCAGGTGCTCCCAGTAACTGCTGGACGCCCGCACCCAGACTTCCCGGCTGGCGAGATCGTCGAGGCTCCGGACGTTCGATCCGGCCGGGCCGGTGACCACGACCTCCTGAACGCCGGTCATGGCCGGATCGGAAAAATCCACCAGCTTCTGCCGTTCCGGGGTGACAGTCAGGTTGCCCAGGGCCAGGTCGCCGCGGCCCTCGATCAGGTACTGGAACAATTGGTCGCGGCGAACCGGGATGGCCACCACGTGGACCTTGAGCGCCCGGGTGCGGAGCTTCTGGTTGAGGACCTTCTCGAATTCCCGGAGCATCTCCGCGGCTATCCCGCGCTGGTCGCCCCGGTCGATGAAGAAATACGTTTTGCTGTAAGGAACCAGCGCCCGGATGTACCGGCGCTTGACCATGCCGTCCAGGTCGCCGGTCCATGGCCGCATGATGGGGGCGATGGCGGGATCCTCAAAGTCGGGCGCGGGGGCTTCGGCGGCGGGAGCCGCAGTCTCGGTCGCCGGTGCCGCCGGCGGCTGTTCACCGGGCCCCGCCGGCGACCCGCCGCATCCGAAAACCAGCAACATCACGAGGGCAGCGGTGCAGGCGCTCTGAAGGAGGATGGCCGGCGTCCTCCGATTGTCATTTTTTCGAGTGGGATGATAATCTGCCATGACGTGTACCTCGATTGAACGTGGTTGCCCGGCGCTCCCGTTTGAAAAGGCGAGCTGAAAATGGCGCCCGCATTATACTGCAACCACTTCCGGCGAAACAGGGGATCCGCCAGCCTCAGATCTTGGCCATCTTGATAAGGAAGGGACGAATCAAATTCCCGGTTTCGGATATTTCAAATCCTCCGATTCACCCATTCACCGATTCACCGATTCACCCATTCACCCATTCACCCATTCACCATCCCCCTCATTCCCGGTTATTCGTATACTTCGTGATGATCGCCTCCCGCAGCTGCCGGAACATCGGCGGAATCTCGTCCTGCAGTCCGACACAGTAGCGGGTCAGAAAATCCCGGGCCGCCGCCGGATTCTGGCCGTGGAGCCGCACCGCCTCATCCTCCACTTCGGCCTGCCGGGCGAACATGCGCTCCTCCCAGGGATCGCGCACGGCGCGGACGTCCTCGATGGCATTCTGGAACCGGAGTCCCGC
This sequence comes from Acidobacteriota bacterium, assembly GCA_017996395.1. Taxonomy (GTDB): domain Bacteria; phylum Acidobacteriota; class JAAYUB01; order JAAYUB01; family JAAYUB01; genus JAAYUB01. Next base: position 3,164 of record JAGOHA010000113.1, on the reverse strand, counting down.
CAAGTTGTCCACGAAGTCGATGGCCCAGCGGGCCGATTCCTCGGAGAATCGCTCGGGGTCATAGAGTTGGTAGCAGGCGGCGGTTTCGGTCACGCCGGCGTAGAAGGGGACGTAGGGGCTGAAGTAGGGATTGTCCAGGTAGACCCAGTAGACACCGCCCACCGGGTCGGGGAGCCAGCTCCGCAGCTGGCAGACCATGCCGTAGTGGCCGCGATGGCGCGCCACGGGGCGGCGGTTCGTCAGCTTCAACAACATCCGCAGATCCTTTCCCGGGAACGGGGTGGCCAGCGGGCTTTTGACGTAGCCGCCCTTGCCGTCGGGCACCAGCCAGTTCGGGTCGGCGGTGAGGTCGTAGATGGTCCCCTCGAACACGGAGCGCTGGAACGCGATGACGTCGCGCACCGACACGGGCCGCTCCGGCCGGATGGAGAACGGGTAGATGGACAGGGGCTCCACGTACTGGTAGTACGGGTTGATCCCCTTGAGTGGATCGTCGGAGAGTTTCCGGTCGGGCCACTCGCGATACGCCGGGGCGAAGGTGGCGTGGAAGAGCCAGAAGCGGCTGGTGGCGAACTCCTGGGGAAGCGGCGCATAGATTTCCTGCCAGATGAACGGTTGTCCGGCGGCCGGATCGTACCAGCCGCGGTCGATAGCCGCCTGCTGCCAGTTGGCCGAGACCATGCAGTTTTTGGCATCTTCGGGATGGAGCTCCTTGAGAATGCTCCAGTTGGGGATCATGGTGGCGTGGTCGTCGGGGAGCCGCCGCGCGGCCCAGATGGCCCCGGGGGCGCCGCTTGCACGCTTCCAGTCAGGGCCCACACCGAACACCTCCATCACCCACGCCTCGTTGGGGTCGCCGATGCAAAGGGTCTCGGAGCCGTCGCCACTGGAGCATAAAAAGCCGTAGGTGGTGACCAACTCGCCGATGAGGCGCACCGCCTCACGGGCGGCGCGACAGCGCTGCAGGGCGAAAATTTGCGCCTGCTCGATGGTCATGATCTGCTCGCACTTCCCCTTTTCGTTGGCCAGCTCCGGCCGCTGGTTGGTGGTGCTCTCGGCGATGCCCAGCTGGTGTTCATTCATGTGGGAATAGGCGGAACGAAAGTAGGCGTAGGTCCTCTCCACCTGTGGGATGTAGCCGAGAATCTCCGCGGGCGCCTCCAGGGGCTGGGTTGGATCCTGCAATCCCCAGTAGACCGGGGCCTTCTCGCCGGGAGCGAAGGTCTGGGCCGGCACCACGCGGATGCGCGAGTCGGGACCGCAGTCGGTGTGCGACACGATCACGGAACCGTCGGCGGAGGCCTTCTTGCCCACGCCGATGATGGTGCAGCCCAGGGCGGCGGACGTGCCGGCGGCCAGGACGATCAGAACCAGGATAGCGACACGGTGCTTCATGGAGTGGATTCTCCTTCCGGGAATGCGAGTCCGAAGCGATAGGGTACACAAAGACGGGCGGGAGGCCAAAGAAAAAGAAGATCGGTGAATGGGTGAATTGGTGAATCGGTGGCGGAGGTTTTGATGAGCTGTCACCGGGTACGGTTTGTGTGTGGACATGCACTGGGGAGCAAATTGATCCTGTCAGACGGATTCCCCCTTGACTTGGGCGGTGGTCGAGATAGGCTATGTTCATTCCGACGGCCGGAGAACGGGATGAGCGCTTCGCCGGGGCGGACCGCGCTGTTGGCCGGTATCGTTGTGTTGAGCCTTGCGGCGTGCGGCGTCGGGTACCGCAACGTACGCGAGTACCCGGTGGCCGGCGGGCCGTGCCGGGCACTGGCAGTGGTAGCTTGTGAGGAGGGAGACACGCTGGGTTGGGTGGACGCGGCGGAAAACCTCCGCCTCGTGCGGGCGGAGACGGACGTGCTGGCGCAGATCCAGTCCGTGGCCATCGCTCCCGACAGCGCCCGCGCAGCCATCGTGTCGGTGGGGGAGGGGCACCCCTATCTGACCGTCTACCGGCTGAACGAACTCGTGGCCGGCGGTGGCCTGGTGGGGGAGCGGCTGCCGGCGGAGAAGACCGTCGATCCCTACCCGCTCGCCATCGCGGACGTCAAGTGGCTCGATGCCGACACCGTCGAATTCCGTTCAGCGATCGATTTCACCCACTTCGACCGGGAATCGCGCCGGGGCGGATACGATGCGTCCAGCGGCGAGCCTCCGCTGCGCACCTGGCGCTGGCGCCTCCGCGATGACGCCTTCACCCCCGCCCCTTAAACTGCTTCATCTCCTTTCCCGATTCACCGATTCACCCATTCACCCACTCACCTATTCTCCAATCCTCTTCCCCACCAACTCTAAAAACGCCGTCGCGGCATGGCTGAGCTGCCGGCGGGCCGGGTAGACCAACCGGATCTGGCGCTCCACGTCGAGCTCCTTGACCCGGATGGCCCGGAGCGTCTCTTGCTGCAACTCCTGCTCCACGCACATCCGCGGCAGGAAGGCGACGCCCTCATCGCGCTGCACCAGGATCTTGATGGTCTCGATGGTGGGCATCTCCAGGTCCATGTGCAGGGGCACCCGGTGGCGCTGAAAGGTCTGGAGGACCAGTTCCCGATAGGGGGAGTGGACGTTGTGGGCGATGAACGTCTCCATGCCCAGCTCGGCGATGGGGATGGACTTGCGCCGGGCGAAGCGGTGGCGGGGCGAGACGACGAATGCGAGGTGGTCGGTGAACAGGGGCGCCGACTGGAGCTGGTCGTCGGCGGGGGAGTAGCTGATGACGCCGAGCTCCAGGTCGCCATCGACGATCTGGGTGGGAATCTTGCTGGACAGGCATCGCCGCACCTGGACCTTCACCCGGGGGTACAGTCGCCGGTATTGCATGATGTGGCCGATCAGGTACAGGGTGGTGGACTCGTTGGCCCCGATGCTCAGCCGTCCGGCCCGGACGTCATGGAGCTCGGCCAGGGCGGTTTCCAGTTCGCGCTCCATGTTCTCGAACCGGTTGGCGTACTCCAGCACCATCCGGCCGGCGTCGGTGAGCACCGGCTCCTTGCCGGTCCGGTCGATGAGTTTTTCGCCGAGCTCGCCCTCAAGACGCTGGATGGCCAACGACACCGCCGGCTGGGTGCGCAGGGTCTTTTCCGCCGCGCGCGAGAAGCTGCGCTCCCGGGCCACGGCCATGAAAATTTTCATTGTGTGCAGGTCCATGATTCAGGGCTCCT
>JAGOHA010000112.1:7584-10753 GCA_017996395.1 Acidobacteriota bacterium | reverse complement strand
AGCACGCCGGCGGTGGCGTTGATGGTCATGGAAGTGGACACCTTGTCCAGGGGGATCTCGTGGAACAGCGAGGCCATGTCCTCCACCGAGTCGATGGCGACGCCCACCTTGCCCACTTCGCCCTCGGCCAGTGCGTGGTCGGAGTCCAGGCCGATCTGGGTGGGCAGGTCGAACGCGACACTGAGACCCGTCTGACCCTGCTCCAGGAGGTAGCGGTACCGCTTGTTGCTCTCCTCGGCGGTGGCGTAACCGGCGTACTGGCGCATGGTCCAGAGACGCTGCCGGTACATTCCGGGGTAGATCCCGCGGGTGTAGGGGTAGCTGCCCGAGTCGTTGAGCTGCGCCGCGTAGTCGAAGCCGGCCAGATCGTTCGGGCGATACGTCTCCTGAATGTCGATTCCGGAAGTCGTCCGCTTGGGTGTATCGGCCATGGGTCACTCCTCCGTGCGAGATGGCAAAAAGAAATTATAATGCAGGTCGTGTAATCCTGGAAGAATATTTAACTATTATGGTAATTGCACCCTGTCGCCGCCGCCGGCGCATCAGATGCAGGCGGGCGCCAGGCTGTACACGGCCGCGGCCGCCAGTACGCAGCCCAGGGCAAACCACAGGCAGAGCGGCAGCAGTTCGCGGCGGTCGGGAATGCGCCGCTTTTCGAGCACGGTCTTCTCCATCCGGTCGATCTCGCGGTAGACCTGATCCAGGCCGGCCGTGTCGGATGCGAGGAAGGGCTGACCGCCGGTGGCGCGGGCGATCTCGGTGAGCACCTGGGGATCGAAGTCCACCCGCGTCCGGATCCAGGTGGGCGAGCCGTCGGGGGCGCGCGCCATCACGCGGGTTTCGGCGCCCGTGCCGATCCCGGCCGTGTACACGCGGACGTTGAACCGCTTGCAGAACTCCGCCGCCTGGAGCGGGGATACCTCGCCGCGGTTGTTGGCGCCATCAGTGAGGAGGACAGCCAGGCGGCTCCGCGCCGGAGAGTCTCGCAGCCGGTTGACCGCCGAGGCCAACGCCATGCCGATGGCGGTGCCGTCGGCGTCGAAGGGGATCAGCTCCACCGAATCCAACAGGGCCTCCAGGGAGTAATGGTCGGCGGTCAGGGGACAGACCACGTAAGCGTCCGCGGCGAACGTGATGAGGGCCAGCCGGTCGTGGGGTCGGCGGCGGATGAAATCCCGAATGACCGCCTTGGCCGAAAGCAGGCGGTTGTCCGGATCGAAATCCTCCGCGGACATGGAGGTGGAGATGTCCAGCACAAGGACGATATCCACGCCTTCGGCGGCCGTCTCCTCACGGAACGTCTCCGTGTAGGGCCGGCCGAGGGCCAGGAGCAACGCCAGCGCAGCCAGCGCGATCAGGCCGCTGGCCAGGTGGGGCAGCAGGCGGGCCGGGCCGGTGTGCGCCGCCAGCCACTCCGCGCCTGGGAAATAGATGCCGGGGCGGCGCCGGCGGAAGACCAGCAGGCGCACCACCACCAGCACGGCCAGCGCCGCGAGGGCCCAGAGCCACCCCTCAGGCTGAGCGAACTTGAGTGTCGACGGCAGGTTGGGCATCACGCGATCCCAGTCGCTCCATGATTTCGACAAACGCGGCCACGAGGGCGTCGGCGTCGGCGGCGGTGAAGGAAAAACGCGACTCGTCGGCGGCGGCCAGCACGGTCCGGATCGGCTCGATGCCTTCCGGTCCGGCCGCCTCCGGACCGGCAAGCCGCAGGCAGAGCTCGGTTGTGGTCAGGGCGTGCAGGTCGGTGCGGAACCGCCACGCCAGGAAGTCCCGAAAGACATCCACCAGCCGGCCCGACAGCTCCTGGGGGGAACGGGCGGCGGCGCGCTGGCCCCACACCCGATTCAAACGCTCCCGGAAGTAAGCCAGATTAACTTCCCGCGGAGAGGCGAGATCCGGCGCAGGCGGTCGGCTTCGCCGCCAGAGCCACCAGCTCGCCGCGGCAGCGGCGGCCAGGACCACCCCGCCCAGGATCCACAACCAGACGGGGAAGCCGACGGCGGACGCCGCCAGGCCACCCCGGGGCGGCTGGGGGGCGAAGGGCCCCGCCCCCCGCAGCAATCCTGCCACGGTGATCTCGCCGGGTGGGTACGTCAACGGAATGTCGGCGCCTAACGGGCTGCGCCAGACGACCGGCACGGCCGGCAGCGGAATCCGCCCGGTTCGGAACGCTTGAAGCTCCAACCGGATCACGTCATAGCCCGCCCGGCCGGATGGTTCCACGCGAACGGCCCGCAACGTGAAGTCGCCGTAACGCTGGGGGCATTCGGGGAGTACCCATCGGCCGGCCGGCGGCGCCTGGAACCGGATCTCCACGGCAAACGGCGTCCCGATCATCAGCGGTCCGGCTGTGGTCACCACGCGCGCATCCACGGCACGGGGCGCGCCCGGATCCTGCGACCGGAGCCAAGCGACCGGGACCGCCAGTGCGGCAAGCCAGAGGGCGGCGGCGACCAAGCGCCGCGCGGTCACCGTCCCTCGCAACCCGTTGTGGACCATGAGTGCGTGCATTCCAATACCGCCCGATCAGGCAGCCGGCGCTTCCGGCCGGCGCAGTCGAGCGGATTGTATCATTGATCGGGTTCGGAGGGGATCAGGCTTTCTCCCACTCCAGCAGCCGGCGCTCCCCCTCCAGCGCCCGGATTTCCGTGACGTCCTGCATGAATTCGACGGTGCCCATGTAGCGTCCGCCGGTGTCCCGCACCGCGTAGTAGCGGATGTGCAGGAAGCGGCCCTGCATGGTGATCCAGAACTCGGCGGTGCTCTGCGTGCCGGCCTTGAACGCGTCGAGGATGCGGTTGACCGTGTCGATGCTCTTGGGGGGGTGGCAGTTTTGGACCTTCCGGCCGATCACGCCGGGGCTGCGCGGAAAGACGCGGTGGGGGCCGCCGGAATAGTAGCGCACCTCGTCGTTGGCGTCCACGAACGAGATGTCGATGGGCAGCACGGTGAGCATGCCGTCCAGCTGGGCGAGCGTCAGGGCGCCGGTGTTCAGAGGGATCTCCCCCGCCATCGGACCGTCACCCGGCTCCCTGACGGGCGCGCCCGTGGGCCACGGAACCGGCGACTCGTTCAGGACATAGCCGATTTCGCCTTCGCCCCGCCGGATCTCCGCCCACTCCTGGTCGGACAGGAACGTCATGGCCATGGGCAGGAGAATTTTTTC
>JAGOHA010000112.1:0-7484 GCA_017996395.1 Acidobacteriota bacterium | reverse complement strand
ATCTCGGCCTGCAGCGCCCGGAGCAGCTCGTTGACGGCCACCCCGCCGATGACGGCCACCTTGCGCAAGTTGGCCATCCGACCCACGGTGGCGCGGACCGTCTTGTTTTTCAGCAGTTCGTATTTGGCGTTGAACGCCGGGAGGAACTCCAGCAGGAACGGGTAGGTGTCGATCAGGTCGTTGATGCGGGTCTTGGGGGTGATGCGCATGGTGGTCTCCTCGGATGGTGATCGGCGGGTGCGCCGGTTGGCCGTCCGCCGGAGGTTTGGATGCGCCGGCCTGAGTTGGGATTTCTCAGCGAAGATCCAGCAGGCCCTGGATGCGCTCCAGGTTGCGCCGGACCTCCTTAATCTGGTGGATGCTGTCGCGGAATGCGGACAGCGAGGCGAAGCAGGGCGGCGGTTCCCGCCGGGAGCGCTTCAGTTCGTGGAGACCGTCCGGCTTCATCAGATGCACCTCGCGGTTGAAGGAGCGGAACAGCAGGAAGAGCGTCAGGCCGGGGGCGAGCAGGTCGGGAGGCATCAGAATCTGGATCTTGTCGAAATCGGTTTTAGAGAAAAGTTGGGCCGGGAAGCCGGTGTCCGGGATGTCAACGGTCAAACCGTCAAGCGCCTCGTCGCGGAACAACCGGTCGGACACCTTTTCCTTCATGCCCCGCAGCGACGGTCCGCGTACGGCGAACACCGCCCCGCGGCCCGCGTTGGCGCGCAGGCGGGCCATGTCCCAGAACAAATCCACCCGCCAGGGGCAATGAGGCTCCAGGTGAAAGACGAACTTGCCCGTGGCCTCCAGAAAACCGCGCAGGCTGGCTCCGCCCACCGGCACGGGGTTCTTGCTGCGGTAAATCTTCAGCTCATCGTACGCGGTGGTCAGTTCGCGCAGGATGCCCCAGGTGTGGTCGCGGCTGCCCGCGTCCACGGCGACGATTTCGGCGCCGGGGATCTTGGCCGTGACGCGCTGGTGGATCTCCTCCACCAGGGTCAGCACCGTGTCCTCGCAGTCGAGCAAAGGCAGCACCACTGAGACGGTGGACTTGTCGGTGGCACGGTCCGTGGTCATGGGATCGGTATCCGGAACTGAGGTTGGACGAACGCATTGTAGCAGAAAGCGTCGAGCCGGGAAAGTAGCCGTTGCATGACTCCGGTGGTTCCGCTATATTAGGCCTCAGGCAATAGTTGCGTCAACGCCGGCCGGGCAATGCCGGGCGGGATTCACAGGAGCGCCGCCGTGCCGATCCGGACTCCCTTGCTGACCGTGGACCTGGTCATTCGGGTGGGCGATCCCCGGCGGATCGTGCTCATCCGCCGCCGCAATCCGCCGCCCGGCTGGGCGCTGCCCGGCGGGTTCGTGGACGTGGGCGAAACTGTTGAGAGCGCGGCCTTGCGCGAGGCGGCGGAGGAGACCGGTCTCCGCGTCCGGCTGGCCGGACTGCTGGGCGTCTACTCGGATCCGCGGCGCGACCCGCGGGGCCACACCGTCAGCGTCGTGTTCGTCGGCGACGCCGACGGGCAGCCGCAGGGCGGCGACGATGCCGCGGCAGCCGCGGTGTACGCCCTCGACGACCTGCCCGATCCGCTGGCATTCGACCACGCCGTGATTCTCACCCACTATCGAAACCGGATGCGAGAGTTCGCCCGATGAAAAAGATCCTCATCATTTGCATGACCGTGGCTCTCCTGTTCCTGCTGGTCAAGGTGATCGTGCTGCTGCTGCAGAACCGCTTCGTCTTCTTCCCCTACAAGGAGTATCCGCTGACTCCGGCCCAGCTGAACCTGCCCGCGCAGGATGTGAACTTCACCACCAGCGACGGCGTGCGGCTGCACGGCTGGTTTTTCGCCGGCGAGCCCGGTGCGCCGGTGGTGCTGTTTTTCCACGGCAACGGCGGCAACATCGGCTATTGCCTGGAATTCGTTCAGCGGATGCGGCCCCTGGGCTGGAGCTGGTTCCTGCCCGACTACCGGGGCTACGGCCGGAGCGAAGGCCGACCCACCGAGGCGGGCCTGTACCGGGACGGCGAGGCCGCGCTGGAGGTCGTGCGGGCGCAATTCTGTCCGGAGCCGGAGCGGCTCGTGCTGTGGGGATTCTCCATCGGCAACGTGCCGGCCACCTATCTGGCCAGCCGGGAAAAAGCCGGTTGCCTGGTGTTGGAGGCGCCTTTCTTCAACGCCCAGGCGATGGCGGCGGAAAATCCGCTGCTCCAGGCGCTCTTCTTCTTCTCGTCGCTGGAACTGGACACGTCGGCTTACGTGCGGTCCTGTGAGTTGCCCAAGCTGTTCATCCACGGCACCCAGGACACGATCGTGCCCCTCGACCAGGGCCAGGCGTTGTTCCGCCTGGCGCCCCCGCCGAAGGATTTCTATCCGGTGCCGGAGGCGGACCACAACAACATCTTCCTGGTCGGCGGCGACGCGTACCGCGAGGCGGTGGCACGGTTCGTGCGAGTCCACCTGGGCGCCGGCGGCACCCCGCTGCCGGGGGCGGCGCCATGATCTCCATTTCGCTGCGCTGGAAGCTGATCCTGGTCACGAGCCTGCTCATCGCCCTGATCTTCTCGTTCAATGCCTACCAGTTTTACCGCATCCAGCGCCAGATTCTGGAGAACCAGATCCGCGAAAAAGTGGACGCGTACACCATGCTCTCGTCCCGGCCGCTCGTCGAAGCGTTCAATAATTACTTCCACAGCGGCTTCATCAAGTTCAAGGAACTGTTGCTGGACATCCTGGTGCTGAGCCAGGACGTCCGCAAGATCGAGCTCATCGATGTCAACGGGGTGATCCTGTTCGACTCGGCGGAGATCCAGCAGACGTCCGTCGCCCCGGACAATCCGGCGGGCCGCGTCATCACCGACCCGGACATCCTGAGCCAGATTCGCGGAATCGAAAAAAGCGTCGATTACCATGTCGTCCGCGAGGACGGCGAGGCCATCGAGGTGATCTACCCCTTCGTGGAGGAGTGGGGGAAGCACAGCTACACGCTGCGGTACACCTTCGGCTACCAGGAGATGGAGCGGAGCCTGGCCCAGGTCACCACGCGCATGATCCAGTCGGCCGTGCTGTTCGTGCTCCTGGGCATCCTCGGCTCGTTTTTCTTCGCCGTGGGCATCACCGGTCCCGTGAAGGAGCTCGCCGCGGCAGCCCGCCAGGTGGGCGCCGGCAACCTGGATGTGCGGGTGCCGCCCGTGCGCACCCGCGACGAGCTGGCGGGCCTGGCCAGCACGTTCGATTCCATGATCCAGAATCTGCGCACCACCATCAAGGAGAAGGACGAGTACGCCGGCGAGCTGCATCGCCTTTACCTGGACATGGAGGAAAAAGTGCGCGAGCGCACGCGCGAGCTGGCCGAGAAGAACGAGCTGCTGCAGGGCGCCGTGCGGGAGGCGCAAGCCGCCGACCGGGCCAAGAGCGCGTTTCTCGCCAGCATGTCCCACGAACTGCGGACGCCGCTCAACTCGATCATCGGTTTCTCCGGGGTTCTGCTGCAGGAGCTCTACGGCCCGCTCAACGAAAACGAGCGCCGCGACATCACCACCATCTACAACAGCGCCCGCCACCTCCTGGGGCTGATCAACGACATCCTCGATATCTCCAAGATCGAGGCGGGGAAATTCGAGCTCATCGTCGAACGGGTCAACCTCAAACCCATCCTGCACGCGGTCATTAACACCGGCGCAGGACTGCTGAAGAACAAGCAGATCGAGCTCGGTCTGACCATCGATGAGCCGCTGCCCGACGTCATGGGGGACGCCGGGCGGATTCAGCAGGTGCTGCTCAACCTGGTCAGCAACGGGATCAAGTTCACCCGCAAGGGTCAGGTCACCGTATCGGCCGGTCTGGCCAAACACAATCCGGGGTTTGTCAGCATTTCGATTCGGGACACGGGCATCGGGATCAAGCCGGAAGATATGCCTAAAATTTTCACTGAATTCGTGCAACTGGAAAACCCGACCGGCGACACGCAGTCGGGGACGGGGCTGGGCCTGTCGATCGCGCGCCGGTTCGTGGAGATCATGGGCGGCCAGCTGAGCGTGGAGAGCCAGTGGACCGTCGGCTCCACCTTCACCTTCACCCTGCCGCGAGCCGACGACGGGCCGGAACCCCGCGCGTGAGTCCGCGGCGGCGCCGGTTGCGCCGACAGACGACCGGCTGGCTGATGGGTGGGAATGACTACCGTGCCGGCCAGCCGTAGCGAGTCCGCAGCTCCGCTTCCTTCTGTTCGAACACCCGCAGGCTGTCCTGGATGATCCGGTAGGCGTCGAAGCGGCCCATGAACCGCTCCACCGTGACCTTGCGGTGCTCCAGCGCCTTGTAGTCCTCGAAGAAGCGCTGCAACTCCTGCAACTTGTGGTCGGGCAGCTCGGCGATGTCCCGGTAGTGCATGTACTCCGGGTCGTTGGCGTGGATGGCGATGATTTTGTCGTCCTCCTCCTTCTCGTCCACCATCTGCATCACGCCGATGGCGCGGGCGTATAGGAGGGAGAGCGGGTGCACCGGCTCCTGGCCCAGCACGAGCACGTCGAGGGGGTCGTCGTCGCCGAGGCAGTACGATTTCGGGATGAAACCGTAGTTGGCCGGATAGTGCACCGCCGAGTACAGCACCCGGTCCACCCGCAGCAGGCCGGAGACCTTGTCCATCTCGTACTTGTTCTTGGAGCCCTTGGGAATCTCGATCAGCGCGAAGAATTCCTTGGGTGTGTTTTCCCCGACACCGACGTCAAACCAAGGATGCTTCATGGAGACTCCTGTCCGGCCGGAGTGGTTGCGGGCTCTTGTCGCCACGGCGATGAGCGTATTATAGTAAAATGAAATCAACAACCGCAATCTCAACCCGGGGGTGTCATCATGACCATCGGGCGGATTCTCTTTGCCACCGACTTCAGCCGGCACGCCCAGACCGCGTACCTGTATGCGCTGTCGCTGGCGCGGGCGCATGGCGCCGCTCTGGATATCCTGCACGTCTGCTGTGAAGGCGACTGGAGCGAGGAGGACAGCGAGGCGTGCACTCGGCTTAAAGCGGAGTTCTCGGCGTATGCGGAGGGGCAGATGGCGGGGTACCAGACCCCGCTCAAAGCGGCGATCCCGGATGTCCGCACCCATGTCGTGTTCGGCCGGCGGGCGTCCCAGGAAGTCGCCCGGTGCGCCGGCGAGTGGGGCGTCGACCTGGTGGTCGCGGGCAGCCGGGGCACCGGTGGTTTGAAGCGGTGGATCTACGGATCCACCCTCGACCGGATGCTCAAGCTCCTCAGCAAGCCCGTCCTGTCGGTGACGGAACAACCGGGCCTGGCGGTGGACCCGGCCGATCCGGCCACCTACGTCCAGTTCCGGCGGATCCTGGTGCCGGTGGACTTCTCCGAGTGTTCCCTGTCCGCGGTGCGCATGGCACGCGGGCTGGGGACGCCCGCCGGCGCCGCCATCCAGCTCCTGCATGTGCTGGAGGATGTCTTCCCCATCGGTTTCGACGTGGGGATGGTGGTCCCGTTCCCCAATTTCCACGAGGGCCGGCTGGCCGGCGCCCGGCAGCGCCTCCAGACGGTGGCCGACGGCCTCGCCGGCTACGCCGGAACGGTGACCACCGAGGTCGTCCCGGGCGTATCGGCGCTGGAAATCCTGGACCGCGCGCAGGAGGGCGGCAGCGACCTCATCGTCATGGGCCTCCACGGCCGCGATTTCACGGGCGAGCGGTTCATCGGCGCGGTGACCGACAAGGTCATCCGCCACGCCGCCTGCCCGGTGGTGACCATGACGTGCCCGTTGGAATGCCCTTGAATCGCCGGACCGGCTTGGGTATAGTGCCCCCTTTCGAGGAGGTGCCCCCATGGCCGGACCCTGGCGGATCATCATCGATGGCGCGCTCAGCGGAATCGAGAACATGGCCCGCGACGCCGCGGTGCTGGAGCTGGCGGAAACCGCCGCCTCACCCCAGACCACGCTGCGCTTCTACCAGTGGGATGTACCCACCCTGAGCCTGGGCAACAAACAGGACGTGGCCCGCGCCGCCGACGCGGCGTTTTGCTGCGCCAACGGCGTGGCGATCGTCCGCCGGCCCACCGGCGGCGGGGCGGTGCTCCACCACCTGGAGCTCACCTACAGCGTGGTCTCCAATGACCGCGACTACTTCCCGGTCCAGCGCATTCTGGACATCTACCTGTGCATCTCCCGGGCGTTGTGCCGCGGCTTGCAGTTGCTGGGCGCGCCGGCGGCGATTCAGAACCATGGCAGTCTGGCCCCGACGCGCACCGACAATTACATCCACAATCCGTACCCCTGCTTCTCCAGTGCCTCCCACTACGAGATCATCGTGGGCGAGCGGAAGATCATCGGCAGCGCGCAGAAGCGCCTCCGCGCCGCCTTCCTCCAGCACGGCTCCATCCCGTACGCCTACGACTGGCGGCTGCAGGCGGGCGCCATGGGGGTCGAGGCCGCCCCGCTGCAGGCGGTCATGGCCGCGATCGGCGACTTTGTGGCGCCGATACCGCCGTATGCCGACCTGGCGGGGGCCTTCGCCCGGGGCTTCGCCGAGGAGTTCGGGCTCGCCGACGCCGCCCCGCGGGGCGCGTTCACCCCGGCGGAACTCGAGCGCGCCCGGGCGCTGGCGGGCCAGTTCGTCGTGCCTTCCGAATGAGCAGGGATTTCTAGTACAGCGTGAAGCTGACTTCGATGGTGACGTAGCAGTCCACCGGCCGGCCGTCCTTCAACGCCGGCCGGAACTTCCATTTGGTGGCCACCGTGGTGAGGGCCTCCTCGTCCAGGCCGTAGCCGAGGCTGCGGATGACCTTGAGGCTGTCCACGCGGCCGTCCTTGCGGATGATCCCGTACAGCAGCACGACGCCGGAGATGCGGTTGCGGATGGCGTCGTCGGTGAATTTGGGCGACGGTTTGATCACCGCCTCGGGGGGGATGATGCCCGCGCCGACCGAATAGACCCCGTCCCCTTCGCCGGGTCCGATGCCGGTGCCGGTGCCGCCGCCGTAGCCGCCGCCGGTGCCGCCGCCCGTGGTGCCGCCGCCCGGCGCGTAGATCTCGCCGAGACTCAGGTCGTTGACGATCTCGCCTTCGAACGTGGGCAGGGTGATCTTTTCCGGTTCGTAGGTGGGTTCCGGCTGGTCGGGGGTCAGGTCGGGCACCGGCACGAAGACCGGATCCGGTTTGGGGATGGTGGTGGCCTGCTGGGGCGTCTCGGGACTCGGCTTGGTGATGCCGCGGCCGCCGCCGGCGTTCTGGGGCGGGGCCAGCGACTGAATGTTGACCAGTCGGTAAACGGTGGGCTCGAGCATGCGGGACGCCAAGTCGGGGAACCGGATGAAGAAGATGATGATGTGGAAGATGATCGCAGCGATGATGGCGGGGCGCAGGGGCCGCCGCTCCTCGCGGAAGAGAAGGTCGGATAGCGCTTCGCGTTTGATGCTCTGGCTGTTCTCGGTCATGTTTCGCTCGTCGGCTGCCTGCCGAACCGCCGTATTCTACCCGCCGCCGGAGTCCAAGTCAACG
>JAGOHA010000111.1 GCA_017996395.1 Acidobacteriota bacterium | reverse complement strand
TATTCCCGGGTGCCGAACACGTCGCCACTGGTCACCTTGCCGGTGTTCACCTCGTTTTTCATGAAGGCCTCAAATTCCGTCCACGCGTCCGCCACGCCGCCGGCGATGGCCTCTCTCATTTCGGGCGTCAGGCTGGCGAAGTCGAATTTCTTCCCGGCGCCCACACCGATTTTGGCAAACCGCGCCAGCAACTCCTCTTCAGACGGATTTGGCGGACAGAACTGCAGCACGAAGTTGAGGATGTTGAAGAATTCCAGGGAGCTCTTCTGCTGGTCGGGGGTGAGCGGAGTCAGGCAATCGATTTTCGGTGCGGCCGGGGGCGCGGCTTCCCCGAGAAAGGCGGAGAGCGGCTGCACTTTGTAACCGGCCTGGACCTTTTTCACGTTGTCGAGGTCGCCCGCGTTGAAAAGCTGCGTGCGATAGGCGGCGAAGACCATTTCGGTCTCCGAACGGATCACCTGCTCGATGCCCTCGGGCGTGGAGCCTTTCCAGCCCGGACCGGCGAGCAGGAAGTTGCCGCCGCCGTTGCCGGTGGTGCGGCTGCCGAGATAGGCAAAGTTGTGCGTGTAGAGGTCAATCAACTGCACCGAGAAATACCGGTCTTTTTCAATCGGAGGGATGGTCAGCACCATGGGCTCGGCGCGCAGGTCCAGACCCGCGAAGGAATAGGGCGTGTCGGAATTCGGCGTCTGGATCGCTTTGTCTTCGGGCGTGAAGACGCGAGGAGTGTTGCGGATCTGGTTCCCGGGCGCCTTGTATTCCGGATTTTGCGGGTCCACGAAGTAGGCGTGCTGGATGCGATAGTTGTCCACCAGCGGGAAGCCGTAGATGTAGGCTTCCTTGGCGATGGCCCGGGCTTCCGCGGGCGTGAGGTCCGCCGCGCCGACGGACGTGAATGCCAGCGCGCCGACGAGGGCGGCGGCGAGGAACGTCTGGGTGCGCTTTGTTTTCATATCTTTGTCCTTTCGTTGATTGAATGGCGGGTTCATTTCACCCGTTCGATCTCGCCGGGCTTCCAGGTCTTGTCGAACCACGGCTGGAGCGGACCGTAGAGACGCAGGATGACGTTCCAACCCTTGCCGGGAACGGTCTGCACCCAATTCGCCTCGTGTCCCGCCGGCGCGGCCGGGCCGAAGTAAACGTCCACCGACGTGTCGGGGTTGATGACGATGCCCTTGGACTGGCTGCCGATGCTGGGGAACTGCGCGTCGGTTTGCAGCATGGAGCGCGTCTGGTTGTCGTAGATGACGAACGACCAGAAGTTATTCGCCGGGATGTTGGGCGGCAGATGCACCTTGTAGGTCTTGCTGCCGTCGAGCCCCTCGCCTTCGGAATCCACGAAGGCGATGGCATATTGCGAACCGACGCCCACCATCTTCGCGGCCATCGCCGGGGTGATGCCGGTCGCGTAGTAAAAGAAAAGGGTGCGCGCATCGAGGTTGCGCACGCCCGGCTGCGAGAGAAATTCGTGGCTGCCGCCGATGAACGGCGTGCTCCACGCGCTGTTCGGATAGAGGTACGCATCCTTGAGGCGGCTTCTGAAGACGATGGCCCGCGCGGTGGCGTTGCCCACGGCCGCGGCCTCGGTGAGGATCTTTTTCATCCGGGCGTCAGGCGCGAAGGGCTTGCCCTTCTCGATGCCGATGGCGGCCAACAGCCCGAGCGTTTCCGGGTTCAGCGCCTCGCTGGGTTCTTCCTGCACGATGTGGTTGACCTCTTCGAAGAACGAGAAGTCGTTGGCATGGATCGTGTTGAACGCCTTCCCGGAGACGTTGATGAATTTCATCGGCGGCGGATCGTCCGCCTTCGCCAGCGGATAGACCTTGGCGAATTTCCTGGTGCTCTCGACGGCCGGCCGAGGGTCGCCGTTCACCAGAAAGCCGCGCCAGAAAAAGACATTGCCGAACGTGGCGGAGCGGAAGACGAAGTAACCCTCGGGCACGTCGCCCTGGTAGCCGGGCGGCAGCAGCAGGAATTTCCCGCCCTTGCCCCGGTCCGGGCCGGCGTTGCCCACGTCGCCGACGTAATTGAACCAATGGTCGTCAATGATGCCGAGGATGTTCGGCGGCGTCTCGATGACCAGCGGGCCGTCCTTCAAGTCCAGCCACATCATGCTATAGACGGTCTCGGAGTTCGGCGTCAGGAACAGCGACTTCGAATCCATCAGCGTCTCCATGATGAAGACGGTCCTATTGTCGGCGCCCAGGCTGCGTACGCCCTCGCGAAACGCATAGACCGACGCGCCGGGCATGGCGTTGAGGAACGCCTGCACGCCGCGCGAGAAATCGAGGTTGTCGTAAACCTTCTCGACGGTGGCGTCGTCCGGGAAGCCGTCGAAGAACCTGAGCGTGCCCAAGCGGGTCTCGACGGAATCCGGCGTGGTGATCTGCGGCGGAATGTCCGTCGTCATCTTCATCTTCGGCGGGGTCTGCGCCTGGATGGCGATCGTGGTGAACGCCAGCACGGCGGCCAGCGCGGCGGTGAGGAACGTCTGGGAGCGTGTTGTTCTCATATTCTGCCTTCCTTCTAAATTCATTTTGTCGTCGTGAATTAACAGGCCGCTCGCACGGAAAGCCGGGGCGGCATCAAACCGGAACACCCTCCCGACGTCCGACCCGGTCGTGGTGATGTCGTGGAGGAAAGCGTCCGGGGTGGGGAATTACGTGAGTGACAATATAGCATCAAACACGCGAGCCGACAAATTACAAGAGAGGCCGATGATGTCTCTCGGATCCGAGCATTGGAAGGGCACGAGGAAATCGTCGCGGGGGACCGATACGGGCGCGAAACCGTCAGGATGGGAACGAGGCCCGTATCTCGAGCCTCGTTCCCAACCCGCGGACGTCGGACATCGGATATCGTGCTCGTAATCGTAATTCGTAATCGTCATCGTAATCGAACTGTTTGAAGGTTCGCAAGTTCACAAGTTCGAAGGTTCCAGATTCAGAATCAGTTGATAGTTGATGGTTAATTGTGGATCAATGAAAAATGACTTCTTCGTGTCCTTTGTGACTTTGTGGTGGGCAACCCGAGTCGAGGCACGATTACGATCACGATCACGATTACTCAGTTACTTCCGAAATTCTGCCAAAATCTGGCAAAATTATTCACCGGTTTCTTCCCCCCCTGATCGCCCATCCCAACATCGACCGGCACCGTCTACGCATTCACGACGAAAATAGCCAGGCGCAGCCCCGCGAACGCGGGGCAGCGCCTGGAAGGCCAAATAGTTGACGCGCCGCGCCCCGGGTACGGGGCGCGAAGAAAGAGTGTCGGCGGACTCCACGCTTCCCCGCGCCCCTGTTCAGGGGCGCGTCGGGTAAAAATACTCGGCTGTCCAGGCGCTGCCCGGCTGCGCCGGGCTGCGCCTGGCTATTGTCTTTGAAACTGGACGGGCTTGCCGAAGATCCAGGATCGCGGCACGGAGCTGAAGTTCACCATCATGCCCCTTTGGTTCCGGCTCCGCCGGGTTGGGATCACGATGACGATTACGAGCACGGATACCCATTCACCGATTCACCCATTCACCGATTCACCGATTCATCGTAGTTCCTGCCGCTCGAGGAGCAGCCGGGCGGCCAGGGCCGTCCAGATGTACTGCCGGTTCCAGCCGGCCTGGCGGTCGTCGGCGGAGTAGAACTCCCAGAAGCTGTGGTTCGCCTTGAGCTGCCACGCCACGGCGGCCGCGACCCGGTCGGCCAGCTCCCTCGCCTCACGATGGAAGTGGTAGCGCACCAGGCCGCGGAACACCAGGTACTGCCACGGCACCCAGACGGGGCCGTTCCAGTAGCCCATGGGGTTGTAGTCGGGATCGTCGGCGGCGAGGCTGGGCACGCCGAACTCCCGCCGGAACGTCGCCGGGTTGTTCACGTGTTCCCGCAGCCGCGCCGCCTGTTCGGGCGTGGCCACGCCGGCCCAGAGCGCCAGGAAGCCGATGATCTCCTTCACCTTCAGGTCGTCGGGCGCGTTCAGAGTGAAGTCGTGGTCGGCCTTGTCCACGTGGTAGTAGAAGCCAGTCGCCGCATCCCAGAAGGTCTGGTTGATCCGCTCGGTCCGCGCCTTCGCCTCGGCCCGCCAGCTCTCGGCTTCGCCGGCCAGGCCCAGCTCCGCTGCCATGTCGGCCAAGGCGTCCGCCTCGGCCACCAGCAGGATGTTCAGGTCGGCGGCCTCCAATCGGTCGGGTTTGCCCACCCGGTCCCACACCGCCACACGCGCGTCGCGCACCGACTCCAGCTCGCCGTGACCGCCCCACTCGCAGAGGCCGTCGCCGTCGGTGTCGCGCTGCGCCGGCCAGAACCGGTAAAATTTGACGCCGGCGGCGTACGCCTCCGCCAGAAACTGCCGGTCGCCGGTCTGCCGGTACAGTTCCCGGTTGATCCAGTTGAACCAGGGCGCCGCCGAGGTGGGGCGTCCATCGGTGGGGATGGTCTCGTCCAGGTACGGGCCGGAGCGGTAGTTGATGTAGCCGTCGGGCCCCTGCCGATCCATGAAGACGCGCTGCGAGTCCAGCGCGGCGGCCGGGTCCATGAGCGCGCCGGCGAGCATGACCAGGCTCTCGTGAAAGACCTGCCCGCCGTAGCCCCAACCCCACCGCGGCTCGCGGGAGAAGACGTAGTAGTTCGTGCGGCACTTACCTTCGGGGGGCATCAGGCACTGGCGGAACAGGCTGAACGCCTGCCAGTACACGGCCGCCTCGTCCGCCGACAGGCCCTGCGGCTCCGGAATCCGCGCGTAGGCGGCGGCCGATTCGGCCTCCGCCGCGGCCAGGTCCAGCCCCAGCGCCGCCCGGGCCGCCGCCTCGGTCTCCGCCGGCGGATCGCCCGCCGGCCCCGCCGCGCGGACCACCCGCAGCCGCGCCGCCTGGCCCGGCGCGATCGCCAGGTTCTTCTGCAGCGCCAGCACGGGCGCGCCCGCCTCCGGCAGTCGCCGGCCGAGCTCCGGCTGGGCGGCGTCGGCGCGCCAGGCGGCCGCGCCCGCCGGCGGCGCCTCCAGCGCGTCGTAGCCGCCCCAGCCGTCGGCCATGGCGTCCAGTAGCAGCATGTCCTGCTGGTCTTCCACGACGGGGATCTCGTGCTCGATCATCCACGCGTCGCGGGGTTCCCGGTGGCGGAAGGCCAGACCGTCCCAGCCCGGCAGCAGCGCCGGCGCCTCCAGGCCGTCCGCCAGGCGGTGGAAGAGGGGATAGACGGTTACGGCGGCGGGCTGTCCGCCGTCGTTGGTGAGCGTCACCTCGAGCAGCGCGGCGCGGGAGCTGTGCACCACGAACACGAGGTTCAGCCGGATATCCCGGAAGGGGCGGGCCGTGGCGCGCACCCGGTCGCTGTACGAGGCGGTGATCACCGGCTGCTCCCAATACTCATCGAGCCGGTGGACCAGCCGGCCGCGGCAGCGGAAGGCGATGCCGAGGCTGCCGCCCGCCTCGCTGAAAAACTCGAGGCCCCGCCCGTCGTCGAACCACATGAACTGGTAGGCGTGGTCCAACCGGTACTCCGAGCGCGCCGGCGCCGCGGCGTACGTGGTGTACAGCGGCGCGTCGCGATTCGCCGACAGCGCACCGTGCCAGTCGGCGGCCGCCGCCGGGGCAGCCAGCGCGGCGAACAGTCCCGCGAGAATCAGCACGCGTCTCATCGCCGGCCTCCTCTCCGTCCCCCGGGCTCCGGTTCGGGCGGCGGCGCCGTCAGGCGCACGGTCACCGTGTGGTCCAGCCACGGGGCGTCGCCGGCCGGGAAATCCACCCACAGCCGGACCGACCCGCCGGCGTCCGGCGCCCGCGCCGCCCCCTCCACCGCCGCGACGGTCCACGCGCCCGGCGCCAGCTCCAGGGTCTCCCGGCTGCCGGGACGCCCCTGCAGGCGCACGGTGAGCGCGCCGCCGGCGAAGGCGGCATCCACCACGCGGAAGGCGCCCGAGACGTCGCCCGGCACCGGCCGGGGCACCGGCGGCACCAGCTCCGGCCCCAGGGCGTGGCGGATCTCCAGCGTCGTCCGGCGATAGACGCGGACGGTGATGTCCAGCCGGACGCCGTCGGGGCCGTCGGTTGCGCCGGCGTCGGCGAGGGCGCCGTCGAGGCGCACCCGGCCCACTCGCGTGCCGGCGGGGAGCAGCGGCCGGAAGCGGATCTCCAGCGGCCCTTCGCCCGTGTGGGTGAAGGTGTAGACGCTGGCGTCCGCCCCGCGCTCCAGGTCCAGATGCAGCACGTGCCCGCCCACGCGGAGCCGCTCCACGCTCACGCGGTCCCAATGGGCCGGGAACGCCGGCGCCAGCTCCACCCGGTGGGCCAGCGCGGCGGGGCGAAGGCCCAGCATCCCCTCGAAGACCGGCTGCAGCACCATGGTCTCGGACCAGCACTGGTGCGGACAGACACCCGACGGCCGGTAGACCTCGCCGTCCAGCACCTCCTCGACGAAGCCGCGGGCCCAGTGCCGGTAGATCCCCAGCGTCGCCATAAGGTGGCTGAACCCGGCCAGCGGACGGCCGTGGCGATACTCGGCCAGCGCGGTCCAGCCGGTGAAGAGCGGCCAGACGCTCCCGGTGTGGTAGCCGCGCGGGTTGAACAGCGCGCTGCGCGTCCCCACGATGCGCACGCCCCAGTCGGCGGAGAACTCGTTCCCCGCCCACCGGTCCAGCATGGGCGGCGCCTTCTCGGCGTCCACCAGGCCGAAGAGCAGCGCCACCGCCGGCAGCACCGTCGGCTCGGTGTTGTAGCGCCCGTCGCGGAGCTTGCCGTAGTACAGCGAGCGGAGCGCGCCGTTCCAGAAGTCGGTGTTGATGCGCCGGCGCACCGCCAGCGCGGCCGCGCCGTAGCGCTCCGCCTCGTCGGCCAGCCCCTGCGCCGCGGCCATCTCGGCGGCGGCCTCCAGCGCCGCGCCCCAGCAGGCGGCCAGGTACAGCGTGGTGTGGGCACCGTACAGGGCGCCCCCCTCCACCCAGCCGTGGCCCACCCGGGTGTTCTCGATGAGCCCGTCGCCGTCGGTGTCGGTGGCGGCGCAGAAGTCGAGCGCGCGCGTGATGCTCGGCCAGGCGGCACGGACAAACGCCAGGTCGCCCGAAGCGCGCAGGTAGCGGCCGGCCAGCACCACGTACAGCGGCGTGGCGTCGGCGGCGTCGTAGTGGACGACCCCGCTGGTGGTGGCCTCGTGGAGGATCTTGCCGTCCGCGGCCTGGAAGCGCCCGTAGAACTCCAGCAGCGCCCGGACCGCCGCGAAATCGCCGTAGCCGGCCAGCGCCATGGCGCTCCACTGGCCGTCGCGACCGAAGTACCAGGCGTAGCCGGGCCGGCCGTTCACGGCGTGGCCGCCGTCCCAGCCGCCGGCGGTGGTGGCGAAGCCGGCCAGCAGCGACAGCCCCAGCCGCGGCGTGTCGGCGAGAAACCGGTCGGCGCCCACCAGCGCCCAGCGGTAGCCCTCGTTGAACACCGGGTCCGGCGTGGTGACCGCGACGGACCGGGCCAGCAGGTCGCGGGCATGCCGCGCCGCCGCCGCGTGCACCGTCTCGGGATCGGCCACCGCCGCCCGGTAGGCGGCCTCGGCGTCGGCGAGCCCCTCCCCGGAGGCGGCCATGACCAGGTCCATGTTGTCGTTGGGCGCCAGGCGGAACCGGAACAGCGCGCCCACCTGCAGCCGCTCGGTGGGCGTGCCGCGCCAGTCGGCCCCGCCGCCGCCGAAGCCGTCGTAGCGGCCGGCCAGCGCCTGGATGGGGCGGCGGTTGGCGCCGATCACCGCCGCGGCGCGCTCGCCGCCGTCCTGCACCAGCAGGGCGCCGAGTCCGTCGTCCCACGCGTGGGTGAGAGTGCCCCAGACCCGCTCCGAGTACGGCCACATGAGGCGCAGGTTGCTCGTGGCGCTCACCACCAGCTCCGCCGGGTGGAGGCCCCGGTACTCGTAGTGGACCACCGCCACCGGCGCCGCCGGGTCGGCCGTGATCACCTCCTTCAGGAATGCCCGCCGGAAGCGGTAGATGCGGGTGACCGACTCGGGACGGATCTCGATCTCGGGGCGCTCCCCGCCGAGCGGCACCAGCGGCGCGGCGTCCCCGCCGATCCGGAGCGCCGCCTCGATGTCGCGGAAGGCCATTAGCGGATGGGTCCAGATCTCCTCGATGCCGCCCGGCTCGCGGCCCATCACCAGGATCCGCCGCCCGGCCAGATCCCACGGCGCGTCGGCGGCGAACGGGCTCCGCAGCACCATGGCGTCGTCGGGCCGCCGCCACGGCCGCGGCGGCGGCGGCCGCAGCCGGCCGGAGGCCCGGCCGCGCGCCTCGACCTGCGGCACGCCGTAGGTCCAGTGGTCGCGGGCCGCCGTCGTCATCCGCCCGGCGAGGTAGCCCAGGCAGTTGTCCAGCAAGAGCTCCAGGTTCCGGCGCTCGCGGTTGGGCGGCGCGAACCAGGCGTAGGCGCCCACCGCCAGCACGCGCCCGGCGCCCGTCTCGTATTCGACGGTCAGTTTGGCGTCCTCGTACAGGCGGACATAGCCCCAGTCCACCGCCGCCACCCGGCCGCGGGGGACGCGGTCGCCGAACCAGCCCACCTGGCGGCAGGCGTGGTCGGCGTCGGCGTCCCAAAGCATGGCGCCGCCGTGGAGCCCGGCGAAGATCGGGTGGGCGCGGAAGGCGTGCAGGCCGCGCCGGCGGCCGTAGCCCTCTTCGTTCACCGCCACGTCGCGGAAGTCGGGCGGCGCGTCCTCCAGCCCCAGCTCCGGCAGCAGCCGCAGCGCGTCCAGCGTCAGCAGCAGTCCGGCGCCCGCCTCGATCCGCTGGCGCAGGGCGGCTAGAAACTCCGGCGCCCGCTCCGCCGCGGCCAGCTCTCCGGTCGCGCCGCGATGGTACCAGAGCACGTCGCACTCGGCCAGCGCGGCGCTGCCGGGCGCAAGCCCCGCCAGCGGGATGAAGCGGGCCTCCACGCCGGGCCGGGCGTTTACGGCGCGCAACGCCGCCGCGCCCTCCGCGTCCAGCGTCTCGGCGCTCTCCGCGCCCAGGAAGCCCACGCGGACGGGCTGGAGTTGCGCCACCGCCGCACCGGCGGCGGCGTGGAGCAGGATGACGGCCGCCGCCGTCCACCGCACGATTGACCGTCCGCCCACGATCGCACCCTCCGCGTCAGGTTCATGTATCGGTTGACATCCTCCCCATCATAAGCCAGCCCATCCGGATTGCCAAGCCCGGGGGATGGCGAAAACCGATCAAGCGAGGACGCTCACGAGCACGATCACGATTACGAGCACGAAATCCGATGTGCGATGTCCGGAACCGTTGATGGTTTATGGTTGATGGTTGATCGTTGGGAACGAGCCTCGAGTCTCGAGCCTCGATGACGAGCACGCGCTAATGGCCGGCAGGCGGCGGCGTCCGGGCACGATCCCGGCCCGCCAGGGCCGGAATTCATTAGCCAGGGGCGCAGCCCCTGGTAAGCCGGAAACCCAGATAAATCGGCCTTTTCTCCGCCTTGAGCCCCACCGGGGCGGCACATGAACCATGCATAATGGCGGCGGCAACGCGCCCTCATGAGCCCGCCCGGTCGGTTTCCGGGATGCCCGATGTCGCCCCGGTGGGGCTCCGGGTGATTCGATCATTCGACGGGCGCATCACCGCCGGACCAGGGGCGCCGCCCCTGGTTATTCCCCGCCGTCCCTCCGGGCCGGGCTCTTGCCCCCAGGCGGTGTGATCGGGAAAGTGCAGGGTGATTCCGGCTCCGCCGGGTCGGGAGTCCGATCACGAATATCGCGCACGATTACGAATTTCGAGCACGATTACGAGCACGATCACGAGCACGCGCTCGATTGGGCTCACGGCACCCAACCGATACTTTTCCATTGACAGTGTCGATGTCCGGCGTTAATAGTGTCACTAACATGACCGAATGGTCACCACTCACGACGTTCGATTAAAGCTTTGATTTCAAACAATTTCATCCCAATATTTTCGGAGGCAATATGAAACACGCGGCACGTCTGTTGGCGGTGTTCGGGGCGCTCCTGCTCCTGGCCGGCCTGGCGCCGGTGCTGGCGGGCGACTCGGCCCGCGGCGGCTCGGGGACGGGGCTCCAGATCGTGGGCGGGCTGACCGACCACAATTTTCTCTACGACAGCACCTACAACCCGCCTGAGCGGCGGCCTGTGCTGACGCGCTCCAAGTCGTCCGGCACCACCCTGGCCGGCGGCGTCGTGGGGATCTTCAAGGACAGCGACCCGTGGGGCATCACCGCCTGGGAGCAGGTCTGCCTGGCCAACGGCATCCCGTATGAGATCCACACTTCATCCGAGTTCGCGACGCTGGACTTCAGCCAGTTCCAGGTGATCGTCGTCTGCAGCGTGCAGGGTGACGCATATTACGCGAACTACATGGCCAACGCGGCGAAGTTCGTCAACTACGTGACCAGCGGCGGCTTCCTCTTCTATGCCGGCTGCACCCAGTCGAGCATGGTCTGGCCGCCCTTTCTTCCCGGAACTGCCATCAACAACCTTTACATAGGGGACTATTACAACGTCATCGACGATCCCACCCACCCGGCCGTGGCTGGGATGCCCAGCCCCATTTATGGGACTTGGGCCAGTCACAACTGTTTCACCAACGTGCCCGCCGGGGTGCACGTCATCTGCCACGGGCAGGACCACGGTTATCCCACTTTGGTTGAGTACGGGTTGGGAGCAGGTATCGTCCTGGCATCCGGCCAGACGTTGGAATTCGGATACGCAAACTTCCAAGGGGCCGGCCAAATTCTGATCAACGGCCTGCTGTACCTGTACTCTCTGGAGCCGCCGTTCGAGCTGACGTTCGACGACGACTACGGCCGCGCCCAGCTTTGCCTCAACCCGGAGACCGGCGAG
>JAGOHA010000110.1 GCA_017996395.1 Acidobacteriota bacterium | reverse complement strand
TCGTCCGATTGGTGGTACGCGATCATCACGACCGTGCTGTCGTGCTCGTCCTTGAGCTGCTCAAATCCGCGGGCGGCGCCGGGGCAGTACTGGCACCACGTGGCGGTGAACTTCTCCGCCACCACAACCTTTTGACTGGCCCCCCGGGCGGGACCGCCCACCAGAACGGCCAGTCCCATCAGAAGGACGGTCACAACAGGTTGCCGCATGGATCCGATCACCTCGTGGTGGGAGACTTCGGACGCCGGCTCAGAATATCCGCGCGACGGTGCAGTCCTCGGCCACCCGGTCGCGCAACGTGCACGCCCGGCAGAATGGTGACTCGTTGTCACCGTGGTTGAACGCGCCGCGGAAGCGGGCGGCGGCCGCGCCCTTCCAGATCGCCGCGACGGAGCCACCCGGGGAGAGGGTCCCGAAGGCGGCGTCGTTTCGGTAATCGTACTCGCACGCCACGATCTCGCCGCCGGCCTGCAGGGTGACGCGCTTCCACGGGCGGACGCAGCGGAAGGCGCGGGAGCGGCGCCGCCGCGTGCCGGTTTCGTATTCGTAGCGCTGGTAGCGAGCGTCGCCGGGCGCCCAGCGGGTGTCGATGTCGGCGCCGTGGACCGCGGGCATGTCCACCGTCTTCAGGGTGAGAAAATCGACGCCCAGCTCCCGAGCCATGGCCTCGACCATGGGCAGCTCGTGCTCGTTGTGCTGCATGACCACGAAGCGGAGGTTGATCCGCGGGCGGTCGGCGCCCAGGCGCCGTCTGGCGTCCAGGATCCGGCGGATGTTGTCCGTGGCCGCCGCCAGCGTGCCGCCCTCGCGGTATTTCTGATAGGTCGCCTCGCTGGCGCCATCCACGCCGACGATGAGAGTGTCCAGCCCCGACTCGACCAGTTCCCGGATCCGCGCGTCGTCGAGCCGCATGTTGGCGTTCGTGCTGCAGTGCGTGAGAATGCCCCGCGCGCGGGCGTAGGCGATCATCCGGCCCAGGTCGGGATTCAGAAACGGTTCGCCCCAGTTCCAGAGAACGATCAGCAGCAGGTAGTCGCCCAGCTCGTCGATGAATGTCCGGAATGTCTCGAAGGGCAAAGTCGCAGCCCGCCGGGACGGAGTGACCGATGTGGTGAGGCACAGGGGGCAGTTCAGGTTGCAGAAGTTGGCCGGTTCCACTTGGGCGAAAACCGGACGGCCCAGGGGGCGGCGGGGCAGGGCGTACTGGTTGAGACCCGCCAGGAACAGGTTGGCGATCTTGCGGCCGGACAGCCCGTTGGCTTCGTAGGGGATCAGCTCAAACAGGAAGCGGAAGCGCCTCCGGACCAGCAGGTTGAAGATTTGGGGAGCGACGTCCCGATAGTGAAAGATTTTCATGGGCGTATGGCCAAGTGTCCGATCGGCGGATTTAACCACATCCGCCGCGGACGATCAAGCTGAAACCGCGCGGGTGCCGGCCGGGATGACGTCGCGCGAAATAGCAGTTGCGCCCGGGGACGGATCTGGCACAATCGGAAGCATGCATGAAGCCGCGCGCCGAGAAGCGTTCCGCCGCGTATGCCGCAGCTACGAGATTCTGTGGACGGGTCCGGATGCCGCGGCCGTGGACATCGGCGCCCAGGCCCGCCTGGAGGAGCTGTACCGCCGGGTGATCCAGGCCGGTGACATGCAGACCGCGCTGGCGGCAAGGGAGCCGCGCTGGATCCTCGACCTCGGCGCGGGGCGGGGATCGCGGCTGGTGCAGGTGCTGGCAAATTCCGGCTGCCGGATTGCGGCCGTGGACTGCTTCCCGGCGTTCGCCCGGCTGGATCTGCGGTACGCCGGGGGGAAGGTGCTGGCGGATGCGGCGGCGGCCCCGTTCCGGGCGGGGTGCGCGGCGCTGGTGGTTTCGGCGCATCTGACCCTGAACAGTCCGCAATTTGCCGACCCAGAGGACCGGCGGGCGTTCGTGGCCGAGGTCGTCCGGCTCCTGCGGCCGGGCGGGGTATTCTGGGGAGAGGAACGCCGGCTGGTGCCCGAGGATTTCGGGCAGTTCGCCGTGGTGGAGGACTACTACCACCTGGCGGCCCTGGACGTTCACTGCTTCCGCAAATCGGAGCGGTCCTAAGGGACCGGGACATCGCCGTCGCAACGAACGGCTTCGACCCGGTCGGGCGAAGGGCCAGGTCCGGAGAATCCGACAGCGGGTTGAGCTCG
Organism: Acidobacteriota bacterium; assembly: GCA_017996395.1. Classification (GTDB taxonomy): domain Bacteria; phylum Acidobacteriota; class JAAYUB01; order JAAYUB01; family JAAYUB01; genus JAAYUB01. The sequence continues at coordinate 8,715 of JAGOHA010000110.1, read as the reverse complement.
TCTCGATCCCGTGTTAAGATTCGGCTATCGATTGCTTCAGCACGATGTCACCCCCGCCCCGTCCGGCGCCGGCGGACACGGAGCGTTCGTCCGGCGGGCGAGCGGCCAGAAGACCCCGGCGTGGAGGAACCGATGGACATGATCCGGAGCAGCGAGGTCATCGTGATGCTGTTGGGCATGGGCCTGATGGCGTTTGTGCTCTACCAGCGGCGGCAACTGGCGCGATTGCCGAACCGGTCCATCCTGTTCCTGTCCCTGCTGGCCATTCTCGCCGGCTGGTTTTTCACCAATCTGGAAGCCGTGGTCTGGGGCGAACTGGTCAATCTGCTGGAGCACCTCTGCTACGCCGCCAACGCGGTCCTCATGGCGGTCTGGTGCGGCCTGTTGTTGCGCCGGGGACGGTCGGCATGAAACTGCTTGTCAATCTCGCCGACGTTGTATCCCTCCTCGGAGTGCTGGCAGCGATCATCTGCCTCCTGCGCGGGTGGCCGCGCGTATTCCGCCAGGACTCGCGGATCATGCTGCTGGCTTTCCTGCTCACGTCCCTGTTCATGTACACGAGCAATTTTCTCGAATGGACAGGCATCACCGGCAACCTCGACCCCTTTGAGGATTACCTGGAAGTGCTGGTGCCTCTATTCCTGGCCGCTTTCGGATACACGTTCATCCAGCACTCGGTCGAGGAGCGCCTGCGAAGCAGCGAGGCGCGCTACCGCACGCTCATCGAGTCGGCCACCGACGGCATCCTGCTCCTGCGCGGCGGCCGGTTCGCGGACTGCAACGCCAGCCTGCTCCGGATCTACGGGTGCTCCCGCGAGGCCATCATCGGCCGGACGCCGTGGGACTTCTCCCCCGAGCGGCAGCCGGACGGGAGCTTGTCCAGCGAATCGGCGTCGCGCTACATCGCCCGCGCCGCCGCCGGCGAGGCGTTGTTCTTCGATTGGCAGCACCGCCGCCTCGACGGCATGCCGTTTGACGCCGAGATCAGCCTCAACCGGCTCAACGCCGAGGAGCCCGACACCCAGATCGCGATCGTGCGGGACATCACGGCCCGCAAGCAGGCCGAGGCCGCCCTGCGGGAGAGCGAGGAACGCTGGCAGTTCGCACTCGAAGGGAGCGGCGATGCCGTGTGGGACTGGGACCTGCGCGCCGGCCGGATGTTCCGCTCGCGCCGCTGGGAAGAGATGCTGGGTATCCCGGCCGGCGCGAACAGCCAGGCGCCCGAGGAGTGGCAGCGGCGGGTCCATCCGGACGACCTCCTCCGCGCCCAGCGGGAGCTGGATCTCACCTTGTCCGGCGACAAGACCCAGTATGTCGCCGAGTACCGCCTGCAGCACGCCGACGGCCGGCACCGCTGGATCCTGGACCGCGGCAAGGTCACCCTGCGGGGGCCAGACGGCGCGCCCTGGCGGATGGTGGGCACCATGTCGGACATCACAGAGCGCCGGGAGGCGGAGGCCGATCTCGCCGAATCCCGGCAGCGGTTCAGCCAATTCATGGGCCAGATACCCGCCGCCGTGTTCATCAAGGACACCGACAACCACCTGCTGTACGTCAACGACTACCTGCGGCTCCAGTTCGGAGTGGATGATCGGCCGGATCCCGCCGGGAACAGCGGCCTGACCTCGCCCTATTTGATCCGGATGGCTGCCGACGACACCCGGGTGCTGGCCGAGGGGGTCGTGGTCACGTCCGAGATCATCCCCGACGTGCATGGCCACGCGCACCATCTTGAAACCCGCAAATTCATCATCCAGCGGGTGGGCAAGGCGCCCCTCATCGGCGGCATTTCCCTGGATGTGACCGAGTTGCGGCATTCTGAAGAGGAACGGTCGCGGCTGGAGGACCAGCTGCGACAGGCTCAGAAGATGGAGATCATCGGCCGGATGGCCGGCGGCGTGGCCCACGACTTCAACAACCTGCTGTCGCCGATCCTCGGCTACACCGAGATGGCGCTGCTGGACATGCACCCCGAGGACCCGCTCTTCGCCGACGTGAGGAACATCCGGGAAGCGGCGGAGCGGGCGGCCGGCCTGACCCGCCAGCTGCTGGCGTTCAGCCGGCGGCAGGTCCTGGACATGACCGTGCTGAACCTGAACCGGACCCTGTCCGATCTGCACAAGATGCTGCGCCGGCTCATCGGTGAGGACATCGAGCTGGTCCTCCGCCTCAGCGCCGACCTGGGGAACATCCGGGGCGACATGGACCAGCTCCAGCAGGTGGTGATGAACCTCGCGGTCAACGCCCGGGACGCCATGCCCGGCGGGGGCCGGCTGATCCTGCAGACGGAGAACACGACCCTGGCCGACGGCAACGCCGTGCTGCCACCCGGCGTCTACGTGTCGATCAGCGTCATCGACACCGGTTGCGGCATGGACGCCGATACCCTCAGCCACATGTTCGAGCCGTTCTTCACCACCAAGGAGCGGGGGAAGGGCACCGGGCTGGGATTGTCCACCGTTTACGGCATCGTCAAGCAGCACGGCGGGCATATCGAAACCGTCTCGCAACCCGGCCAGGGGACGACGTTCCGGATTCTCTTCCCGCGGGTCGAGGCCCCGCCGTCGGGAGAGGCGGACCTCGCGGAGGAGGAACCGGCCGGCCGCGGCAGCGCGCGGCTGCTGGTGGTGGAGGACGAGGCGATGGTTCGGAAGATGGTCTGCGACATCCTGCGGTCGCACGGGTACCGCGTCATGGAGGCCGCCGGTCCGGACGAGGCCCTGGGGCTGATGGCGGCCGAATCCGAACCCGTCGACCTGGTGCTGACCGACGTGATCATGCCGCGCATGAACGGCCGCGAGCTGTACGAGCGGCTCCGCCAGATCCAGCCGGGCGTCCGCGTGCTTTACATGTCGGGGTATCCGGCGGAGGTGATCGCCGAGCAGGGGCTGGTCCGGGAAGCGATTCACTTTCTGCAGAAACCGTTCTCGGTGCGCACGTTCCTCGAAACGCTCCGCGGCGTCCTGGAGGACGCGTGAGGCGGTTCCGGCGGGTGCCGGGAGCCGCCGGTCACTCCTGCTGTCGGGCGATGACGACGGTGATGTCGTCGTGCTGCGGGCTCCCCTCCGACCACGCGCGAATCGTCTCGAACAGCCGGTCCACGATCTGCTCGGGCGTGCCGCGGCGCTCGGCGAGGAGCAGATCCACCAGGCGCTCCTCGCCGAAATCCTCGCCCTGCCGGTTGACCGAATCCACCACCCCGTCGGTATAGGTGATCACCAGGTCGCCGGGATTGAGGCGGACATCGCCCACCTCGAAGGGCGTCTCGGGGAACGCGCCCAGCACCGTGCCGCCCTCCGTGAGCGGGGTGACGGAGCCGTCGGCGCGCACCAGCAGCGGCGATTCGTGGCCGGCGTTGCAGTACTGGACGCGCGCCTGGTCGCCGAGAAAACTCAGGTAGCACATCGTCGCGAACTTCTCGGGCGTCGTCAGCCGGTACAGGTGGCGGTTCAACACCTGCATGAGCGTGGTCAGTCGGCGGACGTTTTCGCCGTCCGCCGCGTGCTCCAGCGGCGGCTGGGCCCGGATGGCGCTCTGCAGGCTGGCCATCAGCAGGGCCGCCGAAATGCCCTTGCCGCTGATGTCGCCGACGACGACGTCGAGCAGCCGGTCCGACAGCGGCAGGTAGTCGAAGAAGTCGCCGCTGACCTCCCGCGCCGGCAGGCAGCGCCCGTGGAGCTGAATGCCGCAGACGCTGGGGGTGAATTTCGGGAAGAATTTCTGCTGCACCTCGCGGGCGATCTCCAGTTCCCGTTTGATGCGCTGCTTGTCGGCCACCTCGTGCAGGAGCGCGACGATACCGGCCGACATGGTGTTGAAGGAACTCGACAGCTCGCCGAGCTCGTCGGAGCGCTTCACGGGGATGCGGTAATTCAGGTTCCCCTTCTTGATCTCCTCGGTGCCGAGGGACAGCTGCCGCACCGAGATGGTGACGGACCGGATGATGAACATCCCCACCACGATCGACGCCACCTGGAGCACCACGAACAGATAGATCAGGAAGAGCAGCAGCTGGACCACCTCCTCGCTGACGGCGGTCCGCGTGGCCAGGTTGCGGACGATCGTCGTCAGCGGGATCTGAAGGTTGGTCCAGATCCGCCGCTGCGTCGAACTCGTCGTGTCGAACGTGAACCAGTCGGTCACATCGAAGGTGTTGGCCGAGTTGATGGGGTAATCCCACCAGTCGTGGGATTTGCTCCGGGCGCGCTGGTGATCCTTCAGCTCCTCGGGTGTGACGATGGCGGGCTTCTGCCCCCGAAAGCCGTTGAACGCCTGGTATGAGATCATCTGCGCGCGGGTGCCGCTCATCTGGACGGTTTCCGAAATGCTGACGAAAGCGCTCAGATTGCTGTTGGCCAGCAGATGGTTGAACAACGGTTCCCGGAAGGGGATGAAGAGGTCGAGGTAGTACTGCTGGTCCTCGATCCGCACCAGATTGTGGCTGTAGATGAACAGGCTGAAATTCTTGATGAGGGTGCCGGAGTAGGGCAGCTCCTGCAGCCAGTCGGGCAGGAACTCGTCCTGGAAGGAACGATAGTCGAGGGGGCTGTCAAGCAGGATGTGGCGCATGGTGCCGCGTTCGTCCACGCGGTACAGCATGGTGGAGATGTCCGGCAGGTCGGGGGCGCGGGTGACGATCACGGTGCGGAAATTTTCCAGCAGGAACTCGGGATCGTCCGCCTTGTCGGGATGGTTGTAGAGAATCTCCGCCATGGCGGCGTTGACCGTCTGCAGGCGGAAGCTGATGTTCCGGAGCTCGCTCTGGAACACGAACAGCGACAGGTTGCTCGCGAAGATCAGCACGATCAGGAACGCCAGGAGCAGGACCAGCGCCAGCGGCAGGAAGCCGGTGAACAGGTAGAAAAAGATCACCCGGTTGCGCACCCGGTAGAAGAGCCGGTCCTTGAGCCGGCGGCCCAGCCGGTACAGCGCCCACACGCCCGCCGCCAGGAAACAGAGGGTGGCGGCGCCCCGGCCGATGGCGTACAGGTCGGCGGACATGAAGCTGAGGGCGGTGGCGAGGCAGTACAGCGACATGCCGCCGGCCAGGAGCCAGAACATGGGGCTGCGCTTGAGCTGGCGCCAGGTGATTGACTCGCTGCCGGCGGGCATGGCGGTTCCCCTCAGTGCGTGTCGGCCGGCCGGCACCAGGCGGCCAGCATCGTGGCATACGGCGCCGGAACGGTGGTCCGGCGGCCCGCCCGGTCGACCGGGACGTGGGTGGTTTCTCCTTCGGCGACGAGGCGATCCGGACCGAGATGGAACACCTCGTAGCGGAACCGGAGCAGCCGCGCGCTCACCGGGTCGAGGCGGGTGCGGACGCGGATCGGGTCGTCGTAGGTCACCGGCGCCTTGTACCGGCAGCGGGCCTCGGCGACCACGAGGTAGATGTTTTCCAACCGTTCCAGATCGGCGTAGGAAAATCCCGCCGCGCGGCAGAACTCGGTCCGGCCCATCTCGAACCACACGAGGTGCACACTGTGGTGGGCCACGCCCATGCGGTCCGTCTCGGCGTAGCGCACGCGCAGGTCGATGTCCACATGGGGGGAGGCGTTGGGTGGCGTCATCGGTCCTGGCCCCATGTCCGGGCGGCCACCGGCTGGAGGGCGGCCGGCCAGGCAGCCGGCGGGACGTCTCCGCCCGTCACGAGGACCGCCTTGAGCCGCTCGTCGGCGAGGTAGTGTCCGGCGAAGTACCGCAGGTCTTCCTTGATCACCAGCTCCAGCCGCTCGTCGAACGTCGCCAGGTGCCGGGTGCCCAGCCGGAACCACTCCACCTCGAGCAGCTCGCGGAGCAGGGCGTCGGGATCGGCCAGGCGGCGGCTCCGCTCGGCGGCCAGGTGGTGGCGGGCGGCCTGAAACTCCTCCTCGGAGAACCGTCCGGCGGCGATCTCCCGGAGCTGGCGCATGACCTCCGCCGCCGCCGGCTCGAGCCCGGCGGGATCGCCGCTGAGGCTGATGCGGAACGCGCCGCGCAACATGCGGGCATCGGCCGCGGCGGCCGCCTCGACGCCCGGGTGCTCCGTCAGCCAGGGTTGCAGGCGCCGCTGCAGCACGAGGGCGAGCAGCTCGCCGGTCAGCCCGTCCTCGTGCTTGCGGCGGACGCTCTCGGCCCCGATGACGGCGCTGGCGGTCGAGGCCCCGGGCAGCCGCACCGCCTGGGTGCGGACCGCCGGGTCCGGGCGGGGGGGCTGGAACTGGTAGTCCGGCGCCTCGCTCTTGATCCAGGGACCGAAAAATTGGCTGGTCAGGCGCCGCAGCTCGGGCGCCGCCGCGGGCGACGAAATCAGCAGCAGGGAGCGGCTGGGGGTCACGCAGCGGCGGTAGAACCGGATGACGTCGTCCAGCTCGACCGCCCCCACCGACTGCGGCGTCCCGCGCGGCGGGTTGCCGTAGGGGAAGGGGGCGAACACCAGCCGCTGCCATTCGAGACCGGCCACCTCCTGCGGCTGGTCTTCGATGCGGATGTCTTCGAGGCGAACCGCGTCGCGCATCGTCCGGAATGTCTCGGGGTCGAAGGCGGGCTGGATCACGGTTTCGGCCAGCAGCCGCACCGCGGTTTCCAGCATGGCCGGCGGGCCGGACACGGTGAGCCGGATGCCGTCGGCGTCGACCGCGTCGTCGAAGGCCAGGGGGAGTTGGGCCGGGTCGCGCGGCGCCCACTCGAGCTCGGTGCGCTGGCGCAGGATCGCCTTCAGGTGCCGGCCGGTGAGGTGGGCGGTGCCGCTCTTGCCCGGCGGATCGAAGACCGCGCCGCTGGCCACCAGCAGGTGCGCCACGAACCGGTCCTGGTGCAGCGGCACGGCCGCGACCGTCATGTCGTTGAGCAGGGTGCGGTGGTTCACCTTCGGGATGGCCGGCTCGGCGCCGGCGGCTGCCGTCGTCGAGGCGGGCGCTAAGATGGCCAGCACCGCAAGCGCCAGCAGGAGATAATGCCGAACCGTCACCGTAACATCCTCCCGGAAAGAATCCCGCGGGCGGGATTCCTCCATTATACTGGAAACGCCCCGGAGCGCAATCCCGGCGCCGGCGACGGACGGGCATTGGGGCCGCCGGCCTTCTCTGTTAGAATGATACGCCGAACGGCGCCAACCGGTTCGCGGGCGCCGGCGGCGGCAGCGAGGTGAATCGTGATCACGCTTCAGACGCTCAAGGAGATGCAGGCCGCCTTGCAGGCGGTGCTCGACGAAGGGGCCTATCTGCGCGACGCGCTCAGCCGCGTGCTGCGGGGCCGGGAGTTGTCGGCGGCGGAACGGGGCTGGATCCGGGAGACCCTCTACCGGGCCGTCCAGCTCAAAAACCGCTACTGGACCCAGCTCGAGGCGTTCACGGCCGAGCACCCCGGCAAGGACGAATCGGTCATGGACATCCGGCTGATCATCACCAGCCAGCAGCGGGAGAAGCGGGACCTGTTGGCGGTGGACCGCCACGTGCAGGAGCTGCTGCGGCCCAAGTCGCGCGTCCGCAAGTTCGTCGAATTCCTCGACGCGCACCCGCCCGGCCGGCTCTTTCCGCCCATGAAGCAGAATCCGCTGGAGCACCTGTGGCGCTTCCACTCCCATCCCCTCTGGCTGGTGCGGAAGTGGCTGGGCAGTCTTTCGCCGGAAGAAGTGCTCAAGCTTTGCCGCTTCAACAACGGGTCGCCGGAGGCGGTGCTGCGGGTCAACCCGCTGAAAAACTCCCGGGATGAGCTGCTGGCGCGGCTGGCCGAATCGGGCGCGCGCTGTACCCCCGACCCGGTGGCGCCGCTGGCGATCCGGGCGGACCACCGCTTCGATCCGCTCACCCAGCCCGGCTACCGCGAAGGCCGCTTCACCCTGCAGAGCGTGTCGTCGCAACTGGTGTGCCTCTACGTCAACCCGAAGCCCGGCCAGCGGGTGCTGGACTACTGCGCCGGCGAGGGGGGCAAGACGCTGCTGCTGGCTCACCTGATGAAGGGGCGGGGCGAGGTGCACGCCCACGACGCCCAGGGCTGGCGGCTGCGCAACCTGCAGCTCCGGGCCCGACGCGAGGGCGTGGGCAACGTCCGCCTGGGCGGCCTGCGCGAGATCCGCGCCCTCGCCGGCCGGTTCGACCTGGTGCTGCTGGACGTTCCCTGCTCGGGGAGCGGCAACCTGCGCCATCAGCCGGAACTGCGGTGGAAGCTGCAGCCCGGCGACTTGAACCGGTTCAACCGCCAGCAGCTCGAGATCCTGGAGGAGGCGGCGCCGCTCGCGGCCGCCGGGGGGCTGATGGCGTACGTGACCTGCTCGTTGTTCAAGGAGGAGAACCACAAGGTCGTCAGCCGGTTCCTCCGCACCCACGCCGATTGGTCCCTGGTGAAGCCGGCCGACCATCTGGCCCGGCAGCATGCCAAGAACTTCTGGCTCCCGGCCGACGCACTCAAGCCCTTCGCCGGGCCCGACTACTTCGAGGTCCTGCCCCACCGGGACAACCTGCCGGCCATGTTCTGCGCGATCTTGAAACGGGAGAGCGGTCACAACACGGAAGACGTAGCTCGAGGCTAGAGGCTCGTTCCGCTTTCGTGCTCGTAATTCGTAATCGTAATCGTCATCGTCATCGTCATCGTAATCGTAATCGTAATCGAGGCTCGAGGCTCGAGGCTAGAGGCTCGTCCCCCCGCTTGTTCACCGTTTACTGTTCACCGTTTACTGTTCGCCCGTCCATCCCCCTTCCTGTGCCAACGGCTCGCGCGCTGCCGCCACCATCGCCTGTG
>JAGOHA010000109.1:4803-11053 GCA_017996395.1 Acidobacteriota bacterium | reverse complement strand
CGGATCCATCGCCCGGAAATAACGGCCGCCCGTCCGACGCGCCACATCGGTCAGCACGTCTTCATCGATCCGCACGTCCATCTCCACCAGCTCTTTGCGACCTGTGTACGGATTGGTCACCGGGAACGGCGCCGTCCCTTCCCGACCCACGCCCACGGTGTATACTTTGTGCCCCAGCGTCCTGGCCATCTCGGCAGCAGTGTGCGGATCAATTTCGCCTGTGTTGTTGACGCCATCGGTGACCAGGATGACTACGCGTGACCGGGCTTTGGACGCTTTCAGTCGGCTGACTGCCGTAGCCAACGCATTGCCGATCGCCGTGCCGTCGGGCAGTTGGCCCAACTCCGTGGCGTCCACCAGCTGAAGCAGCACGTCGTAGTCAACCGTGAGCGGACAACGGGTTACCGCCCGCGCGGCGAACACCACCAAACCGATTCGATCGGAAACGCGTCCATTGATGAAATCGCGCACCACCTGCTTGGCCACGGTCAGACGGTTACGCGGTTTGAAATCGCGGGCGTCCATGCTGCCTGAGGTGTCGAGGGCAATCACGATGTCAACGCCCTCGGTTGAAGTTTCCTCTCCCGCCATGACTTTCTGCGGCCGGGCCAAGGCAACCACCAGCACCACGATGGCGGCGATCTTGAGCAGGAAGTGCAGGTGCAGCCAGATCTCCCCGCCGGAACGCAGGGCAAAACCGGCCGGGTGACCGATGGCCGCACCGTCCACCCGGAGGTTTCGCCAATATCGCCAAACCATGAGGGGCAGCGCCGCGAGCAGCCACAGCGCTTCGGGATTGCGGAGCAGGCTCATGACGCCACCTCTGTTGCGTTTTCGGCGGCGGCCTCAACCGAACGCTGCGCGGCAATCACCCGTTCATGCACCAGGTGAACGATTTCGAACGCCTGTTGCAACGCCTCCCCACCATCCTTGGGTGTCGCCGGAAAGCGGGCAAACTTGACCCGATCGGCCGTGTGGAAGAACTGTGTGATGCGTGTCACCACTTCGGGCGTCAATCGGACGTCACGGGGGAGCTGTTCCACAATTTCGGCGGTTGTGCGCTCCAGCACCACCACATCCAGTTCCTTCCCCAGATAGTCTTTGACAATCTCCGAAACCCGAAAGAAGAATTCACGCGTCTGCCCCCGACGAGGCAGATCCTGGCCGGCCAGGTCGTGCAGCCGGTCCCGAGCCTGCAGATCGGGTGGGATCGTCGGCGCCTGCCGGTGTCCGCGGCGTCGCCGCCACCACCAGACCAGCCATCCCACCACGGACAGCACCATCAGTATCGCGCCGATGACCACAGCCAGACGCCACGCCGGAAACGGTATGATCCAGGGCGGTTCCGGCTTGTCCCACACTTCGTCTGTTTCGGTTCTCAGCGCACGGATGGTCACAGTTATCGGATCCGTCCGGGCTTCCAGTGTCTGCTTCCCGATCCGGCTGGTATACCTAAGCGCCGATAGACGCCGGTTTCCGAGTTCAAAAAACGCAAGGCGTAACCGGCGACGTTCTTGAATGCGTCCGTCCGACTCTCTCTGATCCAGCCGGTCTTCGCCCAGCACGGTCACGTCAGGGGGAAACTCGCGGACCAGTTCCGGCCGGCTTGCACCCGACGGGTAACGGAATGTCAGTTCCAGCACAACGGGATCGCCGACAGCCGGTGTCGTGTCAGCTTCATCTCGCCGCGCGGTCACGTCGAACTGGAATACCTCGGCGGCGGCGAACGCACCCGCCACCGTTATCCAACACACGAAGACTGATAGATGCCAACGCCGCATTGCCAGACCACTCAGGCCGGATCAAAGGGCTCATACTACCAAACCAGGTCCGCGGATTCAAATACCACCGGGCGACAACCGTGCCACCCGCACGGACAGATCGGGTACGGCAACAGCACACGTCGAGGGATTCGGATTAACCTGACGAGCCACGGTTCGCGGTTCCCACCATCGAACCGGAGATGCCGCTGCGCTCAGCGCCGCAGCTTTCTCACTGCGGCAATGATCCGGTCAGCCGCCATGCGGATGTCTTCCTCGGTGGTGGGACGGCCGGTGGACAGGCGTAGCGTGCCCAGCGCAAAGCGCTCCGGAACAGCCATGGCTTTGAGCGTGGCCGAGGGTTCTCCTCCCTTGCCGTGGCACGCGGCACCGGCGGAAGCGGCCACGCCCTCCAGCGCGTCCACGAGAGCGGTCACCAATATGCCGCCGAATCCGACACTCAATGTGTTGGGCAACACCCGGTCCCGCCCCCCGTGTCGGCGGATGTCGTCCAAGCCTGCGGTCAGCAACGCCCCGAGCAGATCACGGGTCCGACTTAAATGAGCAGTGCGTGGTTCTCCTTCGGCTGCCGCCAATTCACAGGCGGCTCCCAATCCGACAATCCCGGCGACATTTTCTGTCCCCGGCCGCCGGCCCCCTTCCTGTCCGGCGCCCCGCATGAACGGCGCAAGAGGGATGCCTTCGCGAACATATAGCGCCCCGATTCCTTTCGGGGCGTACAGTTTGTGGCCGGCGATGGTGAGCAAATCAACGCCCAGCTCGTCCACCCGACAGGGAATCTTGCCCGCGCTCTGTGCGGCGTCGGTATGGAACGGGATGTCCCGTTCGCGGAGGATGGCCGAGATTGCCCGCAGCGGCTGGATCGACCCCACCTCGTTGTTGGCGTGCATGACGGAGGCCAGGCTCGTTTCCGGACGCACGGCCCGCCGCACGTCGTCGGGATCCACGCACCCGTTCCCGTCCACCGGAAGCCAAGTCACGGACCAGCCGTCGGCGGCCAGCTGTCGGCACACGACAGCCACCGCCGGGTGCTCCACCGACGAGGTGATCACGTGTCCCGTCGTTTTGCGTGAAGCCCGGACGATGCCGAAAATGGCCAGATTATCGGACTCCGTGCCGCTCCCGGTAAAGACGACTTCGGTGGGTTTCGCGCCCAGCATTCCGGCCACCTGGGCTCGGGCAGTCTCAACTCCGGCGCGCGCCAGCTGGCCGAAGCGGTGGGTTGAGGATGGATTGCCGAAGTACTCTTCCAAATATGGCCGCATGGCCGACAGCACTTCCGGCGCGATGGGAGTCGTGGCGTTGTAATCCAAGTAAATGGGTTGCACGAATCTTGCCTCTCGTGCCGTTCTTACAGTTCCGTCCTTCTCAAGACCGAACAGCCGCTGGCTGGCCGGTGTCACCGGACGACGTCTGCACCGGGAACACCTTTCGGTAAGCGGCCATGACCGCGCCCATGGTAACGGGTAAAACCAGAAACGCGCCCACATAGCACAAGCAGACGCCCACCATGCCGAGCAGCACCTGACTCGCCATCACGCCGAGCGAACCCCAGAAATTCGCCCGGGCTGCCCTAATCCCCAGACGAACTGCCGCCGAACCCGATAATCCGTATTCGGCAATCAGCGGAAACGTATACATGAAAAATGCGCCCAGGATGATCGCCGCGGCTATGATGACCAGGACAAACACACCGATCACAGTCAAGTAGAGTCCGAAGGCCAGGGTCAGTCCGCCACGGTCGATGAACAGTGGCAACATGATCACTGCGCCGCTGAGCGACAATGACGCGGGCAGGGCAATCAGCAGACTGACCACCATCAGCAGCGCGGTTGCCACAAGACCGGACTCGAAATACTGAAATCCATCGAACAGGCGGCGGAATTCAACCGGATTCCCTTTTAACTGCTCCAAATAACACAAGTAGATGCCGCACATCATGGCGCCGAACAAGATGACGGGTACCACCGAACCGAGGAGCATGCCGCAGGCGGTGATACCCACAAACAACCAGTAACGACCCCTGACCATTGCCCAACCTTCGGTCAGGCAGACCCAAGGTCTTACCATGCCTTGAGTGAATTGGATCGACCGGCTGTCCTTCATCGCATGCCTCCGCCCGCTTTGTAATTGCCACCATTGTTCCCTATTAGACGGTATTCGACAGATAAAGTAAATCATCACCAGAACCACTCTGCTACAATGAGCGCCATGACGGGCGCCATCTGTTTACTCTTCTTCCTGTCCGGTGTCGCCGCCCTTCTGTTCGAATCGCTGTGGTTTGTCCAGACCAGCTTGGCCTTCGGCAACAGCGTCTGGGCCTCCGCTTTGGTGCTGGCCGGTTTCATGGGCGGCTTGGGCATCGGAAACGCTGCCGCAATTCGATACGCCGACCGCTGGCAGCGTCCGCTTTTTGTCTACGCGATCCTTGAGGTCGCTGTGGGCATCTCCGGTTATACCTTGGTTTGGCTCTTGCCGGTTCTGTCGCCCATGTTGGCGCCGTGGCTGGGTCAGATTGCGGATTACCCCACGCTGCTCAACGGGATCCGTCTGGCCATGTCTTTTACTCTAATGCTGGTTCCCACTACCGCCATGGGTCTTACTTTGCCGCTGCTGGTCCGGGCGATCCAACGCCACGGATCAGACTTCGGGGGGGCACTTGGCAATCTGTACGGTTGGAATACGCTGGGGGCGATGGTCGGCGCACTGATTGGAGAGCTGGGCCTGGTTGCCGGCACGGGCATCCGGGGTGCGGCTGCAGTAGCCGGCACCTTGAATGTACTGGCCGCCCTGCTGGCCTACCGTTTGGTCCGCCAACAAACCCTGAAGGAACCACGGGAAGCGGACACCCTCCCCAAAACGCCGGGATCCCACTCGGCGGCCGTCTGGGTACTGGCCGCCGCAGCCGCTCTCAGCGGAGCTGTTTTCCTTGCATTGGAGGTGGTCTGGTTTCGGCAGTTGCTCATATTTCACAACGCCTTCAGCTGGAATTTCAGCCTGATGCTGGCCGTCGTTCTGGCCGGGATCGGTTGCGGCGGATTGATTGCGGTCCGATTATTTAAACGTCTGGCTGATGCCCACCGCCTCGCAGGGACGGTGGCCTGGATCGCCGGAGCACTGGTAGCCGGCAGCTATTACTCGGCCGGACCGATTCTAAAAGCCAACCCTGCCTGGCCGCCGGATCTGGCCATACTGCCGGGAGCTGTTTGGCTCATGTTTCCTGTGGCTGTCGCCTCGGGCATGTTGTTCACACTGTTGGGACGGGCCATCCAATCCGAGTTGGTCATTGGCGGGCGGGCCGCGGCGGTCACCACCCTGGCCAACACCGGCGGTGCGATGGTCGGCTCCTTGGTCGGGGCTTTTTTCCTCGTCCCGGTTTTAGGCATTGAACGATCGTTGTTTGGCCTGTCCGCAGCGTACGGCGGCGTCGCTCTCCTGGTGGCAATCGCCCTGCCTCGCCCGCAATTGTCCTTGCGGCTGGCCGGATGGGTCTCGGCCGCAGCGTTTGTGATCGCTCTGAGCGTGTTTCCTTTCGGCCGCTTGACGGATGTTTACCTGCGCGACGCCAGGGCCGGTTTCGAAGCCGCCGGTGAGCGCCCCGTCGTCATCCGGGAAGGTTTGACCGAAACCATCCAATACCTGCGGCGGGATCTGCTGGGTGCGCCTTACTACTACCGAATGGTGACCAACAACCATTCCATGTCGGCCACCGATGTCCGCAGCCGCCGGTACATGAGTTTGTTTGCCTGGCTCCCGGGCGCCATGCACCCGGCCCCGCGGCGTGCCTTGCTGATCTGTTATGGAGTGGGCACGACCGCCAGCGCGTTGACCGCCGTGCCGGGCTTGCGATCCCTCGACGTCGTGGACATCTCCCGCGAGGTGCTGGAGCTGGGCGCCGTTCCGTTTCCGAATCCCGGAACCAACCCGCTGTTGGATCGGCGCGTCCGAACGGTGGTCGAGGACGGACGGTTCTTTCTGCAGACCACCCCGAACCGCTACGATATCATTACGGCCGAACCGCCGCCGCCGAAGTTTGCCGGGATCGCCAGTTTGTATTCCCGGGAATATTTTCATCTGGTGCGCGACCGTTTGGCCGATGGAGGAATCGTCTCGTACTGGCTGCCGGTGTACCAACTGACCGATCTGGAAGCCCGGGCCATTTCGGCCGGCTTCTTGGACGCCTTCCCCGAAGCCTCGTTGTGGACCGGCGCCGGCCTCGACTGGATGCTGGTCGGAATCAAACCGCCACTCCACACAAATTCCACGACGGCTATTGACAGGCTGTGGGCGGATCCGGCCATTAAAACCAAGCTCGACGCACTGCTTTTATCCGGTCCCGCTCAGCTTGGAGCCACTTTCATCACCGACGGCACCCGCCTGCGCGATTGGATCGGCGCGGCGCCACCCCTCACCGACGACCGTCCCAAACGGCTGGCTTCCCGTGAAACCGACACCCGGCCAGATTTTCC
>JAGOHA010000109.1:0-4703 GCA_017996395.1 Acidobacteriota bacterium | reverse complement strand
AGCGTGGCCGCGCTGGCGGGCGCGTTGGAGTCGGTCGAAGACCGTCTCGGATTGACGGTCTGGTTCGCCCGCCCGCGCCAGGTGATCGAGCGCCTGAGCCAGGCGGCCGCAATTCACCGCCAGGTGGTTCTGGCCTGGTCGTTCCACACACCCGACATCCTGTCGGTAGCTCCGGCCTTGCGGGACATCCGTCGCCGGGCGGTGGCGAACCGCTGGCCGTTGCTCGCGCTCGCCGGTGGCGCGCATCCTTCGGGCGATCCAGCCGGGACGTTGCGGCTGGGCTTCGACTACGTGCTGCGCGGCGAGGCGGAAGCCAGTCTGCCGCGTTTTCTGGCGGCGCTAACCGTCGGCGGCGATCCCCGGGGAACACCAGGGCTCGCCTGGTTGGATAACGGCGCGTACCGTCAGAATCGGCGCCCGCGCCCCGTCAACCTGGATCTTCATCCTCCGTTCGCCGCCCGTCACGGCCTGTTCGCGCCCATCGAGATCAGCCGCGGTTGTCCTTGTCACTGCGGATTTTGTCAGACGCCTGCGCTGCTCGGCCGGCAGATGCGCCACCGGAGTTTAGACGCGGTGGTCCATCATGCCGCGGTCATGCGCCGCCACGGACTGGCCGACCTGCGTTTTGTATCGACCAATGCGTTCGCCTGGGGATCAGCCGACGGACACACGCCCAATCCGGCGGGAATTGAAGCCCTGTTGAAGGCCCTGGGTGGCATCTTTGACAAAGGCCGCATCTACTTCGGATCCTTTCCCTCCGAAGTCCGACCCGATTCCGTCACGCCCGAGCTCGCCGCAATGGTCCGCCGGCTGGCCGGCAACGACAACGTTGTGATCGGCGCCCAGTCCGGCAGCGACCGCATGCTGGAGCGCCTGCGCCGCGGCCACAGTGTGGCTCAGGTGGTTCGGGCTGTGGAGATCCTGCGTGCGATCGACTTCCGCGTGTACGTTGATTTCATCTTCGCCCTGCCCGGTGAGCGCGAAGATGACCGGAGGTTGACCCGTTCGCTGATGCGGCGTGTTTCGGATCTGGGCGCGATCGTCCACGGCCACACATTTTTGCCCCTGCCGGGTACGCCGCTCAATCACGCCAAGCCGGGACGGGTGGATATCGAAACTCGCCAGCTGGCCCTGGAGCTGGCCGGCACCGGACGGCATTGTGGGCATTGGCGCCAACAGGAAGTGCTGGCCGCCCGCCTGGAGCAGTTTTTCCGGGGACAATCGCCGACCGCCTCCACCGATAACGACGCCCCAACCGATTGAGCCGAGTTATCGAAAACCCCGCCCGGCGCCGGTTCCCCCACAAGCTGAATTCCCTGGCCCCTTGAATTGACGTCTGTGGTAGTGATTCGGACGCCGCTGCGGTGCGACGCGCGAGGTTCGCAGATCGAAGTCTATCATTGGACACGGCGGGAAAGATAGCCGGCGAGGAGCTCGCGCAGATAGTCGCCATCGAACGGTTTGTAGTGGCCGGGATAAACGGTCCGGACGGGCACGTGCAACAGGCGGTGGGCCGAAGCGGCATATGCCTCGCGGTCGCTGCCGGGCAGTGTGTCCAACAGTTCACCGTCGTACACGACATCACCGGAATAGAGTTCCTGGCTGGCGGGTTCGTACAGGGCGATGCTCCCCGGTGAGTGCCCCGGCAGGTGGATCACTTCCAGTTTCCGGTCGCCCAATTCCAACCGGTCCCCCTCCGCCAGCAGGCGGCCGGGGGTCACGGCCCGAAAACGGTAATCGGCAGCCCGGAATCCCTTTACCGGCAGTCGGGTGAAGTGATCGTCCAGGATCCAGCCCATGGCCGGATCGCTCAGGGTCATCACGGGATCGGCGCTTGCCAGCGCAGCCGCTTCCGCCGCGTGAACCGCCACGTCGTCAAACACCGCCAAGCCACCCGCATGATCAAAGTGGACATGGGATGCCACGGCCAACAGCGGCTTGTCCAGCCGTCCCGCCAGTGCCGCACGCAGATCGGCGACACCGGTGCCCGCATCCAGCAGCACGTCTCGATCCCGACCGCGGATGAGCCATATGTTCGCCCGATTCCACTGCCAGTAGAATGGTTCGGTGATCCACATCAGGCGCGGGTGGATTTGCTGGATTTTGAACCAATGATCGGCGGTAGGTTTCACGCGGCTCACCCGAAGGCAGGCTGCCGGCAACAATCAGCGGGCCTCAGCCTGCGCGCGCTGCTGCGAGGCGTACCGGGTCAGGTATCCCTTGAACCAGCCCTGATTGGCGTATCGGATGAAGTAGAGCTGCTTCCGATCGAATTCGAGCTGGTCGGCCAACAGGACCATCAGGGCGCCTCCGGCGACGAGTTGTTTGACATGAAAAATATCGCGGATGTTGAGGATTTCCTGCAAGGCCTCCTGCTGCACCGCCTCGTCTTGGATCTTGGAAAGATCCGGACCGACCACTGCGGCGGGATCCTTGACGATTCGGGTGTAGAAAGCCCGGATATCCTCGGCGGTGAACATCACGGTGGGATCCCGTCGCTCGGGATATGTCAGCGTCACCAGCGCCCACACGATTCCGCCGCTGAGATAGACTTCCCGCCGGTTGAGCAAGCCGGGCTTGCGCTCAATTTTTTCCTGGAGGATCGGCAGAATGTGCAGCCGGATGGTGCGGTCGATGCAGGCCGGATCGTGGTCCACGGAACCGCATTCCCGGTCGATTTCCAGCGACAGAGACTTGGAACCGATCGGAATATCCATGGGCACGAACCGGTCGCCGCCCACGCTCTTTTCCAGATATCCGCCCTTCGTGTTGCCGCTGCCCAGATCCAGCGCCAGTGCGGTGTAGATCGTCCGCGGTGGGAGGATACCCAGCGCGCCCAATTCAGCTTCCTGCTCAGCGGTGATGAGCTGCATGGAACAACCGGTGGTCTGCAAGACCTCCCGCTTGAGCGTCTCGAGGCGGGCCACCGCCCACGGCCCCTTGAGTTCCGCGGCGTTCACCACCCCGCTGCTGCCGGCGATCACGATCCGGTCCCCGGGCAAATGGTGCCCATCCCTGACCCAGCGATACAGTTCCGCGATGTCTCGAACGGATTCGGTCACGGCGTCCGGACTGTAGGTTATCATCGACGAGGTGATATGGCGGCGATCCAGTTCCTGATAGTCACCCAAGCCCGCCTCGTCTTCGCTGAAGCGAGCGATGACCGCCCGAATTCCGGACGCGCCCACTTCGATGCCGCCGTATACGCCCGGCGGAACCACATGCCGGGGCGCTGTTGGCGCCAGACCCAGCTTGGAACCGATGGCGGCCCAACCGGGATACACGGTCAGAGCGACCAGCACCAGCGTCAGCAACCCCAGCGCCACATAGAGCGGCCGTCGCGTCAGCGCCTGCCACCAGGCAGCCCGCGCCGGCGGCCCAAAGCCGGCGGCGCGCACCCGGCCGGTGGTCTCCTCGTCCAGGGTAGACGTGTCGCCGGCGGCATGCCGCCTCGCGGTGTCATCCGGTTGCGGAATTCCCGACGGTTCGGCGTTCTCGTCGGGAGCGATGGAGTCAAAGAGCGCTTCCAGCCCGCCGTCGGCCAGGCCCTCCCGCCGCCGGACATCCTCGCATAATGCGGCGAAATCCGACAGATTAGTCAAACGGTTGCCGCGCTCTTTGTCGAGCATGCGCGCCACGGTCTCACTCAGCACCGGCGGACATCCGGGCAGCGTGCTGCTCAGCAGAGGCGGATTGTGGGTGAGAATTCTGTACAGCACCCCGGTGGCGTTCTCGGCCTGGAAAGGATTGCCGCCCTGCAGCAGCTCGTAGGCAATGACCCCGAGGGAGTATTGGTCCGCACGAGCATCCACCGGTTCGCCCCGCGCCTGTTCGGGACTCATGTACGCCAGCGTGCCCACGGTGATTCCTTCGCGGGTGTGGATGGTGGACTCGGCCAGCCGGGCGATGCCGAAGTCGACGATCTTAACCGCGCCGCTCCGGGTGATGATCAGATTGGCCGGCTTGACATCCCGGTGGATCACTCCGTTCTGGTGGGCATAATCCAGGCCGTGAGCCACCTGGGACAAGATATTCAGTGTTTGGGCCAGGGAAAATCGCACTCCGGCATCCCGGAGCTGCTTCAGGTTCCGGCCGTCCAGATACTCCATGACGATATATGGCACCCCGCCTTCCTCGTACAGGTCGTGAACCTGGACGATGTTGGGATGCGGGATCTGGGCCAGCGCTCTGGCTTCCTTCAGAAAACGGGCCGCCTTTTCCGCGTCGTCGATAAACTGGGGAAAGAGCGCCTTGATGGCGACAAAACGGGCCAGCCGGCGGTCGAAACCCTTAAAGACCGTGCCCATGGCACCGGCCCCGATCGTGCCCACCACCTCGTATTTGCCAATGGATTTCATGCGCCCCAATCTACCACAGGTAGGAGGCGATTAGAAGCATCCAGCCCGACGGAAACCACCCGGGCAACTCATGGTCGTCAGCGCGTCTCACTTTCGCCGGATATACACCATCTCCATCGACCGGAACGGCTTGCCATCGGGACCAACATCGAAGGCTTCCATCCGGCGGTGATCCGCGTCTTCCTCGTATTCGACCGCCCGTTGCAGGCGGTACTTGTTGGCGACCGGGTCCGGAAGATCGCCGACATACTCGATGGACTTCCCGTCCGCGGCCGGTGCGCCCTCGGAGGCCATGATGCCCGTGCTCATGCTGTCAATCCAGATGGCGACATACTTCTTCTTGAT
>JAGOHA010000108.1 GCA_017996395.1 Acidobacteriota bacterium | reverse complement strand
TCGCCGCGTTCGTCCGGGAGGCCGGCGCGGCCGGGTTGCGCGTGCTGCTCCGGCCCGGGCCGTACGCCTGCGCCGAGTGGGACTTCGGCGGCCTGCCGGCGTGGCTGCTCCGCGTCCCCGACATCCGGGTGCGCTGCTCGGCCCCGCTCTACCTCGAGGCGTGCGAGCGGTACGTCACCCGGCTGGCCGGCGAGGTGCGCGACCTGCAAGCCAGCCGCGGTGGGCCGATTCTCATGGTCCAGCTCGAGAACGAGTACGGTTCTTTCGGCAACGACGCCGCCTACCTGCCGCGCTTGCGCGACGCCTGGCGCCGCGCCGGCATCGACGTCCCGTTCTACACCGCCGACGGCCCCTGGCCCGCCATGCTGGCGGCGGGCACCGTCCCCGGCGCGGCCATCGGACTGGACCCGGCCCACACCGCCGAGCACTTCGCCGCGGCCGAGCGGCTGGGGCGCGGCGTGCCCGTCTTCTGCAGCGAGCTCTACCCCGGCTGGCTCACCCACTGGGGTGAGCCGTGGGCGCGCGCGGCCACCGAAAAGATCTCCGCCCAGCTCCAGTGGCTGCTGGAAAACGGCAAGTCGTTCAGTCTCTACATGCTCCACGGCGGCACCAACTTCGGCTTCTGGGCCGGGGCGAACTACTCGGACAAGTACGAGCCCGACGTCACGAGCTACGACTACGACGCGCCGCTGGACGAGCGGGGCCGGCCCACCGCCAAGTACCACGCCCTGCGCGAGCTGATCCGGAAGCATCTGCCGCCGGGCGAGACGCTCCCCGAGTTGCCGGCGCCCCTGCCGGCGATCGTGATCCCCGAGCTCCGCCTGACCGAGGAGGCGTCGCTCTGGACGAACCTGCCGGCGGCGGAGCGCGCGATCATGCCGGCGCCCATGGAGTTCTTCTACCAGAGCCATGGTTTCATCCTGTACCGGAGCCGGGTGCCGGCGCACGCCAGCGGCCGGCTCACCATCACGGAGCTCCACGACTACGCCAACGTCTATCTCGACGGCGCGCTGGCGGCCAGCCTGTTCCGCGGGCTGCACCAGGACACGGTCGATATCCCCGCGGCCGATCCGCCCCAGCGGCTGGACATCCTCGTAGAGGGGATGGGCCGCATCAACTACGGGCCGCGCCTCGTCGACCGGAAGGGGATCACCGATCGGGTAACCTTGGGTGGGATGACCGTCATGGACTGGGAAGTCTTCCCCCTCCCCTTCGACGCGGCGTATCTGGCGGCGCTCCGCTTCGGGCCGCCGGACCCGGCCGCCCCGCCGGCCAAATTTTTCCGCGGCGCGTTCAACCTGGACGCCGTCGGCGACACCTACCTCGACATGAGCGGCTGGTCCAAGGGCGTGGTCTGGGTCAACGGCCACAACCTGGGGCGGTACTGGAACATCGGCCCCCAGCAGCGGCTGTTCCTGCCGGCGCCGTTCCTGAAACGGGGCGCCAACGAGGTCATCGTCTTCGACCTTCACCGCCTCGCCGCCGTCCCCCTCCGCGGCGTCCCCGACCTCGGCGAATAGGCGGCCGATTCACCACCAAGGCACGAAGGGCACAAAGAGATCATCTTCATATGTCATTGATAAATTTTCAATTGTCATGGGTCATCTCGGATGGTGAATCGGGAGACGAGAGATGGGAGATGTAAGACGGGAAGCATCAGACAAACGGGAAGACCCGAACTGCAAACCCCGAACCGCGAGCCCCAATGTCCGATATCCGCTGTCCAGCCAGATCCCGGGTCCTGAATCCCAACACTCCGCCTTTGTGTTCTCTGTGCCTTAGTGGTGAAACATCCAAATTCACTCGCTCGATTTGCGGACGCGGCCCAACTCCATGGCCCGAACCACGACGAAGGCGATCAGCGCGAAGATGAAGAACACGAGCAGCAGCCAGGCCACCCCCTGCATGGCGCCGATGACGGTCCGGTAGACCTCCAGCACCCAGCGGTCGGTGGTGAGCGCCAGGATCTCCTGTTCCTTGCCCATGGGCGAGATGTACTTCTCCAGATCCCAGATCCGGACGCCGCTGGAGACGCCGATCACCAGGATGGCGAAGTCCAGGTACCGCCGCCAGGCCTGGCTGATCTCGTCCGCCATGATCCGCTGGAGAATGCTGCCGATGGGCTTCTTGAACACCACCACCAGGAGCGCGGACACCACCACCGAGATCACGAACGTCACGGCGAGCAGGGTGAGAAACATGGAATACCTCCGGTTGTCTTCGTTCCGCCGGCGCCCGCACCCCGGGCATCGGTCCAGCGGTCGATTCGGATAAACTCAACTTTCATGCCAAAACATGAATCATAACTAACAATTTCACAAGTAAGGAGATATCAAGAATACGTATTGACCGGCGGATTCAACGTCCCACCACACAAATACATTTATTGATTAGCAATATACAATTTACGTCTATATTCTCTCAATCCAATGACTCTCCTAATCTCCTATCTCCTATTTCCTATCTCCTAATCCCACCAAATAACCGGCAAAATACACGCATCCAGCGATAGCCAACAATCCAACCGATCACTCTGTCTTGCCGCATGGGGGCATGATTCCGGCCCGGAGGGACGGAGGTCAATAGCCAGGGGCGCAGCCACGCGCACGCGGGGCAGCGCCTGGAAAGAAGGGCAAAATGAATGTGTCGCGCCCCGCGGCTGCGGGGCGCGGAGAACGGGTTGCTGCAAACACCGCACTTCCCCGCGCCCCGTCCCCGGGGCGCGCAATCTGCAAACACCATCGCTTGTCCAGGCGCTGCCCGGCTGCGCCGGGCTGCGCCTGGCTACTCTCGTTGAGCGCCAATTGATGCTGCAGGACAAAAAGGTCCAGATTCTAGGTTTGATTTCCGATGTCCGACGTCCCATGTTCCGTGCTCGATATCCGCATTCCGGGAACGAGCCTCCAGTCTCGAGTCTCGAGCCTCGATTACGATTACGAGCACGAGTACGATTACGAGCACGATTACGAGCCGGGGGATAGCGGCACCGAGGCATTTTCATGAAACATCGGTGCCGGGCGATACGTTAGATATTCCCGAAATCATCTTTCGGGGGAAGACACATGCAGATCACCGTTCCATCCGCCCGCCGCACGGCGCTGGCCCTGCTGGCGGCCCTGTTCGTCCTGTCCGCCGGTTCGCTCCTGGCCGAGGATCCCAAACCCGCGCCCGACATCCCGGCGCTCGCCGCCCGGCACCAGGCGGCCATGGCCGCCGGTGACTGGGCCGCCGCCGCCAAGGCCGGCGAGGAGCTTGTCACCGCCGTCGCACCCCTGCACTACGACACCGCCTACGCCGTCGCCGCCGCCTTCTGCCAGATGGGGCAAACCGAGCTGGCCTACGCCTGGCTGGAGGAAGCCAAAGGAGCAGGCTACTGGGACGTCTGGACCATGCGCAAGGACGAGCGCTTCGCCGCCATCCGGGACCAGGATCGGTTCAAGACCATCGTCCGCCAGATGCGCGCCCGCTCCTACATCCAGATGCTGGAGCGGCCCGAGCGCGAGTCGTTCCAGAAGCCGGACCAGGTCATGGCCGCGCTGGCGTTCAAGCCGGGTGAGCGGGTGGCCGACGTAGGCGCCGGCTCGGGCTATTTCACCACCCGCGTGGCCAAGGTGGTGGGCCCCGATGCCGCCGTCTGGGCGGTGGACATCTCCGACGAGATGCTGAGCTATCTCGGCGACCGCATCAAATGGGAGAAGCTCGCCAACGTCAAGCTCCACAAGGCGCAGCCCACCGATCCGCTCCTGCCGCCCGGGGGCTTCGACACCATCCTGATGGTGGACACGCTCCACTACGTCAAGGACAAGGCGGCCTACGCCGCCAAGCTCCGCGCCGCCCTGGCGCCGGGCGGGCGCGTGGTGATCATCGACTACACGCCCAAGACCATGGAGGAGCGCCCCTGGGGGCCGCCGCCCGAGCAGCAGTTCTCCCGGCAGGAGCTGGATGCCGCGATGGCCGCCGCCGGACTGGCGCCGGTCAGGGTACACGAGTTCCTCACCGAGCAGTACTTCGTCGAGTACGCCGCCAGGCAGTGACGGCGGCCGAGACTCTGCGGAATCGGTCCGCCGCGCGCATCCGGACGCCCGAGCCGGCGGGCTCTTTATACAAACACTGCCGGGGCTCATGCGGTTCTGGCGGCGCCCGCCACGGCGCGGGCCCGCTCCCGGCACGATCTCCTTGACTCCATCGACCCGACCAGCCACAATGAGCCTGATGTTCGATCCCCGCGATCCGTCGATACCGGTGTCAGCCGGCTATTGTGTGGTGTGCGGCGAATGCCTGCCCGGACCGGATTCGGTGAGCTGCCCGAGCTGCGGCGCCGCAACACGTCCCACATCGGAAACCGGCGCTGAATCCGCGGACGGACACCCGGCCGTCCCGCCCTCCAGTCGTTCCGCCGCTTCCACCACCGCCGAGATGGGACCCGAGGGGTTCGCCCCGCGGCAGCTCCCGGAACACGTGGGGCCCTACGACATCCAGGCTGAGCTCGGGCGCGGCGGCATGGGCGTGGTGTACCGGGCGTGGCAGCCGTCACTCAAGCGCACGGTCGCCCTGAAAGTGATGCTGGCGGGAGAGTTCGCCGGAGAGCACGCCATCCGCCGGTTCATCCGCGAGGCGGAGGCCGCCGCCCGGCTGCGCCACCCGCACATCGTGTCGATCCTGGATCTGGGAGAGCAGGACGGCAAGCCGTACTTCACCATGGCCTACATCGCGGGGCGGACGCTGGAGCAGGCGGTCCGCGCCCACGCCGTGAGTCTGACCGACGGCGTGGCCATCATGGCCAAGGTGGCCGGAGCCGTGGCCCACGCCCACGCCAACGGCGTCATCCACCGGGATCTCAAACCCGCCAACATCCTCCTCGACGACGGCGGCGAGCCCCATGTGACCGACTTCGGCCTGGCCGCCCAGGCGCGGGAGGCCAGCTCCATCACCGGTACCGGCGCCGTCCTGGGGACACCCCTCTACATGGCGCCGGAGCAGGTCGCGGGCGCCCGCCACCTCGTGGACGAGCGCACCGATGTCTACAGCCTGGGCGCCACCCTGTACCACGTGCTCACGGGCTGCAGCCCCTTCCCCGAGGAGGCGGCTGCACCGGTGCTGTTCTCGGTGCTCACCCGCGAGCCGAAGCCGCCGCGGTCGATCCGCCCGGACATCCCCCGCGACCTCGAGCTCATCTGCCTCACGGCCATGGCCAAGGAGCGGGACCGCCGGTACGCCTCCATGAACGATTTCCGCGACGACCTGGAGCGCTTCCAACGCGGCGAAGCCATCCGGGCCCGGCCGGCGTCACTTTTCTACCGGTTGGGCAAGCGCCTGCGCCGCAACCGGGCCGTCACGGTCCTGTCGGTGCTGCTGGTCACGGTGCTGACCGCCGCCGTCGGCTGGACCTGGTTTCAGCAGGCCCGGACCTGGTTCGGCTGGGAGGAGGTGTTCCGCGACGAGTTCGAGCGCGCCGGACTCGGTCCCGACTACCGGCCCGATGCCGGCACGTGGTCCGTCGCCGGCGGCGAACTCCGCGGATCCGGGACGGGCTACGTCGACATCAGCCTGGTCCGCCCCTTCGCCGGCAACGTGCGGCTGGCCTTCGACGCCCGTATCCTGCCCGGCAGCCCCAAGCGTGAAATCGCCGTCTTTCTGGACAGCCCGGATGAGGACCGCTCCGGCTATTATTTCGGCTTCGGCGGCGACTACGCCACCACCGCCATCGACCGCGCCGGGTTGGAGGTGCGGCTGGCGCGTTCGCCGGCGGTGGAGGCCGGCCGGCGCTACGAAATGGTGGTCACCCGCAAGGGGAACCGGGTGGAGATCGCCGCAGACGGCGAGGCGCTCGCCGAATACCTCGACCCGTTCCCCCTCGATCCGTCGGCGATGACGCGGTTGCGTTTCGGCACCTACGACGGCGGCTTGGCCGTGGACAATCTTCGCGTCTACCAGGAGAGCGTCCCGGAAATGCTCACCGCCACCGCCGTGGGCGACCGCCTCTTCGAGCGGGGCCAGCTCGCCGCCGCCCGCCAGGAGTACGAGCACATCGCCCGCGACCATGCCGGCAAATCCATCGCCGGCGAGGCCCTCTTCAAGGCGGGGCTCTGCCGGCTACTTGAGGGCGACTACGCTGCGGCGCGGGTGGCCTTCGAAGGCGTCGACCGGACTCCGGCGGAGGAGCTCTACCGGAACCTGGCGGTGCTGAACACCGGGGCGGCCCTCCGCCTGCAGGGCCGGTACGAGGACGCGTTCCGCCACCTGTCCGACCTGGAGCGACGCAGCACCGATTCCAACGAGCGGTACCGCCTGGCCGGCGAGCTGCAGGCGCTGAGCCACGCGGCCTGGACCCACGGCCAGGCGGAGATGGCGTTCCGTCATCTGCGATTCATCATCGACCGTTTCCCCGGCACTGAGATGGCGGAACGGTCCGAAATGGTGCTGGCCGCCAGCGACCCGGACGAGGCGACCCGTCGCCGCAAGTTGGAACGTTTTCTCACGCGCCATCCGCGCCCCGGCAAGAACCAGAACAACGCCTTTCAGCTTCTGGCCGGCAGCTGCCTGCTGCTCGGCGACCCAGCGGGCGCGCTGGCCGCCTTCGACCGGCACATCGCCGCCTACCGCGGCATCAACACGCGGTTCGTGCTGGGTGGTCTGCTGGGGAAGGGCCTGGTGCTGGCCGCCCTCAATCGCTGGACCGAAGCCGGGACGATCCGGGACGACATGCTGGCGCTGCTGCCGGGCGACCCGCTGCCCGCCCGGCAGACCCGGGAGCTGGACGTGTTCATCGCCCGGCGGCAGGGCGAAACGGACCGGGCCGTCCGCATCCTGGAGACGGCGGCGGCCGACGGTGTCATCCACCCCGCCGAGGAGCTGACGCTGGCGCTGCTGTACCACGAGCGGGGCGAGGCCGCGCGCGCCGAGGCGCTGTGGCGCCGGGTGGCCGCCGGCCCGTCCAGCGAGGAATCCAAGGCCGCGGCGCTCTTCCTGGGGGATCGATCGCCCGACGCCTTTCGGACGGATGAATCGATCCTCTACCCATACCGTTGCCTTTACCTGTGGCAGTATCTCCGTCTGCGAGGCGAACCGGGCGGCGCGATCACTCTGGAGTATGCCCGTCAGTCGGCGCCGTTCACACCGGAGGTCTGCGAGGCCATCATGGCCGTGCGGCCGCCGGGCGGGCGGTGACCCGTGGCTCCCGGCGATCCCGTCATCCGTCCGGCCAGCGACCACTCCCTGCTGGTGGTGTTCGGCGAGACGATTGCGCCGGAGCACCACCGGGCCGTGGTCCGGCTGACGACGCGCTTGTTGGAGCGGCGGCCGGAGTGGCTTCGCGACGTCCACCCGGCGTACGCCACGGTCCTCGTCTGCCACGACCCGCTCCGGGCCGACGCGGCGGCCGCGGCCGAGATCGTGCGCCGCCTGTGGGCCGAAGCGGCCGAAGCGCCGGACCCGCCGGAGCGGCTGGTGGAGATCCCGGTCCGCTACGGCGGCGTCCACGGGCCGGACCTGGCCGACGTGGCGGCCCACTGCGGGCTGAGTGAGGCCGAGGTGATCCGGCGCCACGCCGCCGGCGAATACCGGGTCTACTTCCTGGGCTTCTCGCCCGGCTTCCCGTACCTGGGCGGACTGGACGAAGCGCTGGCGACACCGCGGCTGGCCACTCCGCGGCGGCGGGTGCCGGCCGGCAGCGTCGCCATCGGCGGGAAGCAGACCGGCGTCTACCCCGTGGCGTCGCCGGGCGGCTGGCGGATCATCGGGCGTACGCCGCGGCGACTGTTCGATCCGGAGCGGACGCCACCCGCCGAACTGGCCATCGGTGACCGGGTCCGGTTCACGCCCGTCGACGAGGCGGCGTTCGCCGCCGCGGCGGGCGGGGAGGCGGCGCCGTGAGCCGCGTGCGCGTCCTCGAAAGCGGTTTCCTCACCACCGTCCAGGACCTGGGCCGGCCGGGCTGGGCGCATCTGGGCGTGCCGGCGGCCGGCGCCGCAGACGCCGTCTCGCTGCTCCTGGGCAACCGGCTGTGCGGCAACGCCGACGGGGCGCCGGCTCTGGAGCTGACCCTGGTGGGCGGCGCGTTCGCCTTCGAGGGACCGGCGCGGATCGCGCTCACGGGCGCCGATTTCACTGCGACGCTGGACGGTCGCCCGGCGCCGGCGTGGGCCACCCTGGCCGTCGCGCCGGGCCAGGTCCTGCAGCTCGGGCCCGCCCGGAGCGGCACCCGCGGCTACCTCTGCGTGCGCGGCGGATTCGCCATACCTCCCCTGCTGGGGAGCGCGGCCACCCACCTCCTGGCCGGGCTGGGCGGTCTCGCCGGCAGGCCGCTGCGCAAAGGTGATGTGCTGGACATCGAGTCGGTGCCGGTTGCGGATGACGGACCGCCGCGCTGCGTCCCGCCGGATGTCCTGGCCCGGCTCTTCCCCGCCGGGCCCCTGCGGGCGACCGCGGGCCCCCAGGCTCACTTCTTCGGGCGGGCCACGCTGGACGTGTTTTTCTCCAGCCCGTGGCGCGTGCGCGAGTCGTCCGACCGGATGGGGATCCGGCTCGCCGGCCCCGCGCTGGAGCGGCGCCGCCCCGACGAGCTCCTCACCGAGGGGGTCAGCGCCGGCGCCGTGCAGGTGCCCCGCGACGGCCAGCCCATCGTGCTCCACGTGGAGCATCCCACCACCGGCGGTTATCCGAAGATCGCCCACATCATCGCCGCCGATGGCCACCGCCTGGGCCAGCTTCGGCCACGCGAGGAAATCCGCTTCGAGCCGGTGGCGCTGGAGCGGGCCGTGGCGCTGCTCCGGGACCGGGCGGCGCTCCTCGACACCGCGATCCGGGAGGCCGTATGACGCCGGATGCCCCGACGCCGTGGTACCGGGCCGCCACCGCCGCGCAGTGGAAAACGCTGCTGGCCGCGCAGCTCGGGTGGATGCTCGACGCCATGGATGTCATGCTGTACGCCTTCGCCCTGGGGACGATCCAGAAAGAGTTTGATCTTACCGGCGCCGGCGCCGGTGCGCTGGCTTCGGTCACGCTGGTCACGTCGGCCGCCGGCGGCATCTTCTTCGGCTGGCTGGCCGACCGGATCGGCCGGACGCGGGCGCTGATCTATTCCATCCTGGTGTACTCCGTCTGCACGGCGCTCACGGCCACGTCGCGCGGCATCGCCGAGCTGGTGCTGTGGCGGTCGCTCGTGGGCATTGGGCTGGGCGGCGAGTGGTCCGCCGGCTCGGTGCTGGTGTCGGAAACGTGGCCGGCCGCCCACCGCGGCAAGGCCATCGGCCTGATGCAGAGCGGCTGGGCCGTCGGCTACATCGCCGCCGCGCTGCTGGCTGCCGCCATCCTCCCCGTCTGGGGCTGGCGGATGCTGTTTGCCGTAGGCGTGCTGCCGGCCCTGCTCACCCTCTGGATCCGGCGCCACGTGCCCGAGCCTGAGGTCTGGCGCGCCGCCGCGCCGGCCGGCGCCCGGGACCCGCGGCTCGGCGGGGCGCTGGGTGAGATGTTCCGGCCGCCCCTGCGCCGCCCTACACTGGTGGCCGTGTTCATGACCACCTGCGTGCTCTTCGCCTACTGGGGGCTGTTCACCTGGCTGCCCGCTTTCCTGGCCGCGCCGGTGGAAAAGGGCGGCGCTGGCCTGGGCATCGTCAAGTCGTCCGGCTGGATCGTGCCCATGCAGATCGGGGCGTTCTTCGGCTACACCCTGTTCGGCTTCCTCGCCGACCGGATCGGCCGCCGGCCGGTGTTCGTCGGCTTTCTCATCGCCGCGGCCGCGCTGGTCCCGGTGTACGGGCAACTGGCGCGCCACGAGCTGGCGCTGCTGGCGCTGGGTCCGTTCATCGGCTTTTTCGGCCACGGCTATTTCAGCGTGTTCGGCGCCATGCTGGCGGAGCTGTTTCCCACGCGGATCCGCGGCACGGCGCAGGGCATGGTGTACAACGCCGGCCGGGCGGTGAGCGCCCTGGCCCCGTTCACCATCGGCGCCCTGGCCGACGCCCATGGCATCGGCGGCGCGCTGGCGCTCACCGCGGCGTTCTTCATGGCCGGCGCCGCACTGATGGTGCTGCTGCCCGAGACGCGGGGGCGGGAACTCGAGGGATAGCTCTCACCGCAGAGGGCGCAGAAACTGTTGATAGTTGATAGTTGATTGTTGATGGATCTGGGATCAAGGACCCAGAACCGGGATCTCAGATCCGCAGTCCGAGTCTGTTGATGGTTGATGGTTGATCGTTGCGAGACCCGAGCCCCGAACCGCGAGGCTTGCTGTCCGAGTTACGGGAACGAGCCTCGATGACGATTACGAGCACGATTACGATTACGAATTACGATTACGAGCACGATGAACCCTCAACTCTCAACTTTCAACCCTCAACGATCAACCGCCAACCGCCGGGAGTGAATCATGGCCGTGACGATCGATCTGAACGCGGATGTGGGCGAGCGCCCCGAGGCACTGGCCGACGGTTCCGAGGCGGCGTTGCTCCGGCTGGTAACCTCGGCCAACATCGCCTGCGGCGGCCACGCCGGCGACGCCGTTACCATGGCCGCGACGGTGCGACTGGCGCTGCAATCGGACATTGCCATCGGCGCCCATCCCGGCTACCCGGATCCCCTGCACTTCGGCCGGTCGGTCCTGGCGCTGGAGCCGGCGACGCTCCGCGACAGCCTGATCGCCCAGATCCGGGCGCTGGCCGGGATCGCGGCTGCCGCCGGCGTCCGCCTGGCGCACGTCAAACCGCACGGCGCGCTCTACAACCTGACGGCGCGCGATGCGGCCACGGCCCGCCTCGTCGCCGAATCGGTGGCGGCGGTCGATCCGGGATTCGTGCTGGTGGGGCTGGCCGGCTCCGCCCTGCTGGCGGCCGGTGAGGCCGCAGGACTGGTGGTGGCCGGCGAGGCGTTCGTGGAACGGCGCTACGAGGCGGACGGGACGCTCCGCGACCGGCGCCACGCCGACGCGCTGATCCACGATTCGGCCGAGGCGGCGGCCCAGGCCGTTCGGATCGCCCGCGAAGGCGTCGTCATCGCCATCGACGGTACGGCCGTTCCGGTAGCCGCCCGCACGCTGTGCATCCACGGCGACTCCCCCGGCGCCGCAACAATCGCCGCCGCGGTGCGACAGGCGCT
>JAGOHA010000246.1 GCA_017996395.1 Acidobacteriota bacterium | reverse complement strand
ATGGTCGTCCCGGCCCGGTTCAACTCACGGAACAGCGCCATGATCTCCTCGCCCTGCTTGGAGTTCAGGTTGCCCGTGGGCTCGTCGGCCAGGATGAGCCGGGGATGGATGATCATCGCCCGGGCCACCGCCACCAGTTGCTGCTGCCCGCCGGAGAGCTGGGCCGGGAACAGGTCCTTCTTGGCGACGATCCCGAACCGGTCCAGCATGTCGGCGACTAAGCTTTTACGCTCGGCGGCCTTCACCTTCTTGTACAGCAGGGGCGTTTCGAGGTTCTCGTAGACGGTCAGGTCGTCGATGAGGTGGTAGCTCTGGAAGACGAAGCCGATGTTCTGCTGGTGCAGCTCGGTCCGGCGCCGCTCCGTCAGCTCGTGGACCGGGATGTCGTGGAAGAAATACTCCCCCTCCGACGTCGCATCGAGCATGCCCAGGATGTGGAGCAGGGTGGACTTGCCGGCGCCCGAGGGGCCCATGATGGTCAGGAACTCCCCCTCGGCCACGTCCAGCCGGACGCCTCGCAGCACGAAGGTCTTGACGAATCCGTTCGTGTAATACCGGGTGATGTCACGCAACCGGATCATGCTGCCACCTCCCGTCGGAGTTTCAGACATGGAACTTCTCCATCAGGTTCTCGGTCACCACGTGCCCGTCGAACAGGTGGACGACGCGCTGGCTGTAATCGGCGTAGGCGGGCGAGTGGGTGACCATGATGATGGTGGTGCCGCTCTCGTGGAGATCGGTCAGCAGCTTCATCACCTCGTCGCCGTGCGTGGAGTCCAGGTTGCCGGTGGGCTCGTCCGCCAGGATCAGCTTGGGACTGCCCACCACCGCCCGGCCCACGGCCACCCGCTGCTGCTGCCCCCCCGACAGCTGCTGCGGGAAATGGTTCTTGCGCGGCACGAGCTGCATCTGCTCCAGCACCGCCAGCACCCGTTTCTTCCGGGCCGAGGCCGAGATGCCGAGATAGAGCAGCGGCAGCTCCACATTCTCAAACACCGTCAGCTCGTCGATGAGGTTGAAGCTCTGGAAGATGAAGCCGATATTCGATTTGCGGAGCTGGGCCCGCCGGCGCTCGGAGTGGCGGGAAACCTCCTCACCCAGGAAGAGGTATTCACCCGCGCTGGGCGTGTCGAGCAGGCCGAGGATGTTGAGCAGCGTGGATTTGCCGCAGCCCGATGGACCCATCACCGCGATGAACTCCCCCGGCTGGACCGCCAGGTTCACCTGGTTCAGGGCGGTGGTTTCGACGTCCTCGGTGGTGTAGATTTTTTTCAGGTTCCGTGTTTCGATCATGTGGGACTCCTATGCGCCGGATAATGCGGTCGGGTCTTCCCCCTATTGGAAGACCAGGCGATCCATGTCGCCGTAGTTATCATACGAGGAGGTGACCACCCGATCGCCCGGGCGCAGGCCGTCTACCACCTCATAGTATTCGGGATTCTGGCGGCCCAGGCGGATGGGATGCCGGACGGCCGACCGGCCGCCGGGTTCCACGAGATAGATCCAGTTGCCGCCCGTCTTCTGGAAGAAACCGCCGGTGGGCAGCAGCAGCGCCTCGCCCACATCGCCCAGTTCCAGGCGGATGTGCAGGCTCTGCCCCCGGCGGATGCCGCCGGGTTCCTGGCCGCCGAACTCCAGATCCACCTCGAACCGCCCGTCCCGCACCTCCGGGAAGACCTGCTTCACGCGGAGCTCGTAGGACACGCCGGCCAGTTCGAAGGTCCCCCGCAGGCCGGTGCCGATCCGGGCGATGTAGTGCTCGTCGATGGGCGCCCGGACCTTGAAGCCGTCCAGGATGTCGATCTGGCCCAGTTGCTCGCCGGGCGTCTTCGACTGGCCGAGTTCCGCCTGGAGCGAGGTGAGCTGGCCCGTCACCGGCGCCCGGATGACCAGGTTGTCCAGCTTCTGCCGCACCACTCCCAGGTTCTCCCGGATGCGGGTCACCGACTCTTCCAACTGGGCGATCTGCTGGTCGCGGAACGCCAGCTCCCGTTGCCGCGTTTCCATGGTCAGCGCGCGCTTCTTCTCGGCGTACTCGAAGGTTTCCCGGGCCGCGTCGAACGTGTCTTTGGAAACCAGTTTTTCCTCGTACAGCGCGCTCTGGTTGCGGTACTCCCGGCGGGCGCGTTCCAGATCGTGCTCCACGTCGGCCAGTTGCTGGTCGAGTTCGAAGCGGTACTGCTCCAGCGAAAGCTGCGCCGTACGCAGGTTGTTGTTCTGCTGGAAGAACTCGGCCTCGCGGTACATGATGTCCAGGAGCAGGTCGGTGTTGGTGAGCTTCAGGATGGGTTCCCCCGCCCGCACGAACGCCCCCGCCTTCAGATAGAGGTGTTCCACCCGCCCGCCTTCCTCGGCGTTGAGATACATGGTGTTGATGGGCTGAACGCTGCCGATCACGGGGATGAACTCCTGGAAGGGGCCGCGGCGCACCGCGGCGACGGTCAGGTGCTCCTCCTGGACCCGCAGGGTGGTGGCGTGGGATTGGAAGACCAGCAGGTAGGCCACCGC
>JAGOHA010000107.1 GCA_017996395.1 Acidobacteriota bacterium | reverse complement strand
TTCGGTGATGAACCGCGTCCGGCTCACGATTCGCGGATCCGCCGGATGGCGGGGCAGATGAACCGGACGATGTCGCGGGCGATGACCGACTCCTCGCTCAGCTTCTCGGTGGCCAGGTCCCCCGCCAGGCCGTGGACGTAGACCGCCGCGTTGCACGCCAGTGCCCACGCCTCCGGGTTCTGGTGGTTGATCCGGGCGCAGAAGGCGCCCAGGATGCCGGAGAGCACGTCCCCGGAGCCGGCCGTGGCCATGCCCGGATTGCCGGTGGGATTGATCCAGACCTGGCCGTCCGGATCGGCGGCCACGGTCCGGTGCCCCTTGAGGATCAGGTAATGCCCGTACTTGCGGGCGAAATCCTGGGCGATCATCTCGCGGTTTTCCTGCACCTCGCCCGTGCGGCGGGCCACCAGCCGGGCCATCTCGCCGGGGTGGGGCGTCAGCACCGCCGAAACCTGGATCCGCTTGAGCAGCTCCGGGTCCTCCGCCAGGCAGTTGAGGGCGTCCGCGTCCAGGATCACGGGGACCTCCAGTTGGGGCAGCAGTTCCCGGATCAGGGCGACGGATTCGGGTTGGCACCCGAGGCCGGGCCCGAGCACCAGCACATCGCGCGTCTTGAGCAGCTCCAGGATGCAGCCGGCGGCAGCCGGGCTGAAACACCCGTCGTCGCCGCCCGGCAGCGCTTCCACCATCAGCTCGGGGACGTCGCCCGCCGCCACGGCGGCCAGCGGGGCCGGCACGGCGATGGTCACCAGGCCGGCGCCACTGCGGAGCGCCGCCAGTCCGGCCAGCTTCACGGCGCCGGTCTTGCCGCGCCCGCCGCCCACCACCAGGATGTGGCCGAAGTTGCCCTTGTGGGTGTCCTTCTTGCGAGGGAGGAAGAAGCCGCGCACATCATCGGCCGACAGCAGATTCAGGGCGTGTTCCGGAACATCGAGCAGGAAATCCGGCGTGCCGATGGACACCGTGTACAGATCCCCCGTGTAGACGCCGGCGTCGCCCAGGATCAGGCCCGGTTTGGGCGCGGTGAAGGTCACGGTGAGGTCGGCGAACACCGCGGTCTCCACCGGGCGGTATTCGTCGGCGAACAGGCCGGAGGGCAGGTCCACGGACACCACCGTCGCCGGCGAATCGTTGACGGCGCGGATGACATCGGCCTGGAGCCCATCCGCCGGCTGGCTGAGCCCGGTGCCGAGGAGCGCGTCCACGACGAGATGGAACGACTGCAGGTCCTGGCGGAGCGATTCCAGGCCGTCCGCCGCGGTGACATCCGCGATGGGGATGTCCCGGTAATTCCGGATGATCTCCAGGTTGACCCGGGCGTCGCCCGTGATCCCGTCGGCGCCGCCGATGACGTAGACGTGGGGGGTGATCCCGCGCAGGAACAGGTGCCGGGCAATCACGAAGCCGTCGCCGCCGTTGTTGCCCCGGCCGCAGATCACGCCGATGTGGAACGAGTCGAGTTTTTCGAACTCCTCCTCCAGGACCTGCACGACGGCAATGCCGGCGTTTTCCATGAGGGTGGTGCCGGGGATGCCGATCTCCGTCATGGTGCGGCGATCCACTTCACGCATCTGCGAGGCTGTCAGCAATTTCATATGCTCACCTTCCGTCGGTTGGTTTGACGATCCGGTCCAGGCGGTTGAACGCCTCGGCCACCTCTGCGGCGGTGTTGTAATAATGCGGCGACATCCGGATGGCGCCGTTGCGGACCGCCACCTGGACACCGACCGCCGTCAGCCGCGCCACCAGGTCGGCGGCATCGCGGCCGGGCACGCGGAACGACACGATCCCCGAGCGCGCCGGTCCGTCGGGCGAGAGCACCGTCCAGCCCCGCTGACCGGCCGCTTCGGCTGCCAGCTCCGCCAGGGCCAGGATGCGGGCGGCCACGGCCGCCGGTCCCAGCCGGAGGTAGCAGTCCACCGCGGCCTTCAGGTTGTGCACACCGAACGCCGACAGGTTGCCGGTCTCGAACCGCCGGGCCGCCGGGGGAAACTCCAGCCGGTAATTGAGCATGTGCTCCCAGTCGCGCACGCCCATCCACCCCACCGCCGCCGGATGGAGCCGGTCCAGCAACTCCGCCCGGCAGTAGAGGAAGCCGATCCCCTCGCCGGACATCAGCCACTTGTGCCCGCCGCAGGCGAGGAAGTCCACGCTCCCGCTGCCCACGTCGAGGGGCAGCGCGCCCAGCTGCTGGATGGCGTCCACGCAGAAAAGAACCCCGCGGCTGCGGCAAAACGCGCCAAGGGGCGCCAGATCCAGCCGGAAGCCGTTGAAGAACTGGACCGAGCTCACCGAGACCACCCGCGTGCGCCCGTCCACGCGGACGATGATGTCCGCCGCCTCGCAGCGGCCGTCCCGAAGCGGGACATACCGGACGTCCACGCCCCGGCGGGCCAGGTTCTGCCAGGGGAACACGTTGGCGGGAAACTCGATGGCCGGCAGGACCACGTTGTCGCCCGGCTCCCAGTCCAGGCCGTTGGCCAGTACGCTGATCCCCTCGGAGGCGTTCCGGGTGAACGCGATCTCCTCCGGCCGGGCTCCGACGAGCTCGGCGAGGAGCGCGCGGGTCTCCTCAATCACCTGGAGGGTTTCCTGCCAGTGGTGGTCGCCGTCCCGTGAGATCGCCTCGAGGTAGTGGCGGGCGGCGTCCAGCACGTAGGCCGGCAGCGGACCTACGGCGGCGTGGTTCAGGTAGATCCACTGCCGCGTGACCGGGAAGAGCTCGGCGCGCCGGTTCGGGTCAACTAGGGGTTCGGTCCGATTCATGACGGTGGCTCACTGCGCGATAAAGTATAATTATATCATCGAGATGGTGGGTGGGCCGAGTCGGTTGTTTATGACAAAAATCCAGCGCCCGGTCGAAACATCCAAGTTTGCAGTCCGTAGGAATAGGTATCAGCGTCGAGGAGACGTTATGCGTCGTGGAATATACCTCAGCTTGCTTCTGACACTCAGCCTGGCCGCCGTGCCCGCAACGCCCACGCGGGTCAAGGTGGAAACCGGCGGACGGACCATGACACCGCAAGTCCGTGACCAGGTGTACCGGCTCATCCACCTCCACTTCGAATACAACGTGGAACGACGGTTCGAAGCGTCGGAAAACACACTCCGGCAGGCCCTGCAGTTGAACCCGGACCATCTCATGACCAACTATTTCATGGCCCAATTGATGGAATTCCGGGGCCGGGACGACGAAGCCCGCCGTTACAAGGCCCGGGTGGATGCCTTGATGCCCGGCGCCCCGCCGGCCGAGCAGATCTGGATCCGGTTTCCCCAGAAATGGCGCATGGGCAAGGAACAGATTCAGGAAATCCACCTCAAGCTCAAAGAGCTCATGGCCCAGGACGGCAACGATCCGGTGCCGTTTTACGTGGCCGGGATCTTCTACACCACCGTCAACAAGCAGACGTTCGCCGCCGAGTGCTTCGAGCGGGCCCTGGAGCTGGCCCCCTACATGGGCCAGGCGCATAACCTCCTGGGATACACCTACACATACATCTACAAGTACGACCTGGCGATCAAGCATCTGGAGATGTACGCCAAGCTCTACCCGGACCATCCCAACCCGCATGACAGCCTCGGCGAGATCTACCTGATGACCGGTCGGTACGACGAGGCCATCGCCCAGTTCCAGGACGCCCTGGACCTGGATCCCAACCTGGACTACGTCCACGAACACATGATCCAGGTGCTCAACGCCAAGGGCCAGCACACCCGAGCCATGAAGTACGCCCAGAACATGTGGGAACGCGCCACCAGCAACGACATGAAAGCCGCCGCGCTCCTGCAGATGGCCGAAATCCACCATCTGAAGGGCGAATACGATAAGGCGTTGAAGAAGGCCCAGGCCGCCCTGGATCTCACGCCGCGCTCCTCGCTGGCTTATTACGCGCTGGGCATTTCCAACTTGCAGTCCGGCCGGATGGACGAATTGCGCAAGCTGCTGGATGCCTGGCAGAAGATGATCGCCGCCCGTCAGAGCGCCGATTCCAAAGGCGCGAACGGCATGTCGAGGTACAAGGGCGATCCGCTCTATGACTATCTGGTTGGCCGGATGAACACCTCGCTGGGCAACTTCAGCACGGCCATCGAGCTGTTCCGCAAGGTGTACGACGCGATCGCCATCCCGCACCGCGCGATCTTCGCCCGTTGGGCGCTCGCCGAAGCCTACCTGGCTTCGGGCCAGATCGATCTGGCGCGGGACGTCATCAACCAGAACCTCTCCATCAACCCCAACCACGCGCCCAGTCTGTTGCTGAAGGCCAAGATCGCCGCGGCCACGGCGCAGAAAGATGAGGCGCGCCAGCTGGTGGCGCGCTGCCTGAACGTGCTGCGGGACGGCGACAAGCGCGCCCCGCTTTACCAGGACGTCAAGCAACTCGGCGCCCAGCTGGAATAACCCCGGGCCGGATGCGCCCCGAGCCAGCGGCCCCTGCAGACGAGAGCGCATGATCGCATCACCCGCCGAATTCGGTTGGCACTGGCGAATGCTCAAGCTGGCGGCGTTCGGCCTGTCCCTGGGCGTGCTGGCCCTCCTGCTGTATGCCGCATCCATCCTGAACCGGACGGCGACTCCCGGCTTCGACGTGGAGAACCACTACCGGTGTGTGCTCAGGGGAACCGCCGGCCTGCCGTTGCAGACGGGCGATATCATCCTCTCCGTCAACCGCCAGCCCATCGTCCGCCCGCAGGATTGGGCGGAGATCCGGCGCCAGATCGCTTCGTCGGACATGGTCAACGTCAGCGTCCGCCGCAGCGGCAAGACCTATCAGCTCCGGGCCAGCCTGGGGGATCTGGTCGCGGCGGACCCCGTGTTCACCCCCGACAATCTGGCCCTGCAGGTGGAAGCGGCCCCGATACTCACGCCGCTCCGGCCCGGCGATCGCATTCTCAACATCAACGGGCGGATCGTCCAGAGCGGCCGCGCTGAGGAAATCCGCGAACAGCTGGCGTACCGCGACGGCCCCTCGACCCTCCTGGTGCTCCAAGCCGGTCGGCTGCAGCTCGTCACGCTCACGCCCGCCGAGATGGAACGCCTCCGGACGAACCTGGTGGAGAAATACGCCGTGTTCGTCAGCGCCGTCCACCCCTCGCTCGCCGACCGCCTGACCGTGGGCGACCAGGTCCTGAGCATCAACCAGCAGCCGGTGTTCAACCGCACGCAGGTGCTGCACGAGCTCCACCGGCTCGGTTTCGGCGCCACGTACTCCCTGAACATCCGCACGGCGGACGACTTCAACTGGGCGGACCTGACCGTCCGGCTGTCACTGTGGGAAACGCGCCACCCGGGAACGCTGCTGGGATTGCTCTTCGGCCTGGTGGGGGGGCTCATTTCGATCTTCCTGCTCGTTCGCTACCCCAACCCGCCCCTCAGCATTCTGCAGTCGCTGGTCTACTTCGGAATGGCTAGCTTGCTGCTGCTGGGCTGGACGCTGACCTTCTCCCCGCTGGCCGGATTGGTCGGGTGGGCGCTGCCGGGCGCCCTGGCGCTGCCCGTGGTGTTGCTCGTCCTGATCGCCCACCATCCCGTCCGGCTGCCGGTGATCGCCAATCCCCGCGTGCTGGTCCTGGCCGGCGCGGCGCTGCTGGCCGCAGCCGGCGCAGCGTGGTTCAGCGGCGCCGGCGTCATCCAGCCGGAGGCGGGCGGCGCATCGCCCGGCCTGACCGCACTGGAAACCGCCGTCCGGCTGGCTGCCCTGGCGGTCAGCGTCGGGCTCATCGCGGTCAGCCTCGTCGCGTTCCGGTCGCAGCGCCAGCCGCACGAGCGCACCTCCGCCAACATCCTGTACTTCGGCCTCATCGCCGGCACGATCCTGCCGGCCGCCGGTTTCGCCACGGAGAGCCTCTTTCCCGAGGCGCGGCTGTCGACGGGCACCGCCCTCGCGATCCTGGCCGCGGTGCTGTTCGGCTTGACTCTCCTGTTCGATTACGTGCGCAAGCGCGTGTTCTACGCCGACATCGTCCTGAAGAAGAGCATCGCCTACACCCTGGTCTCGGGCGTCATCCTGTTCTTATACTTCCTGCTCCTGGTCTGGTACGGCGACGACCTCCAGCGGTATCTCAAAATCGGCCCCATGTGGCTCATGATTCTGTTCCTGCTGGCGGCGGCGTTCCTGATCGAGCCGCTCAAGGCCTCCATCGCCAAGCTGCTGGACCGCGTCTTCTACCGGGCCCACATCAACTACCGCGAGACCATCCTCGAGACGTCCCGGCAGCTGAACTACACGATGGACATCCCCACGGTCATCGACCTGAGTCTGAACAAGATCTCCTCGGTGGCATACCTGAAGGGCGGCTACTTCTTCCTCCGCAGCGGCGAGGCCGAGGTGTTCGAATGCGCCGCGGCCCGCAATCCCGAGATCGAGGATTTCCGCTCGGTCCAGATTCCCGCGTCGTGGCAGGTCGTCCACTGGCTCACGGACAAGCAGGGCCCCATCGAGCTGTTCGAC
Organism: Acidobacteriota bacterium; assembly: GCA_017996395.1. GTDB lineage: Bacteria > Acidobacteriota > JAAYUB01 > JAAYUB01 > JAAYUB01 > JAAYUB01. Next base: position 4,785 of record JAGOHA010000107.1, on the reverse strand, counting down.
CGGCTCAACCACCGGCGGTTTCTCGCCCTGCCCCCCGAGGAGATCGCCCTCCTGCGATCGCTGGAGGTCTCGGTGATCGCCCCGCTGGTGTCGCGCGACAGGCTGCTGGGCATCCTGCTGCTGAAGGCCAAGCTCTCCGGCGAGCTTTTCTCGTACGAGGACATCAACTTCCTCGGGATCCTGTGCAACAATGCAGCCATCGCCCTGGAGAACGCCCGGGCCCGGGAGAAGGAACAGGCGTTCATGCAGACCATGCACCACCAGAAGCGGCTGGCCCTGATCGGGCAGATGGCCGCCAACATCGCCCACGAGATCCGCAACCCCCTCGTCGCCATCAAGGGGCTGGGCCAGCTGGTGAGCGACAGCTTCGACGGCGGCGACCCGCGCGCCCAGCACATGAAGGTGCTCAACGCCGAAGTGAACCGTCTGCAGAACGTGGTCTCGGAGCTGGTGCGTTTCGCCCGGCCCATGGAGCTGGCCAAGGATGTGATGGACCTCAACGCGTGCATCCAGGACGCGGTGGACCTCTACGCGGAGGAGAGCCGCAAGCGCCGCATCCATCTGGAATTCCGGCCGGGCTATGAGGCGATCCGCTTGACGGCCGACTTCGAGAAGGTCAAGCAGGTGCTCATCAACCTGCTCCAGAACGCCCTGGACGCCACGCCTCCCGACGGCCGGGTGCTGGTGGAGTCGTTCCTCGACGGCGCGGCCGACGCCTCCGGCGCCTTCGAGGCGGCCGGCATCCGCGTCACGGACACCGGCCCGGGCATCCCCGCCGAGCTGCGGGAAAAGGTCTTCGAACCCTTCTTCTCCAACAAGGAGTCGGGCACCGGCCTGGGTCTGGCCATCGCCCGGAGCATCGTCGAGGAGCACGACGGCACCATCGCCGTCGGGCCGGCCGCCGACGGCGCCGGCGCGGCGTTCGAGGTCCGCTTCCCCGTCCAGGAAGCCAAGGGGGTCAATCCGCAATGAAACGCGCTGATTTGCTGGTCATCGACGACGAGTTCCCCGTTCTCTACACGATCAAGGCGATCCTCGAGAAGCACTACACCAGCATCGCCACGTTCACGGATCCGAAGGAGGGGCTGGCCTTCCTGGCGGAAAAAGGCTGCCGCGTGCTCATCACCGACCTGCGGATGCCCGAGATCAACGGCGCCGAGGTGCAACGCCGCGCCCTGGTTGCGGACCCGGACATCCAGGTGATCATGCTCACCGCCCACGGCTCCGAGAAGGTGGCCGTCGAGGCGCTCAAGATGGGGGCGTTCCACTACATCACCAAGCCGTTCGACCCCGAGGAACTCCTCCTGCTGGTGCGCAAGGCGCTGGACCAGTACGCATTTCGCAAGCGGATCCAGTACGACACGGAGATGGCCCGCTCCCTCCAGCTCAATCTCCTCCCCGCCCCCGCCCTGACCACCGACCGCTTCCGGATCAGCGCCCGCTACATCCCCGGCGGCACCGTGGGCGGCGACTATTACGACTACCAACTCCTGCCGGGCGGCGCGCTCGGTGTCATCGTCGCCGACGCCGCCGGGCACGGCGTCAGCTCCGCCATGATGATGGCGATGCTCAAGATGGCGTTTTTCACCGCCGCGCCCGCCTGCGGGAATCCGTCCACGCTGCTGGAGATCATCAACCAGTCGTTCATCCCGATCCTGAAGGGGCGGACGTTCTTCACCGCCTTCTACGGCATCCTCCAGCCCGATCCGCTGCGCCTGACCTTCGCCAGCGCCGGTCACCCGTTCCCCCTCTTCCTGCGCACCAGCGAGCAGCGGTTCCTGGAGTCGGACATCACCGGGCCGGCCATCGGCCTTTTTCACGACGCCGCCTATGTCGACAACGAGATCCCCATCCAGACCGGCGACCGGATTCTGCTCTACACCGACGGCCTCACGGACCTGGATGAGGACGGCGCCGCCTTCGCTGAATTCCGAAACCAGATGCAAGCGCTTGCGTATAGTAATCAGCCGGATTTGCTGGACGTGCTCAGTCAGCCTGTCGTCCAGCGGCACCCGTCCCATGCGGACGACATCACCATGGTGCTGATCGAGTGTTAACACCGCTGCCGCGGGAGGATTCGTGAGAGATCGACTGATTCAACTCATTGAAAACACAGAGTTTGCCTTCCATGAACGGGTCAAGGAGTTCGAAAAACTCCTCATGCTCGACGCCCTCAATCGGACCAACTGGGTGAAATTGCGCGCCGCCCGATCCCTTCGGGTGACCTATCGGATTTTCAACTACAAATACGAGAAGTTCGGGCTCCGCGCCCTCAACCCGCGCCGCCGGAAGAAGCGCGAATCACAGCTGGTGTGCTGATTCTCTGCGGCGGGAGCCTCTGATCCTTCCCTGGCGCCGGGTCGGCCTGGATCAGTCCGACCTTCGGCGATCGTATCCCTTCTCCATTAAATCCGGCTTCGCGGGGATTCTACGGCACGCAGCCCGTCCATCCACCAACGGGCCTGCTGTCGGCCGCGTGTGGATCGGGACCGGTTCACCGGCCTGGAGTGATCCCGCCCCTCCCGCGCGGACGGGAGTCAAGATTGAAGAACTCCTCGAACTGTCGCCTTGCGCGCTCCGGCAGGAGGGGATTGGCCGTCTGCCACCGGGCCAGGCGCCCGGCCAGGCCGGCGTCCGGAATCAGCTCCGCCACCAGCTCGTATTCCCGCACCAGATCCGTCTGGAACAGCGCCGGGTCGTCGGTGGCTACGGTCAGCGGCACGCCCCACGCGTACATCGTCCGGAGCGGATGCGCCGCCAGGTCCGGGACCACCCCCGTGGCCCGGTTGCTCGTGGGGCAGACGTCGATCACCGCTCCAAGCGCCGCCACCCGTTCGGCCACGCGCTCCGACCGTCCGGCGGGGAGACCATGGCCGATCCGGTGAGGCCGGGCCGCCTGCAGGTCCCGCAGCATGCTCTCGGCCGAACCGGTTTCGCCCGTGTGCAGGGAGATGCGGAGGCCGCGCTCACGCGCCGTCAGAAACGCCGGCGCCAGCGGCTCCAGCGGCGCCGCGGTCTCGTCGCCGCCCACGCCGATGCCGACGACGCCGCGTCCCAGTTGGCGGTACGCCAGTTCCAGCGTGCGATGGAAGTACTCCGCGGGGAACTGCCGCACATTGTCCAGTACCACGCCCCAGCTGATGCCCCGCGTCCGCCCCTCGTCGGCGGCGGTCTCCAGGATGGCCGCCAGCGCCCGGTCGGGGTCCAGGCCGTACTTCATGCACGCGGCGGGCGTGTGGAAAAATTCGCAATGGACCACCCCATCGCGCTGCAGCCGTCCGAAGAACGCGGCGGTGATGTCGCGAAAGTCGTCCTCGCAGCGGATCGCCTGAATCACGGTCTTGTAGGCGTCGAGGAACCCGTGAAAATCGCTGAAGGCCAGCTCCGCGCGGATCGACTCCAGCGGCCGCTCCGCCCACGGGAGGTCATGGCGGCGGTGGAGCGCCTGCAGCAGCGCCGCGTCCACGCTCCCCTCGAGGTGGACGTGGGTCTCCGCCTTCGGCGCAGCCCGCCAGTCGACGGCCGGCGCCCGCCCCGGATCGCCGGCGCCGCCTCCGGCATCCCGCCCGGTCATGACGCCTCCCCGGACGCGGCGTCCTCGAAGAGCTGGAGGACGCGCAGCGTCTCGATGAACTCGCCGGAGATGAAATCCTGGAAGGTGCGGAGATCCACGCCGGCGGGGGTGATGCGGCGCACCGCCTCCCAGCACAGCGGCGAGGTGAACACGATGTCCGACTCGCGGGCGATCCGCTCCAGCAGCGCGGTGTTGTCGACCGGGGCGATGAGAAACTGCTTGTCGGTGGCCGGCCGGAAGATCTTGGCGAAGACGTCGAACGAGGTGTGGAGGGTGCGCATGTCGCGGACCACCACGCCCACGTTCCGCTCGCGCATCACCTGGGCGATCTCGCCGAAGACGCCGGGGTTGATCTTGATCTCCAGCAGCCGCTTCCCCAGCGCGGCGGCCAGGGGGCGCACCGCGGCGATGTGCCAGGAGGTGGTGAGCACATACGGCACGGCGCGGATGGCGGCGTTGGCGGGCGCCAGCTCCCGCTCCAGGTTCTCGAGGAGCACCGGGTGGATGGCGATGTCCAGCCGGCGCTGGAGCTCGGCGGTGAACACCTCGATCTCCTCGGCGTCGTCCACCACGGTGCAGCGCAGCGGGCGGAGCCCGGCACCGGTGGTGTAGCGCAGCAGCAGGTGGGCGAACTGCTCGTGGGGCACGCCGAGGAGTTGGGATTTCTCCAGTGTCGTCTTGATCAGGTTCAGGATCGCCCCGCGGCGGCGCTGGGTGAAATCCTCGCCGGCGAGCTTCCGGACGAAGACCCCCTTGCCGCGCACCATCTGGACATAGCCCTCGGCCTGCAGGGCGCGGTAGATCTTGAGGATGGTCTTGGGATTGACCGCGGCCAGCTCAGCCAGCTCCCGCACCGACGGCAGCGGATCGCCCTCCTGGATCTTGCCGGTATAGAGCGACGAGATGATCTGGTTCTTGATCTGCTCCTGGAGGGGCATGCCGCCGTCGGCGACGATCCGGAAACTCACCCGCTGCATGGACTCACCTCCCGCGTGCGCCCCGGAGCATCGATCGGCTGGTGCCACCTTTGGGGTGGACGTCCGGAGCGGGGTTTGCTATACTCGGCGTCCCGCTTTCGGGCGGTCGGTCTTTGGATGGTCCCCATCCGCGGAGGAGTACCGAAGTGGTCGTAACGGGGTCGACTCGAAATCGACTTGCCCCGGCAAAACCGGGGCACGTGGGTTCGAATCCCACCTCCTCCGCCATTTTTT
>JAGOHA010000245.1 GCA_017996395.1 Acidobacteriota bacterium | reverse complement strand
TCATCGTCTGCACCGACGGCTTCACCGCCACCACGTTCAGCCCCGCCGATTTCCTCAAGTTGACGGCGGGCCTGCCGGCGACCGTCCGAATCGTAGAGGTTGACGGATCCAGTCTTTTCTGCGAACTTAGTATCGAAACCAACTGAACAGGATTACCGAAATGACGGCTGACACGGGAACACCCGCCCTCGGCTCGCCCCTTGCCCGCGCGCCTGTCTGGCGGACGCACGTCCTGATCGCAGCGGTCATTCTGCTCTACGCCGGCCTGTTCGTGCTGAACGGGTTGAGCTGGCGGTGGGATTTCCAGAGCAACGCGGGTTTCCGGCTGTCGCCGCCTCCGGACGGACTGGCCATCCACGCCACGGTCCCCGGTGGCGCAGCGGAGCGCGCCGGACTCCGAGCCGGCGACCGACTGCATCGCGTCAACGGAAGAGCCGTACGAACGCCCGTCGATTACCGCCTGGCGGAACAGAGCCTGTCGGGCGACCAGCCGGTCCTCATGGAACTGGAGCGGGACGGGCGCCGGTTGCGGGTTGCCGTGGTCAACTCCGTGACTGTTCCCTGGGTCAGTCTGGCGATCACGACCGCCATCGTTCTGCTGTATCTGGGCATCGGCAGTTTTTCCGTCTGGCGGCGCCGCTCCGACCCGCGGGTCCGTGTGTTTTTCCGCGTCACGGTGCTGGCGCCCCTGACCGTGCTCATCCCGGATTACTGCCTGGGAGAGGGGGAGGCGCTGTCTGTGGTGCTGACCCTGGCGCTGGCCCTGGCGCGCGGCGGCTTGATCGGCTCCGAGATTCACCTGGCCTCGGTGATCCCCGAACCAAAGACGATCGTGCGCCGGCACGCCTGGTTGCTGCCGGTCGTGTATCTCATTGGCATTCTGTCCGCCGTGGCCGCCCAGCTTCCCTATCTGGCCCAACTAACCGGAGCGACGGTCTCGCCGCCGGTGGCGCTGGCCCTGGTCCGCCAGTTTCAGGTGGTGTATCTGGGATTCGGTCCCGCCGGCGTGCTCGCCGCGCTGGCCCACACCCACCTCACGCTACCCGCGGGCGCATCGCGACGGCAGACCCGCGTGGTGCTCGCCGGCGTAATCCCTTGGGCGTTCAGCCTGTTCTTCGCGCTGGGCAGCTGGCTGATGGTCGGCCGGGTCACCGAGTTCGTGATCTGGTTCAACCTGATCGCCATCGTGCCGGTGCCCGTCGCCTTCGCCCTGGCCATCTTCCGCCACCGCTTGTTCGACGTGGAGGTGGTGATCCGCAAGAGCATCATCTACACGGTGCTCACCGGTGTCATCTTCCTCATCTACTATGGGGCCCTCGGCCTGGGCGGCAGCCTGGCGACCCTGCTGTTTCATCCGATCCATCCCGTCTGGCTCATGGTCCCGGCCACCCTGCTCCTGGCGCTGGTGTTCAACCCGCTGCGAGAGCGGATCCAGCGCTGGGTGGACCGCCTCCTGTATCCGGAACGCTTCGAGCTGCGCCGCGACCTGCCCCGCCTGTCGGCGCGCGTAGCGGGCCAAACCCAGTTGGAGACGCTGATCCCCGCCATCCAGGAAGGGTTGGAGCGGCTGCTGCGCATGCGCTCGGGCGCCTTTCTGCTCGCCAATGCGCCTGGGACGACCTACACCATCTGGTCCACCTTCGGGGCCATCCAGGGCCGCGGACTGGAACAGCAGGTGATGTTCGCCGCGGATGAAACGGTGATCCGGATTCTGGCGCAGGCGCGCCGGCTGTTGCACTTGAACCAGCTGCAGGGCGCCGCCGGCACCGCCGGCCATCGCTGGCTGCTGCGCCTGGAGCCCCAGCTGCTGCTCCCGTTCTCGCTGCAGGACAAGCTGGTGGCGGTCCTGACCCTGGGTGGCGGCGAACCCGACAACCGGCTGGATGGTGAGGAACGTGATCTGCTCGACATCTTCGCCCGCCAGGCGGCCGCCATGATCGAGAACGCCCGCCTGTTCCGTTCGGCCACCTTCGACGAACTAACGGGTCTGTTGCGACGCGGCCCGTTCATGGACGCGCTCAGCCGCGAGATGGATCGGGTGCGCCGCTTTCGGCGGCCTCTGGTGGTGGGGATGCTGGACGTGGACCACTTCAAGCGGATCAACGACACATTCGGTCACGCCGCCGGCGACCTGGTCCTGAAGAACATCGCGCACAGCCTCCAGTCCGGCATCCGCAGCGTCGACAGCCTGGGCCGTTACGGCGGCGAGGAGATGGCGTTTTTCTTACCCGAGACTTCAGCCGAGGACGGCTGGGCCCTCGCCGATAGACTGCGGGCGGCAATAGCGGAGCTGGAGGTGAACACGGCGCCCGACGATCCGCCGGTCCGAGTGCAGGTTAGTATCGGTCTTTCGTCATGGGACGGCCGCCCCGCCGAACTGACCCCGGACGTCCTGATCCAGCAGGCGGACCAGGCGTTGTACCAGGCCAAGAGCCGCGGCCGCAACCGGGTGGAGCGCTGGACCACGGCGTGACAGGGTTGAGGGTTGAGGGTTGAGGGTTCGTGCTCGTAATTCGTAAT
>JAGOHA010000106.1 GCA_017996395.1 Acidobacteriota bacterium | reverse complement strand
AAATGAAACAGGCTATTTCTGAGCGGGCGGCTCCACGGCCAGCACCGCGACGTTGCCGGCGTGGTCCATGGCCCGCACCAGGAGCTGCCGCACCTCGGCGGCCAGCGCCGGCACGGCCAGCTTCGCCCGCTCCAGCGTCTGGTCGCAGATGCCGTCCTCGGGGAAGAGCGGCTCCCAGCGCCGCCCGCCGTCCGTCGAGTACTCCAGCGCGTGGATGGGACTGCGCTCGTCGGCCGCCTCGATCCGGACCTCCAGGCCCTGGGCGGTCCGGCCGGATTCCAGCGCCCGGAGCCGCGGCGGCCGCGTGTCCACGGTGACCACCGGGCTCACCAGCGTGTCGGTGCCCGCCTCGCCCGGCGGATTGGCCGGGGCGTCCGAGACGGTCACCCGGAACAGGTAGTCGCCGTCGGCCAGCACGTCCGGATCCACGTTGAGGTACTGCTCCCGGAGGGCGGCAGCCAGGCGAGTCCAGGCCGCGGCGCCCACGGGGCGCATGTCCACGGCATACTCCCGCAGGTCGCCGTTGGGGTCCTCATCGGTCCAACTCAGCGACACCTGGCCGGTCTTGAAGATCTTGGGCAGCTGCATGGCCCCGCTCATCCGGGTCAGCGCCGCCAGGATGTGGGGCGGCAGCTCCAGCGTGGACGCGGCGCCGTAGTCGGGCGGCTCGCCCGGCTGCATCATGGGCGGCTGCTTCTGGAAGACCACGCCCGGCGGATTCACCGCCACGGCCAGCAGCCGGGGCGCCTGGTTCTTCTGGACGTAGCTCACCGCCAGGCGCTCCACCCACAGCCCCGCCAGGCCGGGCGCTTTCCCGCTGCCGGCGGCCAGGGCGACCCGCACCTGGAAATAGCGCGCCGGCGGCGCGCCGATGGCGTAGACGGCCTCGCCGCCCGTCAGCGTCTGCCAGTCGGTCCACGTGGCGTCGGGCCGGGCGGTGTTGCCGCAGCGGAACGCGTACTCGCCGCGCACGCCTTCGGGCAGCGGCGCCGTCACGGTCCGGAGGACGCCGAACCGGGCGACGGCGCCCGCGTCGGCCACATCGGACACCCACTCGCCGGCGGCCGCCGCTTCGGCGCCCAGCCGATACACCCGGCCCTGGTTCGATGTGAACACCAGGATGCCGTCGGCGCCCGGGAGCAGCGCGGTCACCTGTTCCTGTCCCGACTCGGCCAGCACCAGCCGCGCCCGGTCGGGCTGCCGGGCCAGCAGCCGTCCCCGGGTGCCGGTGCCCAGGATCATCGTGCCGTCCGGCTGCAGGGCGAAGGCGAACGCCTTGTCCTCCTCGGAGCGCCAGACCGGCACCACATTGCCTGATTTGTCCAGACGGTAGATCGCCGCCACGTCGGCCGACGCGGTTCCCGCCGCGCCGATGGCGGCGGCCATCGCGTCGGTTTTGGTCCGCTTGGCCTTGGGCGTCTCGTCCCGCTGAAACACCGAAACCACCACGTCGGCCGCGATCGCGTCGGCGGCCGCCCCGGAGGTTTTCGTCTCGCCGTCGGCCGACTCCTTGCCATAGGCCAGCGCGTACACCACCCCGTAGCGGTCCACGGCGATCTGGCGGATTTCGGCCAGCGGGGCGTCGAACAGCGACACCGCCCGGCCGTCGGTCCCGACGCGCAGCAGATAGCCGGCCGGCGCCGTACCGGCCAGGAGATGCCCGTCGGCATCTGTCACCAGGCTCAGCACGTGGGTCTGGTCCGAGTCGAACACCACGGCGGGCTCCCCCTCGTCCACGCGGTAGATGCGCCCCTCCACGCCGGTGCCGGCGTAGAGCGCGCCGTCGCGGCCCAGGGTCAGCGCCCAGACGTACTTGCACTTGAGCTCGGCCATCACCGCACTCTTGCCGTCGCGGCCCACGCGGTAGATCCGGCCGCCGGGGCTGCCCGCGGCGTACAGCGTGCCGTCGGGCCCGGCCGCCAGCGCGAAGATGTCGGGCTCTTCGGCGTCGAGCACCTCAATCACGCCGCCCTGGGGCTGGAGTTTGAAGACCTTGCCGTCATGCCCCGTGCCGAAATAGACCGTCCCGAACGCGTCGCGCACCGCCGACAGGACATACGGCTGGCCCGAATCGCCCAGCTCACGAAGCACAGGCGCGGGGACGAGCCGCCCGTCGTCGGTGACCGCCAGGCCCTTGACCTTCCCCGCGCTGAAATCTTCGTACGAATCCAGCTCGTACCAGCTCGGCCGGACCGCCTGCGCCGCCGCCGGCAGCGCCGCCAGGACCAGCAGCGCGACGGCCAGGGCGCGCGCGGCGCCGGACCATCGGCTATTCCGGACGGATATCCAGCTGGAAGTTCTGAGCGCCGGTGATGACATAATTCTGGTCTCCAAGGCTTTTCTCCAGGAAATGGATGTAACGCAATGGCACGCTGGCTCCCTGGGTGCGGGAGCCGCTGAAGATGTCGAGCCAGGACGCCGGCAGGGCCGGGAACGAGTGGCCGCGGGAGAAGATCCCGTCGCCCTTCCGGTAGAGCTTGACGTAGACGGTGGCGTTCTGGCGCAAGTTCCGGAGCGCGCCCACGAGCTGCCGGGCCGTCGACACGGTGAACAGGCCCGGCTCCAGCTGGCGATCCAGCTGGGTCAGCGTCGTCCCGTCACCCACGAACACCTGCACCGGGCCGGCGGGCAGGTCCGCCGGCAGGTGCAGCGGGAAGCCCATGGCGGTCATCCGCCCGTCCTGCAGCTGGAGGTTGATCTTCAGGTTGACGGTCTCGCCCGCTCGGACCTCCGCCCGGTCCACCTGCACCGAATCGATCCTCGCGGCGCTCAGCTCGTCGCGGATGACGGCCTTGACGCTAACGCCGGTCACATCGAGCTCCTTGTACCCGGAGCTGAAGATGTACTGCAGCGGCACCGCCACGAACAGCGCCGCCTGCTGGGCCGCGGTGAGCGGGCTCGAGATGACGTTGCGGATCGGAATCGTCTCACCGCCGGCCAGGGTGATTTCCGCGGTGATGTCGATGGTGGCGGCGCCGATGGCCCGCTCCTCCGCCTGCAGGAAATTGAACAGGGCATAATTGATCAGGAACGGCGTCAGGAACGGGTCGCGCACCACCTCGACGGCGAACGCCGCGGGCGGCTTGCGCGGCGTCTCGACGGTGACCGCGACCGGGACCAGCTCCGGCCGGGCGCCGAGCCGGCCCATGATCCCGAGGAGGCGGTCCTGAAGCACGGCGCCCACCGGCTGGCCGGTGGTGAAGAATTTGAACGAGTTGTTCAGATTGCGGACGACAGCGAGGATCTCGGAATCGTGCAGCGGCATGGCGGTCCGCCCCGCCTGCAGGAACGGATGGCCGAAGGCATACACGGTCTCGCCGTCCACCTCGGTCACGGTGCCGCCGGCGCCCATGCCGATGTCACCCCGCACCAGAGTGACCACGACGCCCGCCCCGGGTGCCAGGGGCGGGGATCCCGCCGCGGCGCCGCCGGTGGCGCCGGCGGAGGCGCCGCCCAGCACCGGCACGAAGCCGAGGTCGCGAAAGGCGTCCCGAAACTGCTCCAGCGCCGCCGGCGTGCAGCCGGACAGCATGAGCGGCGTCCCGATGGGCCGCAGCGCGGCCGCCTCGCCGCCGCCGGCCGGCGGCGGCAGCGCCAGCGCCGTGCGCACGTCCGGGCTGGCCATGCGATCCAGCATCGTCCCCACATCCACGGCGCCGCCCGGACCGCCGGCGGCGACCGGACCCGGCTCGGTGCCGAACAGCGCCCGCATCTGCTCGAACGGCGTGACGCCGGCGACCGGATCGGTGGTGTACGGGAACGAGTACGCCAGCGCCCCCATGAGCTTGCCGTCGATGTAGACCGGCGAGCCGCTCATGCCGGAGAACGGGCCCGTCCGCTCGATCTCGGCGCCGCTCAGCCGGATGAGCACCACGTCGTAGCCGGAGATCGATTTCTCCAGCACCCCCAGCACCTCCGCCGGGAACTCCACGATCTGGCGACCCTCGAGACAGGTGCGGACAGTGGCGCTCTGGCCCCGCTTGACCTGGGCCAGGGGATACACCTCCGCTCCGGCGGCCGGGCCGGCCAGGGCGGCGATCATTGCGACGGCGAACCAGACGCGCAGCTTGTTCATCGTGTTCCTTTCCGGATTGTTCCCGGGATGCCCCGCCGGCGGCGTGCCGTCAGCGGGCCTTCTGCAGCAGGACCACGGTCTGCGCCATGATCCCTTCCTCACGGCCGGTGAAGCCGAGTCCCTCGAACGTCTTGGCCTTGATGCCCACCCGGGCGGGATTCACGCCGAGGCCTTCGGCCACACGCACCGTCATACGGGGGATGTGCGGGGCGAGTTTCGGGCGCTCGGCCACAATGACACCGTCCACGTTGACGATGGTCCAGCCCCACCGGGTCAGCAGGTCGCGCATGTCCTCGAGGAACCGGATGCCCGGGTAGCCGCGCCACCGCGCCTCGCCGGGCGGGTAGTGGCAGCCGATGTCCCGCTGCCCCAGCGCGCCGAGGATGGCGTCGGTGATCGCGTGGGCCAGCGGGTCGGCGTCGGAGTGCCCTTCGAGCCCCAGCGGGTGATCGATCTGGACGCAGCCCAGCCAGAGGGGGCGGCCCGGAACCAGGCGGTGCACGTCCACGCCGGTGCCGATCCGCAGCTCGCCCGGCGCGGCGACCGGGCCGGCGCCGTCAACGGGATTTGCCATTTTTCTGCTCCGCGGCGGTCGGGCCCAGCACCCGGCCGATCTTGCCGAAGATCATCTTGCCGGCGGTGGTCTGGAGCAGGCTGGTCACCACGATCTCCACGTTGCGGCTGATCAGGGACCGCGCCTCGTCCACCACCACCATCGTGCCGTCGTCCAGGTAGGCCACGCCCTGGTTTTCTTCCTTCCCCTCCTTCAGGATGAATACCTTCATGGTCTCGCCGGGCAGGACCACCGGCTTGAGGGCGTTGGCCAGCTCGTTGATGTTCAGCACGCTGACGCCCCGCAGCTGGGCCACCTTGTTCAGGTTGAAGTCGTTGGTGATGATCTTGCCCTCCATCTCGCGGGCCAGCTCGATGAGCTTGAGGTCCACTTCCTTGACTTCGGGAAAGTCCTTCTCGACGATCTGCACGTTGACGCCCACCGTCTTCTGGATGCGCTGCAGGATGTCCAGCCCGCGGCGGCCGCGGTTGCGTTTGATGGAGTCCGACGAGTCGGCGATCATCTGCAGCTCGTGCAGGACGAACTGCGGCAGCACCAGCACGCCGTCGAGGAAGCCGGTCTCGCAGATATCGGCGACGCGGCCGTCGATGATCACCGAGGTGTCGATGATCTTGGGGCAGACCAGCGACGACCGGTCGGCGTTGAACAACCCCTCGAACACTTTCGCGTTCAGGAGGTTGCCCTTGTCGGCGCCCACGATGAGGCCCACATAGGCCATGAGCATGATGATCAGCACCTGGAGGAAGGTGCCGGCCGAGGCGGGGATGGCGGTCATCCGGCTGAGCACCAGCGAGATGAGCGTCGCGCCGATGATGCCGGTGATGGAGCCGATCAGCGCGCCGATCAGCGTCCGGAGACTCAGCCGGCGGATCCGGATCTCGAACAGGATGATGGCCAGCGCCAGCACGCCCCCCGCGATCAGGTTGGCGGGCAGGTTGCTCCCGAACGGCCGGAGGGCGAAGGAGGCATAAACGAGCAGACAGCAGAAGATGACGCGGATAAACCAGATATCCATGGTATGAATCCTCCGAAAGGAAAAATATGACCCGGTATGATGAGTCGCGCGTTTTCAAATAACCGGAAGGATGACCGGCCGAAAATTGAACCCATTATAACAGAGTCACCGACTCCGTCCGCGGGGCAAAACGCTTGCGGGCGCCGCCGGGACCTGTGATACACTTTGGATGCGAAGCCGGCGCTCCCGATTCGCCCGAGACGTCCGGCCCGCCGACCTGTGCGGCGTCGTCGCCGGTTTCGTATCCGCCGGCCCGCACGGGAGAATCCGCCAGGCAGGCTTCCGTGACCACCGGTAACGTTCAGGGTTCATCCAGCCAGCGTCTGCTATTCGTGGACATCGTCCGGGCCTATGCCTGCGTGATGATGGTGTTCGGCCACACGTTCAACGACCTGCTGAGTGAATCCATCCGCCGCACCACCCTGTTCATCGAATGGCAGCATTTCCGCGGCCTGACCGCGCCGACATTCCTGTTCGTGAGCGGGTTCGCCTTCTATGTGGCCACCACCCGCTACTGGGACGACTACCTGCGCTGGTCGCCGCGACTCTGGCGGCGCCTCCGCCGCGTGGCGCTGCTCCTGTTCATCGGCTACGCGCTCCACCTGCCGTTCAGCAACCCGTTGCAAATCTTCACGACGCCGCTGACCGCCACCCAGTGGCTCTCCTGGATGAACGTGGACATCCTGCAATGCGTCGCCGCCAATTTGTTGAGCCTGCACATCCTCATCGCCCTGCTCCGCACCCGCCGGCGGTTCCTCACCTACATCGGGATCGCCATGCCGCTCCTCTTCCTGCTCAGCCCACTGATCTGGTTGCTCAACGGCCAGGCGGCGTCGCCGCAACTGTGGAACTTTTACATCGGCGGCAATTTCAACTCGTACTTCCCCATGGTGCCATGGGTGGGCTTCATGTACGGCGGCATCCTGGCTGCCCATTGGCACCAGTCCCGCTTCAAGATGCGCGACGACTGGCACGGTTCCTTCTTCTTGGCGGGGCTCGCCGTGCTGGCGTTCGGGCTGCCGATCTACTGGGTTTTTCTGAGGCTGCCGGCCGCGCTGAAGTTCGGGACGCTGGCCGCCCACAGCCTGTGGCTCCGGCTGGGTTGCGTCGTGCTCCTCTTCACCGGCATCTCGGCGCTGGCGCGCAAGGTCCGCTCGGTCCCCTGGATCATCCGGCTGGTGGGCTCGGAAACGCTGACGATCTACTGGCTGCACCTGCTCATCATCTACGGCTCGGCGTGGAACATCGGGCTGGTGCGCCGGTTCGGGCGCTCCCTCAACCTGCTGGAAGCGTTCGTCGTCTTCGTGCCCATGTTCCTGACGCTGGTGCTGCTGGTCGTGGTCAAGGACAAGGCGCTGCGCTGGTGGCGCACCCGCCGTCCCTCCCCCGCGGCCGCCGACTGATCGCCGGCCCTCAGCTCGGATCGTCCGGCGCCGCTGCCGCACCGCCCCCGTCGTCCCCCTCCATGGCCGTGATCGCGGCGCGGGCCAGCTCGTCGCAGCAAGCGTTCTCCGGATGGGAGCCGACCGGGTCGTCGTGGTGGGCCGGTATCCAGCGCCACGTCACCGCGTGGCGGCCGGCCAGCCGGTGCAGCTCCTCCCAGAGCGTGCGGTTGGCCACGGTGCCGCCCGGCCGGCGCCACCCCTTCCGGATCCAGTTGGGCAGCCACTCGGTCATGCCCTGCACGAGGTAGCGGCTGTCGGAGAACAGCGTGACCCGGCTGGGTGCGCGGAGCTGCCGGAGCGCCTGGATGGCGGCGGTCAGCTCCATGATGTTGTTCGTGGTGTGGCGCGCGGCGCCGCTGATTTCCTTGCGATGGTCGCCGGACAGGAGCACGGCCGCCCAGCCGCCCGGCCCGGGATTGCCGCTGCAGGCGCCGTCGGTGTAGATCGTGACCGCGTGCTTAAAGGGCGATGTCACCGTCGTGCTCTTTGTCCATCTCGATGAAGGCGTACGCGGAATGGTTGTGGATGCTCTCGAAGTTCTCCGCTTCCACCGTGAACCAGGCGATCCGCGGATCTTCACGCAGTTTCAGGGCGACGTTTCGGACCAGGTCTTCGACGAACACCGGGTTCTCGTAGGCGCGCTCGGTGACGTGCTTCTCGTCCTCGCGCTTGAGCAGGGCGTAGAGCTCGGAGCTGCCGCAGGATTCCACGAGCCCGATCAGCTCCTCCAACCAGATGAAATCGCGGCTCCTCACCTGCACACTGACCAGCGAGCGCTGGTTGTGGGCGCCGTAGCGGCTGATCTCCTTGGAGCAGGGACACAGGCTGGTCAGGGGCACCCGCACGCCCAGGATGAAATCCAGCTCGGCGCCCAGCGTGCCGAGGAAGAAGCACTGGTAATCCATCAGCGAGCGGGCCCGGCTGGCCGGCGCCTCCTTCTCGATGAAGTAGGGAAACTCGATTTCGATGTGGGCGGTCTCGGCTTCGAGGCGGTCGCGCATCGCCTGCAGCAGCTCGGGCATCTTGTGCACGGTCATCTCGCCGCGGTACTCGTTGAGGATCTCGATGAACCGCGACATGTGGGTGCCCTTGAAGTGGTGGGGCAGGTCCACGTACATGCTGATGGCGGCCACCGTCGACTGGGTCTCCCGGGCGCGGTCCAGGACGATGATGGGGTAGGTCACCCCCTTGACCCCGACCTTCTTGATGTCGAGATTGCGGTTGTCGCGCATCCGCTGCACATCGATCATGACGTTTCGCCTCCGCAGCCAGTCAAGCCGGGTATTGTAATCCCACACCCGACGGATGGCCACCAGAAAAACGGGGCCCGCCGGCGCGGGCGGCCGCACCACCGCCCGGACCGCGATGGATGCGGCGGCGGCGGTTCAGGATTCGTCGGGACGGGGTACGGCGGGCTCAGACCCGCGACCGCTTGAGGGTGTCCAGCACCTTTCGATGGCGGTCCAGCGACAGGTCGCGCAGGCGCTGGAATTTGTCGAAGGGGATCAGGTTGTCGAACTCCACCGCCGTGCCGCCGGCGGCGTTGTAGATCACCCGGCCGCTGAAGGTGTCCTCGAACCCGGCGAGCGGGTCGCGCAGCGTCACCTCGGCGCGGGTGAACACCGGCACCGACTTGTGGGTCTTGATGAAGGTGCCGCCGGGGCTGACCGGCGTCGCCCGGGTGTGCTCGACACCCTGCCGCAGCGCCGCCTCGCATTCCATGTTCAACGGCAGACGGACGAAGCGGCGGCGGAAGCCTTGCACCTTGGCCAGGGTGAATTCCAGGTTCTGGATGTTCTCCGGGCTGATGGCCTGGATGAATTCGCATCCCGGAAAGAGCAGGCTGCGGTCTTTGACCACCTTGAAGAAAAGCGGTTCGGCGAAGATGATCACCGGCGCGCCCATGTTGGCCCGGGTCAGCTTGTGGCGGACGATGGCCGAGATGACGTCGAAATCGTTGAAGGAGACGTAACAGATGAAGGCGCCCACCCCGCCCTCGTCCTGGCCCAGGTAGCCTTCGAGGAGCTCCAGGTCCTGGATCTGGAGGGTGGCGTAGTTGCGCATGGTGGAGCTGATCCGCTGCCCCACGGTGTAGTCGCGGGAGAAGATCACCCAGACCAGGTCGCTGACCTTGCCGCTGGAGGGGAAGTAGCGCGGCATGTCGAGGGTCTCCAGCTTGGCGATGAGCGAGCGGATGAACTCGTCAAACTTCCCCTTGATGCCGTGGTACCACTCCTTGGGCAGATTGGACTGGGGCTGGATCAGCGACCAGCTCAGGCGGCCGGTGAGCTCCTGGTTCAGGATGGAGTGGTGGTTCTCCCAGTGGAAGCTCAGGCCGAACTCGATGGCCTGCTGGAAGGCGATCTGGAGGAAGAGGTCGCGGAACGATTCGTTGGCGAAGCGGACGATCACGTCCTCCTCAAAGGTGATCCGTGCGTCGGTTTTGTGGAGCATGCACTCCCGGTAGTCGCCGATCTCGGCGAAAAACGAGCGCAAGGTGCGCAGCAGCGAGGCGAAGGCGGGCCGGGCGTTGTCGTAATAGGTGTTGAGCCGCAGGCCCATCATGGACAGCTTCTTGTAGCGGATGTAATTGATCTTCTGCCGGTCCACCGGATAGTCGAGCTCCTTGAGCGCCGCCAGGCAGCGGGTGGCGGTGATGGCGTCGCCGAGGAACGTCTCGTCGTACAGGTACTTCATCAGGGAGGGGAGGTCGACGATGTCCTCGATGATGGAGACGTCCACCTGGTGGCCGTTTTTCTTCAGGTGGTGGATCTGGTCGATTCCGGACAGGACCCGGCCCTGCAGGATCTCCATCCGGGCCTGTTCCACGCAATAGGTCAATCGAGTCAGGTCTAACATGATAACCACCCTTTTCTATAACACGCGACCTTATCATATGCCCATCGCAGGGTCAAAGTATGACCTGTATCACAAATTCGTGAAAATATTGTCAAATTATCAAAAGTGCGGAATTTGGGCAAGGTTGGAAGGATGGAAGGTTGGAAGGTTCCAGGTTCGCAGACGGTTGATTGTTGATGGTTGATCGTTCGCTCTGCTCGTCTACCCTACTCTCATCTACCATCTCTCGTCTCCCGTTCCCCGTTCCCCGTTTCCCGTCTCCCGTATCCCCCCCGAACCCCAAACCGCGAGATCCGATATCCGATGCCCGATGATCGGGAACGAGCCTCGATTACGATTACGATTACGATTACGAATCACGATTACGAATCACGATTACGATCACGAGGAAGAGATCGAATCTCCTATCTCCTATCTCCTATCTTCCGAGTCACTGTCCCTCTTGACATCCTGTCCCTGCAGCGGTATAGTGCCCACTTTGGTCCTACTGGGAGGTCGTCCAATGGTAGGACTGCGGACTCTGGATCCGCCTATCGGGGTTCGAATCCCTGCCTCCCAGCCACTTTTTTCAAAGGCCGCCCGCCTCGCCGCCGGCGGCCTTTTACTTTTAACCGAATGGGGAGAGATCGACGCCGGCCGGCCACCCGCGCCTCAACGCATCACGATTCACGACTCACTGTTCACCGTTTACTGTTCACTGTCTTGTGCGGCGGCATGACGCCGCTCCGGATAATATCGTAGGCCGCGTCCGCCGGACGCGGCCCCTTGAATCCGCACAATCCATGGGATTGTATCGCTCGCTCCCGCGGCCCCGCCGCGCGAGCGGCACCTCCACGTTGCCAACCGGTGGATCGGGCCACGAGCAGGAGAACGGAGTCGGTGAATGGGTGAATGGGTGAATAGGTCAATGGGTGAATAGGAGGGACAGGACCTGGGTACCGGGAACCGGGATCCAACAATCCAGGACCCAAAACCCAGGTCCCAGAACCCAGGTCCCAGGTCCGATTTCGATCACGATCACGATTACGATCACGATTACGAATTACGAGCACTAGCGCCCAACTCCTATCTCCTTTCTCCTCACTGTTCACTGTTCACCATTCACTTTGACAAAAAACCGGGCGGCCGAAGCCGCCCTGGCGTGCATTTTCGATGGATCGAATTCGCGCACCGAAGTGCGCGAGGTAGGGTTACGGCGTTACTTCGCCGGTCATGGGATCCACGAGTGAAACCTTGTGGATCTTGCCCAGCTTGTCCAGCGGACCGGGCCACTGGG
>JAGOHA010000244.1 GCA_017996395.1 Acidobacteriota bacterium | reverse complement strand
TTCCTTCCAGAAAGACAACCCCGGGCTCGCCTTCATCCTCAATCCGGCCCATGACCGCTTCTACGCCCGCCTCGATCTGAAGCAGGCGTATTTTCCCCGGGCGAACGAACCCTTGGCCCTCGACGGGCTCACGGTCACGGCCCTCCCGTCTTACGGCGCTCATTCCGCCACGGTGCTGGAGATCGACGGCTTGACGATCGTCTGGCTGACCGGCATCTGCGACAACTATCTCGTTCAGCGCCGCGACGCCGGCGTCATCGACCGGTTGATGGCCCGGGGCGTCCGGCCCGACATCCTGCTCCTCGGAACCCCTTCCGGCATCGGCCCGGAGTTCGCCCACGGCATCCGCGAAGCCTTCCGGGAGACGGTCCGGCTCCAGCCGAAAGCCGTTTTCGCCTTCGGCCACGAACCGCTGGAGCGGAAAGTCCGTCTCCAGCTCTCCCGGAAGCAGGCGGACCTTGCCGCCCTGCGCACGGCCGGCAATCCCGGCGACCGGTTCATCGTCCGCAATGAGGAGGCGCGCTGATGACGGCAAGATGGCGGCGGCTCGCTTCTGTTGTCGCTCTCCTCTCGGCGGGCATGGTGGCCGGGAGCGCGCCGGATCGGGACGTTCCCGTCGCCGACGTTTTCCAAGTGATGGCGCTGGCGGACGACGGCCGGATGGACGCCCTCTGGCCGGGCTTCCGGACGCGGGACATCCCCGTGCTCGTCTTCGACGGGCGGGACACCTACCTGTTCCACGTCCCGAACGCCCCCGAAGGGTTTACCCCGACGGCGCCGGACCCGGGCGTGTTCATCCACCGGGGCCGGCATCCGCTGGCGCGGGGAAACTCCGTGACCCGGCTGGGCGAGGGCTGGGTGGCGACAAGTGTCCTCGCCGCCGCTTCGAAACGAACGGGCGAGGCCTACGCGTCGAAGGACCTGGCCGGCATCATCGTGCACGAGCAATTCCACGTGTTCCAGCGGACGCGCCACCCGCGCTGGCGGCCCAACGACGGGGTGCTGCTCCGCTACCCGGCCGAGACGGCCGAGGCGCTGGCGCTGCGGCGCCTGGAAAAGGAGGCCTTCCGGCGGGCGGTGACCGCCCCGGAGCCGGCCGCCATGGCCGGGTGGGCGCGGCAGGCGCTGCACTGCCGGCAGGAGCGCCTCGGCCCGCTCCCCGAGCCGTTCGTCACGTACGAGAAGGAGCTGCAGCGCACCGAGGGGCTGTCGGACTACGTCGAGCGGCTGGCCCGCCGGGTCGACCCGCTCGACGCCTCGAACATCACCGACGGCATCGCGCCGGCGGGCGTCCGCGATCTCGGCTACGTGGCGGGGCGCTGGATCGCCATGATCCTGGACGCGCTGCGACCGGACTGGAAGGCGCGCCTGGAAGCGGACGACCGCCTGTACCTGGAGGAGCTGCTCGTCGCCGCCCTCGCCGAGCGGCCGGAAGCGTTCCGGGCCTTCAGCCGCGACGAGCAGGAGGCGTTCCGCGCCGCGGCCCGGGCGGACCTGGCCGCGTGGCAGGCGCGCAAAGAGCAAGAGCTCATCCGCCACGACGCGGCGCCCGGGTACCGCCTGGAGATCCGGGCCGCCGCCCGGCCTTTCGGCATCCGGCTGTTCGACCCGCTGGCGATGGAGATCCTGGCCGACGGCGGCGTGTACCACCGGCTGGTCTTCGTCGCCGGCGCCGACGGGAGCAGCCTTCGGATCATGAACCATCCCAGCCTGACCTGGTTCGACGACTCGCTCCGGGTGGTGCGGGTGTGCGTCCACGGACTGCCGCAGCCGCCGGAGATCCGCGAGGGCGAAAAGCGGCTCGTCGTGCGGCAGGGGGACGTGTCCATCGAGTTGACCTTCGCCCGGCTCACCGTCGAGGGCGACCGGTTCATCGTCGAGATGTGAGGGCGGCCCGCCGGCGCCGGCCGGCCGCCGCTCGTTTGGAAAAACTGAGACAGGAGCGAGCAGATGAGAGCATGGCGGACGTTTTCGATAGTGACGGCACTCTGTTTCCTGACCATGGCGGCGGCGCGTTCCCAGGAGATTTTCGACGCGGTGCGCGCGGGCGACGCGGCCGCGGTCCGGGCGCTCCTTGAGCGGTCCCCCGAAGCCCTTACCGCCCGCGACGGCGGCGGCAACACCCCCCTGCACATCGCCGCCGCGAGCGGCAACGTGGAACTGATCCTCGCCCTGATCGAGAAGGGCGCCCCGTTGGAGCTTCAGAACGCCCGGATCAAGACTCCGCTGCACCTCGCCGCGATGAACGACCGGACCGAGGCCGTGACCGCGCTGCTCCGGAAGGGCGCGGCCATCGAAGCGCGGGACGACTACCAGCGCACCGCCCTGATCCTGTGCGCGCGTGAGCGGGGGCAGGCGGCCACCGGCCGGGTGCTCATCGAGGCGGGGGCCGACGTGAACGCCGTCGACAAGTTCGGCTCGAGCGCCCTCGGCCTGGCGGCCTGGCGGGGGAAGCAGGAGTTCGTGGACCTGCTCCTCGGCCATGGCGCCCGGTTGCCGGAAGCCCCGGCGGAGCGGCGGCA
>JAGOHA010000105.1:3099-11325 GCA_017996395.1 Acidobacteriota bacterium | reverse complement strand
CAACCCTCCACCCTCACCCCTCAACCCTCACCCCTCAACCCTCAACCCTCAACCCTCAACCCTCAACCCTTAAAACCTGGAAACATATTTGCTGCTGAATGAAAAAGGGGCGCCGAAGCGCCCCTCGCGTGTGGGTCGAAATCCGGAGCCGGCTACTTGATCATGTTCAGCTTGCGGCCCACCTTGGTGAAGGCGGCGATGGCCTGCTCCAGGTGGTGCTGCTCGTGGGCGGCCGAGATCTGGACGCGGATGCGGTCCTTGCCCCGCGGCACGACGGGGAAGGAGAAGGCGATCACGTAGATCCCCTCGTCCAGCATGGCGTTGGCGAAGTCCACCGCCAGCTTGGAGCAGTCGGGGTACTTGCCGAACATGATGGGGGTGATGGGGTGCACGCCGGGGATGATGTCGAAGCCGGCGGCGGTCATCTTCTCACGGAAGTACTGGGTGTTCCGCTCCAGCTTGTCGCGGAGCTCGGTGGTGGAGGAGAGCATGTCCATGACCCGGATCGTGGCCATGACCACGGACGGCGCCACGGTGTTGGAGAAGAGATACGGCCGGGCCTTGTTGCGCATCCAGTCGATGATCTCCTTGCGGCCGGAGATGCAGCCGCCGGACGCCCCGCCGAGCGCCTTGCCGAAGGTGGTGGTGATGATGTCCACGCGGCCCATGACGCCGCAGTGCTCGTGGGTGCCCCGGCCGGTCTTGCCCATGAAGCCGGAGGCGTGGGAGTCGTCCACCATGACCAGGGCGTCGTACTTGTCGGCCAGGTCGCAGATCTCCTTCAGCCGGACGACGTCGCCGTCCATGGAGAAGGCGCCGTCGGTGGCGATCATCTTGAAGCGGCAACCTTTCTCATTGGCTTCCTTGAGGCAGCGCTCCAGCCCCTTGGCCGTCTTGCCGGTGGCCGGGTCCAGTTCCTCGACGTCGCGCATGTCGGAGTGCTTGTAGGCCCACCGCTGGGCCTTGCAGAGGCGCACGCCGTCGATGATGGAGGCGTGGTTCAGCGCGTCGCTGATGATGGCGTCCCCCTCGCCGAGCAGCGGCTCGAACACGGCGCCGTTGGCGTCGAAGCAGGAGGAGAACAGGATGGTGTCGTCCATGCCCAGGAACTCCGACACCTTCCGCTCCAGGGTCTTGTGGATGTCCTGGGTGCCGCAGATGAACCGGACCGACGACAGGCCGTAGCCGCGGTGGTCGATCCCCTCGTGGGCGGCCCGGATCAGCTCGGGGTGGGAGGAGAGCCCGAGATAGTTGTTGGCGCAGAAGTTGAGGCACTTCTTCCCCTTGACCACGATCTCGGCGCCCTGGGCGCTCTCGATGATCCGCTCGTGCTTGTAGAGTTTTTGCTCTTCGAGCTTACGGAGTTCATCGGTCAGGAAGTCTTTGAGCTTTCCATACATATGCCTACTCCTTGAAAAAGTGAATTGTCTCCGGGGGACCTGGGACCTGGGTTCTGGGACCTGGTCTTGAAACTACTAAATTGTCTGTTTCGAGCTCACTCATACTGCACCGGTTCATGCACTCGATAGGGCTCGATGGATTTATACAAGTTACGCAACATCTTTCCGACACGAGCCAATTGTTCCATCACTGAGGATAAATCCTGTGCGGAGAGGTAATCCAATCGTTGACTGATGATCAATTGCGTTTCCAGCTCCGCAATTGATCCCAAGGCAATGGACAGAAAACGGAGATATTCACCCGTTCCAATGCGAGCATGACCCTCGGCGATGTTGGAAGGGATGGAGACGGCGGCGCGCCGCATCTGGGAAGTCAATCCATATTGTTCTGACCGAGGGAAAGATTTTGTCAGTAAATAGATTGTCTTGGTAATATCAAGACTGTCCTGCCAAACCCTCAGATCTCGGTAACTTTTAAGTGATGATTCTTGTCCCGGCATTTTTTTGATGACGCCTTTCCGCTCAACGATCACCGCAAGCCAGCTCCAGCAGTGAATCCAGCATATTCTTGATCTGAAAAACCAGGACCCAGAACCCAGGTCCCAGGTCCCGGTTTTGAAATTCATCCCCCAGCCAAGTTACATTCTCTTCCGGGCGGCGGCGAACTCGGCGGCGTCGGGGAACAGGACCACCTTGGCCGACTCGCGCGGACGGCCCAGCATGGCGTCGAAGCCCTTCACGTAGTCCTCGAGGCTGAACATGTGGGTGATCACCGGGCGGATGTCGAGGCGGCCGGTGGCCAGCAGGTTGCGCACCCGGTACCAGGTGTCGAACATGAGCCGGCCGTTGATGCCGTGGATCTGGGCGCCCTTGAAGACGATGCCGTTGTTGTAGTCGATCATGGTGGGGGATTCGGCGGCGATGCCGAACGCGGAGAAGCGGCCGCCGCGGCGCAGCATCTTGAAGCCCTCGGTGAGCGCCTGCGGCGAGCCGGCCATGTCGAGCACGATGTCGGCGCCGGCGCCGTAGGTGTGATCCTTGACGAAGGCCACGCGGTCCACGTCGTCCTTGTTGGCGTAAAGGGGGAAGTCCGCGCCCATCGTCTGGGCGATCTTCAGGTTGAACTCGTACTTGCCCACGATGAAGATCTTGGCCATGCCGCAGACGCGGGCCACGCCGGCTGCGAGCAGCGCCGCCGGCCCGTCGCCCAGGATGACCACGGTCTTGCCGGCGACGTCGAAGTCCTCGCCGAGCACCGTGTACACGGCGTTGCCCAGCGGCTCCTGGATGGTGGCCAGCTCGGGCGGGATCGACGCGTCGTTGATCCAGCACACCGACTCCGGCACGGCGAAGTACTCGGCGAAGGCGCCGTCGCAGTCCACGCCCAGGATCTTCATGTGATCGCCGATGTGGAGCTGGCCCAGCAGCGCGGTCAGGTCGCCGGGATCGTAGATGTGGGTCTCGGCCGAGATGTAGTCGCCCACCTTGACCCGCTTCACGTGGCCGCCCACTTCGACGACCTCGCCGGCCACCTCGTGGCCCATGATCTGGGGGAGGCGCTTCTCACCGATCCGGTTGGCGGCCCAGGCGTCCCACTTGTAGATGTGGACGTCGGTGCCGCAGATGGAGGTCGCCCGCACCTTCACCAGCACCTGGTCGGGGGCGATCTTGGGGAGAGGCCGCTCCAGCAGCTCGCCGCCGAGCTCCGGGCGGGTTTTGACCACCGCTTTCATCTTGTCAGCCATACGATCTCCTTTTGTTCGGATGAATAGATCAGCGTTTTGAAAAAAGTTATTATCCAATGCCGGCGGGAAAAGTTCAAGGCGGTTTTGCCCGCCGCCGGGCGCCGCGCGCGGCGGGCGGCGGGGCGCTCAGCGGATGACGAACACGCGGTCGAGCTTGGTGCTCTTGAAGATCTTCAGGATCGGCGGGGGGACGTCGGTCAGGACCAGGTCGCGGCCGTGGTTCTTGAGCTCGAGGAACAGCTTCAGGATCTCGCCGATGCCGGAGCTGTCGATGTAGGTCACCGCCGCGAGCCGCAGGACGACGCACATGGCCGGCGGGTAGACGGCGTTGGCCAGCATCTCCTGAAAGTCCGCCAGGCCCTCGCCCAGGCAGATCCGGCCGGCCGGTTCGAGGACGAGCTGGTGTGCGTTGTCATTGTCCACGACGTGTTACCTCACTTGTGATGTCCGTCCGCCGGCTCACGCCGTGACGGCCAGCATGCGCTCCAGGGCCAGCCGGGCCGGCGCGGCGACCGCCGCCGGCACGACCACCGGCTCCGGCGGGGCGCCGGCGGCCAGCCCCTCGAGGACCGCCCGCAGCGCCGGCAGCCGGTTTCGGCGCATGGAGCCGCAGTGGGCGCCGAAGCGGGTCAGCGGCTCCACCCGCCGGTCGGCGTGCCGGGCGGCCAGCCGGTCCACCAGGTTCAGCTCGGTCCCCACGACCCAGTGGCTGCCGGGCGGCGCCTCGCGGACCGCCCGGATGATGAACTCGGTGGAGCCGGCGAGGTCGGCCGCCTGGACCACCTCGAAGGCGCACTCGGGGTGGACCACGATGCGCGCCTCCGGCGCCCGGCGCCGGAAGTGCGTCACGTGGCTGCGCTTGAACATCTGGTGGACACAGCAGTGGCCGGGCCAGAGGACGATGCGCGCCGCGGCCAGCCGCGCCGGATCATGGCCGTTGCCGCGCCCGTCGGCGGACCACAGGGCCACTTCGCCGGGGGGGATGCCCTGGGCGTGGGCGGTGTTGCGGCCCAGGTGCTGGTCGGGCAGGAACAGGATCCGGTCGGCCTGCC
Organism: Acidobacteriota bacterium; assembly: GCA_017996395.1. Lineage (GTDB taxonomy): Bacteria > Acidobacteriota > JAAYUB01 > JAAYUB01 > JAAYUB01 > JAAYUB01. The sequence continues at coordinate 7,128 of JAGOHA010000105.1, read as the reverse complement.
CAAACGCCCACCGCATGACATGGGGCGCGTTGGACGACGTGCAGACGCAGCCCCCGTGGCGGCCCACGAACGCCTTGATCTCGGCCGCCGAGTTGATGTAGGTCACCGGCAGGGTCCGCCCCGGCAGCGCCGCCAGTTCGTCCCAGCAGCGGGCCACCGCCGCCGGGTCGGCCATGTCGGCCATGCTGCAGCCGGCGCCGGCGTCGGGCATGAAGACGGCCTGCTCGGGAGCGGTGAGGATGTCGGCGCTCTCGGCCATGAAGCGCACGCCGCAGAGGACGATCCACTCGGCGTCGCGGCGGGAGGCCGCCGCCTGGGCCAGCTTGAGGGAATCGCCGACGACGTCGGCCAGCGCCACGATCTCGTCCTGGACGTAGTGGTGCGCCAGGATGAGGAGCCGGCCGGCCAGGCGGTCCCGCAGGCGCCGGATCGATTCCAGCAATTCGGGCGGGGCGCCGGCTCCCGCCGGGTGGTGTGCGTCGCGCGGGCCGGCCATGGGCCAATCCTCCGGACGGGTCGCGGGGCGGTCGATCAGGATTTGATCTTCAGGATCTTCTTCAGCTGGGCTTCCTGCACGCGGATCCGGTGGATCCGGCGACGCAGGCGCTTGACCTGGGCCCGGACGTCCTTGATCCGGGCGTGGTCATGGGTTTCGGCGGCGAGCAGGGACCGCTTGCTCCGGATGAGCGGCCCGAGCTCGGTCCGCACCTTCAGCCGCTGGGCCTCGAGCTGGTCGATGGCGGCGGCGTGGCTCAGGTCTTCCTGGAAGGTGCCCCGCTGGCGCATGGCCGCCACGATGGCCTCGATCAGCTCGCCCTTGGCCAGGCCGGAGGCGCCCTTGATCTCCTCGTACGCGTGGGCCATCTCGCGCAGTTTCGTGGCGGTGAGTTTTTCGAGTTCGCTCCGTTTGGTCACGTCGTCCTCCTCAATTCGGCTGTTGCGGCTTCATCTTAACGGGACTCCCCGCCGACTGCAACCGCAAATTCCCACCCGCCGGGCCGGCTCCTCACTTGGGCGGTTCCGTCTCCCCCGCCTGCCGCCGCATCGCCGCGGCCCGCTCCGGCTGGCCGAGCCGGTCGTAGATCTCGGCCATCTCGCGATACTGCCGCTGGCTGGGCACGGCGCCCCGCAGGAACGCCTCGAGCGCGGCGCCGGCGTCCGCCGGCCGATCCAGCGCCAGCAGGACGCGGGCCAGCAGGACGTTGGTCTCGGCCCGGTACTCCTTCTGCGCGCGGGCGCGCTCCAGCAGCTCCAGCGCCCGGGCGGAGCGGCCGGCCTCGAACTCGAGCCGGGCCAGCTCGGCCAGCGCGGGGACGAAGTCGGGGCTCTTGAGCACGGCCCGGTTCAGGGCCGCGGCGGCCGCCTCGGCGTGCTGCTGCTTCAGGTAGATCATGGCCCGGTGGTAGTCGTAGGTGCCGGCGTCATCGGCGGCCAGGGTCGCCGAGGCGTAGACGCGCTGCGGCGGCCGGCGGTTGGCGGCGTCGATGATGAAGTTCAGGTTGGCGCTGGCGATGGTCCGTCCCGACGGCTCCTTCACCGAGACCACCAGGGTGTGCCGGCCGCCGAACAGGCCGGTGAGCGGGAGCTGCTTGAAGCTCAACACGCACCCGGCGGCGTTGACCGTGGACTTGGCCACGGTGTCGGTGACGACCTTGGCCTCGGCGGTGCCGCCCGTGGGGAGGATGCGGTATTCCACGGTCAGGGTTTCGGCGGGGTCCTCCCGCACGGCGTCGGGGGGGTAGTAGTACTGCAGCAGGATGTTCAGCTTCTCGGTGGGGCTCAGCGATTTTTCCAGGAGCGGCGTGAAGCTGTAGCCGAAGAAGCTGAACGCCAGGTTGGACAGCGCGTCGTACGTCCGTTCCACGGGCTTGTACGACTCCACCGCGATGAGCGGGCTCATGGCCGGGGCGGCGGCGGGGAACTCCGGGATGTCCACCGTCTTGCTGAACTGGTGGGTCTGGCTGGTGATCTTGTTGTAGACCAGCAGGTCCAGCTTGAAGTGACCGGGCACGATGCCCACCTTGTCGATGAACACCAGGGGCAGGTGCTGGACGTTCTTGAACTCCGCTTCCGAAAAGTACTGGACGAGGTCCTGGCTGGAGCGGTGGAGCACCTGGTCCTTGTCGTCGGAAATGTTGAGCGTGATCTGAAGCGCGGCGTAGTACTCGTCCTTGTAGCGGGCGATGCTCAGGTCCTTGGGCGCGATGTAAAACCCGTAGTGGAGGAGGGTGCGCCCCTCGCTGTCGGTGAACGGCAGGAAGGCCGCCTGCATGGGCACGAAGCCGAAGGTGTACCGGGTCTTCACCTTCTCGCGGAGCTTGGAGTCCGCCGGCAGGAACTGGGTCAGGTACTGGGTGGGGGCCTCCGCGTCGGGGGCGCGGAAGATCTGGGCGACGAGCAGGTCCGAGGACATGGACGGCATCAGCTGGTCGAAATCCACGGGCTCGTTCGGAAAATAGGTCAGGGTCGCGCGGGCCAGCTCCGCGTTGAGGCCGTACAGGTAGTCGTAGGAGGACCGCCGGTCGTTGAAGGTGGCGGCGCTCACCAGCTTCTCCGGGCCGTCGTTGTACGGGCTGTACAGCTTGTAGGCGCCCGCGCCCTCCCGCTGCCAGAACAGGAGGTTGAAATTGTTGGGGATGCTGGGGTGCTGGCGGACCGAGTAGAACCACATCTGGATGGGATAGACCTGGTACTGGGCTTCCCATTCGAAGACCTGGGCCGGCGGGCCGAGCTGGATGTAAATCCGGCCGCGGTCGGTGCGCCAGCCGGGGCCGCCCTCGCTGAACTTGGCGTTGGCGTACTCGATCCGGCGGAAGTGCTCCTCGCGGAATTCGTTCTTGGGCGTGCCCGGGGTGGGGTCGCGCGCGTCCCAGAAACTCAGGATGAACCGGTCCCGTTCCGCGTCGGTCTTCAGGTCCAGAAAGACTTCCCGCTCGATGCTGGAGATGATCCAGACGACCTCCTGTTCGATCCACTTGCGGTGGTGCTCGGGCAGCGCCTTCAGGCGCTTGTCGGCGGCCAGCAGCGCCGCCGCCGGCACGGCGAGCGCGAGGATCAGGATCGCGGCGAGGCGTCGGACGGCATGACGGTTCGATACGTTCATCGGCGGTGCCACCTCCTGTGGGGCTCCAATTATACATCGAACCGGACCGCGCGCGGAACGGCTCATTCCCTCTCTAGATGCTGCCATCCGGGCAAATGTTGAAGCAACGGCAAATTGTTTCGTCCCCGGGCGGCCGGCGGGCATCTTTCCAGCGGAACGAAAGGTTGCGCCAGAGCCGGCGGATTCATATAATAACCCCCTTTGGGAGACGTCCGATGAAGTACCTGAAGCAGACCGTCTACATTCTGGCGCTGGCCGGCGCCGCGGCCCTCGCCGTCAACCATGTGCCCCGCACGCGGCTGTCGATCGCCGACTATGACCCGCGGCCCGACGTCGCTGAGACGGCGCGGCAGCAGGACCTGCCCACCGTGGATTTGGCCGAGGCGTTCGAGTTGTTCAACTCCGGCGGGGCCGTCTTCGTGGATTCCCGCCCGTCCGAGCTGTTCGCCCAGGGGCGGATCCCCGGCGCCTTCAACGTGCCGGAAAAGGAATCCGGCGACGTCCTGTCCCAGTTCACCGGCATGGTCGCGGTGGAAGAGCATGTGATCGTCTATTGCGACGGCGATGAATGCCTGGCCTCTGTCCACGTGGCGGAACAGCTTCGCGCCCGGGGCTACCGGAACGTGAGCGTGTTCTTCGGCGGCTGGATGGCCTGGACCGACGCCGCCTACGAAATCGAGTGGGACTGATCCGGACGGCCGAGCGACGAGGGAAGACCCATGAAACTGATCCTGAATCCCATCTTTCAATTCCTCTGCCGGGCGGTGCTGGGCGGCGTGTTCATCTGGGCCAGCGTCAGCAAGATCGCCGATCCGGCCGCCTTCGCCCAGTCCATCGTCAACTATAAAATCATCACGGCGCCCGTGTGGGTCAACCTGGCGGCGGTGATCCTGCCGTGGGTGGAGCTGGCCGCCGGCGTCCTGCTC
>JAGOHA010000105.1:0-2999 GCA_017996395.1 Acidobacteriota bacterium | reverse complement strand
TCGTGCGCGGATGGGGCAGCTCCAGGCGCCGGGCATGCAGGCCGAACACCGCCGGGTGCGCGGCGCCGCCGTAGAGGACGTCGCCCGCGATGGGCGCGCCGATCCACGCCAGGTGCACCCGGATCTGGTGCGAGCGGCCGGTGCGGGGCGTCACCGCCAGGAGCGCCGTGCCGTCGGGTCCCCCGCCCAGGCGGCGGTATTCGGTGAGCGATGCCTTGCCCCGCTCGCGGCTCACCTTGTACTGGTTGCGGCGGTCCACCCGGCGGGCGATGGCCGCCTCGATCCGGCCCTCGGGCCGGGCCGGGGCGGGGTGGACCAGCGCCAGGTACGTCTTCCGGATGCCGCCCCGGCGGAACAGCTCGTACACGGCCTTCTCGGTCGGCTCGTTTTTGGCGAACAGCAGCACGCCCGAGGTGGGCTGGTCCAGGCGGTGGAGCACCGCGGGGCGGTGCGCGGCGCCGGCGCGGGCCAGGTGCTCGGCGACGCCGAGCTGGACACTCCCCTCCTGGCCCGTGGCCGACAGCGCCACCGGCGTGCCCGACGGCTTGTCCACCACCAGCAGGTCGTCGTCTTCGAACAGGATGGCGGACGGCTCCAGGCGGAAGGTGCGGAACGGCTGGTCCGGGTCCACGCACACCTTGAGGCGGCCGCCGGCCGGGGCGGGTGAGGCGGCCACCTGGCGGCGCCGCCCGTCGAGGTAGCAGCCGCCGGCGGCGATGATCCGCTGGGCCAGCTTGCGGGAGAGCTCCGGCCACAGGTCGGCGATGAGGCGATCCAGCCTCATGCCGGCGCGCTCCGCGGCGATGACCGCCGTGAACGTGCGCACACCCATCGTCTTCGCCTCCCGGCGCCGCGGGCTGCGGCGGTTTCTAGTTCCCGGTCTCCTTCAGGATCCGGTCCACGAGCGCCCGTCCCTCGGGCGTGTCGGGGATGATGCCCGAGGGGGGCAAGCGCCGCAGCATCTCGACCCAGTTCTTCTCCCGGGCGAAGACCTCGCGGAAGATGGGGAGCGCGCCCTCAACCCGGTTGTTCGTGGCCAGGGTCACGGCGGTCCAGAAGCGCATCTCCACGTTGTCGGGCTGCAGCCGGGAGGCGGCGGCGTAGTGCTCCATGGCGGCGGCCAGGTCGTTCTTCTCCACGGCCAGGTCGCCGGCGTTCATCCGCTCGTAGGCCCGGTGCACCGCCAGCAGGCGCTTGAGCTCGGGTACCGGGTCGGGATGGTCTTCGACCCGCAGGTCCACCAGCCGGTCGGCCCATGGCCGGCCGGTGGACTGGCCCCGCACCACCAGGATCGCCGCCGCCTGCCGGCCGCGGATGTCGCCGCCGGCCGCTTCGGCGGCCTCGAGCGCCGCCATCAGCCGCTCCGCCAGCGGCCCCGACGACGCCTCGAACGCCCGCCGCATGGCCGGCACCACCGCGTCGTTGAGCATCATGTTGGCCTGGACGGAGAACTGGGCGCCGGCGAGGTGCCCGGCGCAGGCGACGCAGCGGGCGCCGGTGTGGGTGGCCACCCGCCCCTGGCTGTCGACGAAGGCGATCTGCCGCACCGCCTCGGCCGGATCGGCCGCCAGCAGCGCCCGGAGGGCGTCGGGAGCCGACAGGCCGGTGCGCATGAGCTCCAGTCCCCGCGGGCCGTAGGCCGGCTCCACGAACGACTGGGTGGCCACGGCGCCCACGCCAGCCTCAGCCCAGGCGACGATGGTGCCCACGCCGAACCAGTGCGACTGGACGGCCACGCCCATCTCGCCGGTGCGCGGGTCGCGGGCGACGATGGAGTAGGTGTGCGCCAGCGGGCCGGCGGCCGGCGGCGCCGCCGGAGTCCAGAGGGTGAGTCCGAGCGCCCAGACGAGGCTGACGATTAAAAGGTATTTGGCCATTGACGGATCTCCTGCGGATCGGTTCAAGATCGATTGTTCCATCATAACGGGTGAGCGGGATGCCCGCAAGGGGCTCGGTTGCGGTCCGGTACGCGGCGTGATCCGGCGTCCGACGGCACGCTGCCGCTCAAGATGCCGCAGTAGGCCGCGGCCGCCGGACGCGGCCCGTTGAATTGCCACGATCATCCGGCTCACCCCGCCCCCTGCCTCGATCCGGCCGCGTGCTTTCACCGCAGAGACGTTGAGGCGCGGAGACGACTATAAACAGGAATCCAAACGCGCCCCGCGTCCGCGGGGCGCGCATTCTTTAAACAGCATCACTTGTCCAGGCGCTGCCCGGCGGCGCCGGGCGGCGCCTGGCTGTTTTCGTCGAGCGCCGGTTGAGGGTGCGGGGCAAGAAATTTCCAGATCCCAGGTCCGATGTTCGATGTCCGCATAATGGGAACAAGCTCCGAGCCCCGAGCCCCGAGCCCCGATTACGATCACGATTACGCATTACGATTACGAGCACGATTACGATTACGAATCACGAGGAGGGGGCTGGGGAAAGATCCACGCGGGTCAGGGCGGCGTGCAGGGAGTCCTGGAGCGCGGCCATCGACAGCGTATACCCGGCGGCGGCGAGCGAGGTGACGAAATCGCGGTGGGCGCGGTCGTGGCGATAGTCGGGCTGGCGGGCGGGGAGGCGGAGGTAACGCTCCATGAGCTCGGGCGACTCGGCGACGTTGAGCACGGCGTGGTAGAGCACCCGCTGGCGGTTGCGGTAGATCGACGAGCCGAGGATCTTCCGATCGCCCAGGGCGATGTCGGAGATGCCGCGCCGGAAGAGCCCCGTGACACCGAGGCCGGCCAGGGCGCGGATGACGGCGTCGTTGTACTGCTCGAAGTAGCGCCGCGAGGCCAGTTGCTCCGCCGCGCGGTGCACCGCGGAGACGGCCAGGGTGCGCGGCGAGAGCACCACCGCCTCGCCGCCCGAGGGGCGCTGGACCACCGCCACGCCGTCGGCGGCCGCCCGGTCGAGAAACACCGATGCGGCGGGGCTGTTGCCGCGGCCGATGACCACGCAGACGGCCGCCGGCTGCCACACGAGGCACCGGTACCCGGCGCCGTCGGCTTCGAGCA
>JAGOHA010000104.1 GCA_017996395.1 Acidobacteriota bacterium | reverse complement strand
ACAGCCGCTCCACCACCAGGGCCGCGGCTTCGCCGCCGCCGATGCAAAGCGAGGCCACGCCGCGCCTCGCGCCGCGCAGTTGCAGGGCGCTCAACAGCGTGACCAGGATCCGCGCGCCGCTGGCGCCGATGGGATGCCCCAGCGCGATGGCCCCGCCATGGACATTGAGCCTATCGGGGTCGAGGGCCAGCTCCTTCACCGCGGCCAGCGCCACGGCGGCGAACGCCTCATTGATCTCGAACAGGTCGATGTCGCCCAGGGCGAGCCCGGCCTTGGCCAGCGCCTTGCGGATGGCGCCCGCCGGCGCGGTGGGGAAGTCCGCCGGCGCCTGGGCGAAGGAAGCCTGCGCCACGATGCGGGCCACGGGCGCCAGGCCCAGCGCGGCGGCCTTCTCCGCCGCCATCACCACCACCGCCGCCGCGCCGTCGTTGATCTTCGAAGCGTTGGCCGCGGTGATGGTCCCCGCCTTGTCGAAGGCGGGGCGGAGTTTGGGGATCTTGTCGAACATGACCTTACCCGGCTCCTCGTCGACGGCGACCATCACCGGGTCGCCCTTGCCCTGGGGCACGGCGACGGGCACGATCTCGGCGGTGAAGCGGCCGTCCGTCTGGGCGGCGATGGCCCGCTCGTAGCTGCGGACAGCGAACGCGTCCTGCTCCTCGCGCGAGAACCCGAGGTTGCGGACGCATCGCTCGGCCGCCGCGCCCATGTGGAAGTCGTTGTACGGATCCCACAGGCCGTCGTGGATCATGCCGTCGAGCACGGTCTGGTGGCCCATGCGGAAGCCGGCGCGGGCGCCCGCCAGGTAATACGGCGCCTGTGACATGCTCTCCATGCCGCCGGCGACCACGACATCGGCGTCGCCCGCCGCGATCGCCTGGGCCGCGACCATCACCGCCTTGAGGCCGGAGCCGCACACCTTGTGGAGCGTCAGGCATTCCACCGCATGGGGCAGGCCGGCGTACACGGCCGCCTGGCGAGCCGGCGCCTGGCCGCAGCCGCCCTGGAGCACCTGGCCCATGATCACCTCGTCCACCTGGTCGGGCGCGACGCCCGCCCGGCGGACCGCCTCGGCCACCGCCGCGGCGCCGAGCCGTACGGCCGGCACGGCGGCGAGCGCACCCAGGAACGATCCGATGGGCGTCCGGGCCGGACCCAGGATCACCGCCTCACGCAACGTTCGACTCATGATGCCCTCCTTGAACGGCCCGGCGACCGCCGGCCGGCGGCCGCTCGGCGCGTGGTATTTGCGCCTATTGTAGCCGACCCGCCGGCGCCGGCCAAGGAGATTGGGCGCCGGCCGGGTCTGCTATAATAAGGCTCGCCCGGGAGGGCGCCTGCATGGCCGCGGACTCGCGCAAGACCGGCATCCGGATGGAAGCGGTGGCGAAGCGCTCGCCGGCGTGGCAGATGGGCCTGCGCGCCGGGGATCGCTGCCTGGCCATCGACGGGCGCATCCCGCTGGACTATCTCGACATCCAGTATCATCTGGCCGACGGCGGCCTCCACGTCATGGATGTGGAGAAGGCGGACGGCGCGCGCTGGGAGGCGGAGTTCGAGCTGGACGCGGACGAGGCGCTGGGAATCGGCTGGGAGGACATCCGGCCGCGCACCTGCCGCAACCGGTGCGTGTTCTGCTTCGTGGACCAACTCCCCCGCGGCGTCCGGCCGAGCCTCCGGATCAAGGACGAAGACTACCGCCACTCTTTCCTCCACGGCAACTTCATCACCCTGAGCAACCTGACCCCGGCGGACCTGGACCGCATCCTGACCCAGCGCCTGTCGCCCCTCTACGTCTCGGTGCACAGCACCGACCCGGCCTTGCGCGCGCGGCTGGTGCGCTGCGGCGCCCGCGACCGGTTCTTCGAGTACTTCGACGCCCTGGTACGCAGGGGCATCGCCATCCACACCCAGGTGGTGCTGCTGCCCGGCCGCAACGACGGCGCCGCGCTGGAGCGGACGATGGCCGACCTGGCCGCGCGCCACCCGGCGGTCCGATCGCTCGGCATCGTGCCCGTGGGCCTGACGCGCCACCGCGACGGACTCCCGGCCCTGCGGCCGCCCGACCCGTCGTTCTGCCGGGCGGTCATCGCCCAGGTCCGACCCCACCAGGAGCGGTGGCGCCGCCGGCTGGGCGTCCGCTTCGCGTACCTGGCCGATGAATTCTATCTCCAGGCGGGGCGCCGCCTGCCGCCGGCATCGGCCTACGACGACTTCCCCCAGCTCGAGAACGGGATCGGCCTGGTCCGGGACTTCCTCGAGGAGACCGCGGCGCTGCTGCGGGAGCCGCCGCCGGCGGCGGGGGTCCGCCGCGCGGCGCTGGCCACCGGCACCCTGTTCGCGCCGCTGCTGGCGCGGGCGCTCCGGCGGATCAACCGCCGCTGGGGTGTGGCGTTCCGGGCGCTGTCCGTGCCCAACCGATTCCTCGGCCCACGGGTCACGGTGGCCGGCCTGCTCGCCGGCCGCGACATCGCCGCCGCGGCCGGCCGCCTCGCGCCCGACGAGTGGCTGGCCGTCCCCGGCCAGTGCGTGGGCGCCGGCCACGGGCTGTTCCTCGACGACTGGACGCCGGCCGACCTGGCCGACGCTGCGGGACGACCCGTGGCGCGGCTGCCCCTGGGGGCAGCGGGTCTCCGGGCCCTGGCCGCCGGAGAGGTCGAGCCGGCGCTCCCCCGCGGGGGCCGGGGCTTGAAAAACCTTTGACAACGCCCAAAATCGTGGTAAATATGACTCATACCCAGATAACAACGGTATGATCGACATTCCTTTCACCCATGAACCCCAGCTTCATTAAAGGTGCGTAGATGAACTTCATCGAGATGCGGGTCGAGGAGTACATCGACGAGGCGCTCGACGCCGACTCCCCGGACCACGCGCCCAGCATCGCGGCACTGCGCAAGTTCGTGACCTACATGGACCGGGAGACCGAAATCTACAGCGTCCAGGACATCACCCCGGCCGAGGCCCTCGACTTCCTCCGGACGGTGCGCAACATCCGGGAGCGCGACATCACCATTGCCGCGCTCAACGGCTTCTTCGCCTTCCTGCTCAAGAAGGCGCTCATCGACCGCCCCCTCCAGCTCGACGCCAAAGGCGTCTTCCGCGCCAAGCCGTCGGAGCAGGGCCCCGACGTGGCCGAGCTGTTCGAGGACGACGAGGATTCCCCCCGTCACAAGCCGCGCCGCCTCCAGGAGTGAGCCGCCAGCGTTCCCGTCAGCCGTCCGCCACCGCCCCTGGCCCGGCGCCGAGCGCCGTCCGCCGGACAATCCGCAATCCGCGACGCCACCTCAGGTTGCACTCTACGAGCCGCACGTCCAGGCCGGGCCGGAGATAGCCGGCCAGCGCCCGCTGCTGCCGGTGGCAGCGGAAGAGCGGCGTCACAAGGACGAGCGCCGGCGGCTCCGGCGACAGCCGCACGCCGGCGAAGTAGCCGCAGCGCCCGAACGCGCCGCTGCGGAGGCCGTCGGCGACGCGCTCCCAGTAGTCGAGGGCCTGGAACAGCAGTGTCCCGCACTCCGCCGCCTTGATCTCCACCACCACCAGGCGGTTGGCCGCGTCCAGCGTCAGCACGTCCATGATGGAGCGCCCCGTGCCCCGGTAGGTGGGCACCTGCCGGTAGGTCCATGCGCCCTGGAACGCCGGGTCCAGCACGCCGATGTCATCCAGCAGCAGGCGCTCCAGCCACCGTTCGGGGAACAGCCGGTAGGCGGCGTGTCCGGGCACGAGCGGCGGATCCGCTCGCAGGCGGACCGCCTGGCCCACCAGGGCCAGCGCCCGCTCCCGTCCCAGGTCCGACCAGGCGCGCAGCGGCGGTTCCCACCCCATCAGCAGGTCGCCGGGCCCGCCGCCCCCCACCCGGACCAAGGGGAGCCCGCGGCAACTCACCACATCGAAGGCGAATGGGGTCTTCTCGTGACGCAGGTCGCCGGGAAACGCCGCCACGAGTTCGCGGGCCAGCGCATTGTCGAAGCACGGCCGCTCGGGGGCGAACTCGAAGCTCACCGGCAGGCGGCACCTGCGGCGGATGTCGGCGGCATCGATCTCCTCGACGGTGTCCGCCGCCAGGTCGTACCGGAAGAGGCGCGCCTGCACCTGCGCCGGATCCAGCAGCTCCAGCCGGCCCAGCAGATGAAGCGCCGCGTCGCCGTGGAGGCACAGGGCCAGTGTCCGGTCGAACCGCCGCCGGGTGCCGCGGCAGTGCTCGAACCAGACGAGGGCCGCCGTGAGGAACGCGCTCCCCGCGCCGGCGCCCTGGAACGGGTAGAGGCCGAGACCCGCCGCGAATCCGCCCGGACACCGGAACACCAGCCGGGCGAAAAGTCCGGAGACGCGCTGCCGCGCGTCGGGGCCGGAAGCGACGGACTCCAGCGCCAGCCCCCGCGGCGGCCGGCGGGCCAGCAGCGCCGCCAGCCGCAGGTCGTAGAAGCGCCGGCTGGCGTCCGGCGACAGGCCCTCGGGCGGTGCGCCCTCCGCCTCGCCGAGGAAGCGCAGCGCCAGGCCCGGCGCCCCGGCCAGCGCCACCTGCTCCGGGCCGTCGCAACCGAATCCCAGCACCCGGAGCGGCTCCGGCCAGCCGGCCACGGCCAGCCAGGGCGTCCCCCGCGCGTCCAGTTCGCACCGGCACACCCCTGCCGGCAGATCCGGAGTGAGCGGCACCCCGTCCTGCTCGAGACGGCAGGGGCAGAGCGTCGCCAGATCCCGCACCAGCCCCGCCAGTTTTCGCCCCGACGTCATGGGCACCTCCCCACTCATTAATAACGGATGAGTCGCCGGGTGTTCGAAACCGGCGGCCGCCACTTCGCATTGATTCCGCCGCGACGCCCCGCTACAATGCGGAGAACGAAGGGCCCGGCCCCCGCACGGAGCGGCATGAACGTACTCCTGGTCAAACCGTACAGCGACTTTCCCACCCGGATCCCCCACCTGGGCCTCGGCTACCTGGCGGCGGCGCTCCGGCGGCGGGGCCACGCCGTGCGCATCGCCGACTGCCCCCGCGAGAGCCTCGGCGAGCGGGAGTTGCTGGCCCTGGCCGCCGGGTGGGCGCCCCGGCTCGTGGGCCTGAGCGCCTTCACCGCCGACATCCCCGTGCTGCGCGGGCTATGTCGCGCCCTGCGCGCCGCGCTGCCGGAAGCGACCCTGGTTCTAGGGGGTCCCCATCCCAGTTGCCTGCCGGACCACCTCTTCGGCTACATCCCCGAGATCGACTACGCCTTTGCCGGCGAGGCCGAGGCGGGACTGGCGCAACTGGCCGACGGCCTGGAGGTCGGCGGTATCGATCCGGCGGCGATCCCCGGCCTGGCTTGGCGGAGCGAGGGGGCGGTCCGCGCCAACCCGCCCCGCTTCGAGCCCGACCTGGATGCCCTGGGCCTGCCGGCCTGGGACCTGTTGCGCCCCGAGATCCCGGTGCTGGCGCCTCACGGCGCGTTCGTCCGCCGCCAGCCTTCGGCGCCCATCGTCACCAGCCGCGGCTGTCCGTACCCGTGCACGTTCTGCGCCGCGCGCAGCGTCAGCGGCCGGCGGATCCGTCAGCGGTCGCTCGAGAGCGTGCTCGCGGAGGTGGCGCTGCTCGCCGACCACCACGGCGTCCGCGAGCTGCACATCGAGGACGACAACTTCACGTTCCGGCGGGAGTTCGTGGAGGGATTCTGCGAGGGGCTGCTGCGCCGGGGCGGCGCGCTGCCGTGGTGCTGTCCCAACGGCGTCCGACTGGACTCGCTGGACCCGGAGCTGCTGCGCCTCATGCGCCGCGCCGGCTGCTACTCGCTGTCACTCGGCATCGAGTCGGGCGCGCCCCGGGTGCTGGCGATGATCCGCAAGGGGCTGGAGCCCGACGGCATCCGCGAGCGGGTGGCCTGGATCCGCGAAGCGGGGATCAAAACGACGGGCTTTTTCATCATCGGTTTTCCCACCGAGACCGCCGCGGAGATCGAAATGACCATCCGCTTCGCCCGGGAGCTGGCGCTGGACCGCGCCCAGTTCAGCACCTTCCTGCCGCTCCCCGGCACGGTTTATTTCGACGAGCTGGCCGCCGCGCACGGCCTGGATGGCATCCCCTGGGAGGGCTTCCTCACCACCGAGGCGTTCCAGGTCCCCGGCGGCCTGCCCCGCGGCGAGCTGGTGCGGCTGCAGCGGCGGGCGTTCCTGCAGTTCTATGCACGGCCGGGCACACTGCTGCGGCTGGCGGGCGAGATCCGCGGCCCCCGCCATCTGGCCCACCTCGCCGCCCGCGCCGCGGCGGTGTGGAAAAGTGAACGGTAAACCGGAAACAGTGAACGGCAGGCCGCGGGCATCACACCGCGCGGCCTCCGGCGGCGGGTTCCACTGGCGCACTGCAGGAGAATCCGGGTCGTCGGCGCGCGTTCATCGAACGCGCGGTACGGTGACGCTCCTGTCGGCGGGCGGTCACTCCCGGGTCTTGAGCTCGGACTCGTGGGCCGCGATGAACTTGCGGAGATCCCCGGCCAGTTCGAGGAGCCTGAGCCACTGCTCCTTGTAGAGCGTCACCGGGAAGCGGCCCAGCCCGTACACCGACACGGCGCCCTTGGCGCTCACCTTGAACGAAATCGCGCGCGGCGCCCGCTGTTTCTTCAGGGCTTCGTTTTCCGCCTTGACCCGTTCCAACTCCGCCTTCAAAGCCTCCAGATCGTCTGCGGCCATCAGTCCCTCCTGCCGGGTGATTGTTGCCGCCTATTGTACCCCAGATCCGCCGTGGGGCATCAACCCGATTGAATGATGGATGACGATCGTATGGCGCGAACCGTGAACAGTAAACAGTGAATGGTGAACCGTGATGGATGACGCGCGCCACCGTTCAACATCTCATCCCGTACAACCCGGGCGGATCCCGGACCCCATGCCCCTGCCCACCCGCCCGCAGCCCGAGTGTCCCGAGCCATGAAGCAGTCCGCACCGGCTCCCCTGTCCGATCTCCGAGTTTCGGTGTCCCGGATTCTGGAACAAATCCCGGGCCTCCGGCTCCGAGTCGCGACGACAATCACGAGCCCCCGTTCGAGGACGACCGAAAAGCGGTTTGCAAAGCCGGCGGCGGGTTTGTATAATGAGCTTACCATTGCACCAACCATCCGGCGATCCGAGGACCCTATGCTGAGCAAAAACCTCATCGATGCGATCCTTGCGCACTCCGAGGAGATCATCACGCGCATTGTCGACACCATCCTGACCCATCCGCGGACGGCTTACTACCACACCATGGACCGCGCCGAGCTCAAGAAACGCATCGAGGGCATCTTCAAGAATCTGGGCAAAGCCCTCCAGGAGGGGGCCGAGGGCGAGCTCCGGACCATCTACCTCAAGTTCGGCAAGGTCCGTTATTTCGAGGGCGTGCCGCTGGCCGATCTGCTCTTCGCGCTGATCCTCTGCAAGATGAAGATGCTCAGCGTGCTGCAAAAGCACGTCGTCCCGGAATCGTCGGCGCAGCTCTACCTGGAGATGCAGCTCCACGACACGCTGGCCGGGTTCTTCGACGACCTCGTCTACTTCACCACGAAGGGCTACCAGGAGGCGTGCGAGGAGACCGCCGGGGGATCGCCGGCGAAGACCCATCTGTTCTGATCACGGCGGACGGAACCCAATCCCGGACTGGCAGGCAACCATGAAAGAAAGACGTCAATTTGTCCGCATCCCCCGCAAGGGACTCATTAAGTTCCGGGAGATGCATCTGCCCAAAAGCCTGATTTCCGACGACGCCTCCTTCTACACCAACATCTCCCCCGGCGGCATCCTGTTCGAATCCGCCTACCACCTGAGCCTGGGCACCATGCTCAAGCTGGAGATTGAGCTCAAGGACTGGGTCCGTTGCCTGCCCGACGCGGACAAACTTCCGGGCGGCAATTCCCAACCGCTGCGGGTGCTGGGCGAGGTGGTGCACTGCCATGAGCTCAGCCCCCAGAGCGGCTACAGCATCGGGATCAAGTTCGTCAACCTGGATCCCCGCCACCAGGAAGCGCTGCTGAAGTGCCTCCAGGACCACGCCGCCCAGCATGATTAAAGGGATCATCTTCGATCTGGACGACACGCTGTACCCCTTCCAGGAGTACCTCGAGAGCGGCTTCTGGGATGTGGCCCGCTACGCCGGTGGCAAATACGGCATCGACCCGCAGGAGTCGTTCGCCTACATGAAGATCCTGTACTCCCGTTACGGCGAGCGGGAGGTGCTGTCCAACCTGGTCTCCTACTTCTCCCTGGAACCGGCGGCCATCATCGAGATGATCTCGGTGTTCCGCGAGCACCGCCCCAACATCGCCCTCTACCCCGCCTACCGCAAGACGCTCCAGACGCTGGGCGACACCTACGTCCTGGGCCTGCTCACCGACGGCGACCCCGGCGTCCAGGATAAGAAGATCAAGGCGCTGCGCATCCAGAAGTACTTCAAGCACACCATCTTCACCCACAAGTTCGAGGAGGCGAAGTGGAAGCCCAACGCCTTCTGCTTCACCCTCATGGCCCGGGTGATCGGCTGCAACCCCCGCGACCTCGTCTTCGTCGGCGACAACCCGCTCACCGATTTCCTCGGCGCCAAGAAGGCCGGTTACCTCACGGTGCGGGTGCTCACCGGCGAGTTCCGCGACAAGGCGGTGCCCATGGAATTCGAGGCCCATCGCCGGATCAAGGACCTGACCGAGCTGCAGGACTACATGAATGAGTTCTTCCAGTAGCCTCCCCCGCCTGGTCCCGCTGTTCGAAATCGGGTCGGCCCAGCTGGCGCCCGTCCTGGAGGCGGAGCGGGCGGAGTGGGCCGCGTGCCTCGACTGGGACTTCGAGCCGGCGCTGGCCTCGCTGCGCTACATGCTCGACAACCGGGTGCTCCCCGGCGTGGCGGTGGCGGTGGGCGACCACGGTGTCGGCTACGCCTATTACCTCTTCCGCGACCAGCGGGCGTTGGTGGGCGGCCTCTACTTCCTCCCCGAGTTCCGGGACGGCGATTGGCCGCGGCTGGTGCTCCAGCGCGTCTTCCAGGAACTGGCCCGCCAGCCGCTGGCGCGGTCCATCGAGGGGCAGATCCTGTTCCCCGGCCCCGAGCGGTCGGCCGGACCGCTGCTGCGCGCGAGCGGCTTCCAGTTTCTCGAGCGGCGGTTCCTCCGGCTGGAGGCGCCGGCGGAGCGTCCGCTCCCGCCGGGTCCGGCGGACCTCACCCTCCGCCCCATCCCCGAGGGCATGCTCGACGACCTGGCGCTGGTGATGACCCACGCCTACCGCGGCCACGTGGACGCGCGGACGTCCTCGCTGTACCTGAGCTTCGACGGCTGCGCGCGCCTCATCCAGGCGCTGGTGCTCCGCGGCGGGTGCGGTCCCTGCGAGACCTCGCTCAGCCTGATGGCGGCGGTGCGCGACACACCGGCGGGCGCCATCGTCGTCTCCCGGATTTCGAAGGGGTCGTTCTTCGTCTCGCAGGTGTTCGTCCACCCCCGGCACCAGGGCCTGGGGATCGGGCGGGTGCTCGTGGGCGCCGTGGTCAATGCGCTGGCCAAACGCCATCCCGGCGTCGGCCTCAGCCTCACGGTCTCGCGGGACAACACCCGGGCCTATGACTGGTACCGCCGCTTGGGTTTCGCCGACCGGCTCCCCCACTACGCCTTCATGAAGCTGGCCGGCGACTGATCGCCGCCGGTCACCGCCAGCATCTGCGCGTGGATCCGGCCGTTGGAGGCCACGATCTCCGGAAAGTGGATGGAGAAGGGTCCGCCGTCGAACCGGCTCAGCCGGCCGCCGGCCTCGGCCAGGATCGCGGCGCCCGCCGCCGTGTCCCACGGCCGGAGCCGCCGCTCCCAGAAACCGTCGAAGCGGCCCATGGCCGCGTAGCAGAGATCCAGCGCCGCCGAGCCGTCGCGCCGGATGGCCTGGGCTTGCCGCAGGAACGCGGCGAACAGCGGCACGATGTCGTCGGCGGTGTGGGCGTCGTAGGGGAATCCCGTGGCGAGCATCGCCTCGCGCAGGCTGGCGCATGCCGAAACGCGGATGGGCGCGCCGTTGAGCCAGGCGCCGCCGCCCCGCACCGCCCAGAATTCCTCCCCCAGGGCCGGGGCGTAGACCACGCCGAGCAGGGGCTCTTCCCCCCGCACCAGGCCCACCGACACGCCGAACGGCGGGTAGCCGTGGACGAAATTGGTGGTGCCGTCCAGCGGGTCGATCACCCAGGTGTACTCGCCGCTGCCGGCGCGCGCCCCGGACTCCTCCAGCAGGAAACCGTGGCCGGGGAACGCCGTCCGCAGCCGGTCCAGCACGGCCGTCTCGGCTTGCAGGTCGGCCTGGGTCACGAGGTCGATGGCCCCCTTCTTCCGGACGTCGAGGGTGCGGCCGAAGTGTCGCATGAGGACGTTTCCAGCCGCCCTGGCCGCCTCCCGCGCCGCCGCCAGCCATGCCTGTTCCATGCGCGCCTCCTGTCCGCCGTCCGCGGCCGTCCACTATAGCAATCCCGCCCCGCCCGGCGCAACCGTATTGACGGACGCCCCGCCATTCATTAAGATAGCGGGCGATCGACGGGCGGGAGGACGGTGTATTGGTCCAACTGGTGCTGGATCCCAAGAGCCTCGAGTTTCTGTTCGACAAGCAGAAGGAAAGCCTTAAACTCCTGGAATCGCTGTTCAACGTGGACATCTACATCCGCGGCCACCAGCTCCAGCTCGAAGGCGCCGCCGACGACACCGCCGTGGTCCGCGGCATCCTCGAGGATTTCGCCCGCCTCTACGCCGACGGCGGCGCCCCCGACCGGGACATGATCCGCCGCGCCTTCCGTGAGATCGCCGAGAACACCGCCCTGAGCCTCAAAGACTTCTTCCCGAGCTCGCGGGTGATCCAGGCCGGCCATCGCAAGATCTGCCCCAAGAGCCGCAACCAGAGCGCCTACGTCGAGGAGATCTACAGGCAGGACCTGGTGTTCGCCATCGGCCCGGCGGGCACCGGCAAGACGTTTCTCGCCGTGGCCGCCGCGGTGAACCTGCTGCTGGACAAGCGCGTCGCCCGGATCATCCTCACCCGGCCGGCGGTGGAGGCGGGCGAGAAGCTCGGGTTCCTCCCCGGCGACATGCAGGAGAAGGTCAACCCCTACCTGCGGCCCCTCTACGACGCCCTGTACCACATGCTGGACTACGAGCGGGTGCAGAAGCTCCTGGAGCGGGAGGTCATCGAGATCGCGCCGCTGGCCTTCATGCGCGGACGGACCTTGAGCGATTCGTTCATCATCCTCGACGAGGCGCAGAACACCACGCCGGAACAGATGAAAATGTTCCTGACGCGCATCGGGATCAATTCCAAAGTCGTGGTCACCGGCGACATCACCCAGGTGGACCTGCCCAACGGCAAGATCTCCGGCCTGATCCAGGCCCGCGAGATCCTCCGCGAGATCGAGGGGATCCGCTTCTGCTATTTCGACGAGCGCGACGTGGTCCGCCATTCCCTGGTCCAGCTCATCATCAGCGCCTACGCCCGGTACGGGGGTCAGGCCGCGCCGCCGCCCGCCCGCCGGGAGGAACCGCCGGACG